>CALCWC010000044.1 GCA_937905985.1 uncultured Verrucomicrobiales bacterium | reverse complement strand
ACGCCAGCGGGACATCCGTGAGGGAGCGCCCCCATATCTTCCGGTTGTAGGGCGCAAAATACTCGTTGTAGAGGGTCATGCCGAACCGGTGGCGCAGGAATTCATCGAAATTGGACGAATCCTTGTAGCCTCCCCGTTGTATCTCCATCAAATCTGCAATGACGGCATGCCGCATGTCCGCCGGCATCTGGTAGAGGTGGTTCTCTATGGGGTAGTCCACATTCGTTCCGTCGGCGAGCGAGACAACCGCATGCCGGATTGCCTTGTGGAAATCGCGCTCCCTGTCGAAGTGCTTCCAGAACCACTCCAGCACGTCCGCGCGGCGGGAGTTGAACACGTGTCCGCCCACACGGTGGTACAACACTCCGTCCACCACTTCGCATTTGACGAGCCCTCCTACGCGTGACGCTTTCTCAAAGACAACAACATCGCACCCGCGCTCTGACAACATGCACGCGGCGGAAAGGCCGGAAACTCCGGCTCCTATTACTGCGACTTTCATCTCGGGTTCACGTACGCCTCAAAAGATAGGTGAGTAGTATACCCATTGCTAATGGGTGTTTGATGGCCTATTTCATCAACAAATTCAATTGTTACCAAGTCATGAAGTAAGGCAACATCCGCATAAGGGTCCCGTCCATGGGCATACCTGAACCTTTGTATCGGCAAGCTCGATTTTTTCTGAAAAAAGGTTTGACTACCCATTAGCAAAGCGAGAACACAATGAACACGGAAAACAAGAAGACATCCGACTACGCAGGACGCGGTGCGTCCGAGCTTTGTCGTGACAAGGAGCGGGCGGCACTGGAAGTGCTTCCGGCTTCTCTGCGATACGCCGAGACAGGGAGGAGAGCGAGAGAGAGCAGGCTGCATTAGAGGTGCTTCGCAGTACGGGAATAGATGTGCTGGAGGCTGCGCTGGTGGCTCGGGAGGCATTGGCGCGGGGGCGAGGGCGCGTGAAACGGGCGCGCGCGTGCATTCAGTTGGGGGAGGAACAGTTGAGGCTGCGGGAAAGGACGGTGAACTTTGCCAAGGCCGTGGAAACCGCATTGGAGGATAGGAAGCGGAAAGGATTGAGGGCGCGGTCGATTGTGGACTTTCGGTATCTTTGCAAGCGTCTGATGGTGCGGAATCCCGGGCTTGCGGAGCGGCGGGTGCGGAGTGTTACGTCAGAGGATTGTCGGCGGTATCTGGAAACGGCGTATGGCGGGAGCGCGGCGCAGTATCGGAAGGCGCGGGCGATATTGAGCGGGGTGTTTTCCACGGCTATCAAGCATGATTGGTGCGATGTCAACCCGGTGTCGCGAGTAGAAGTGCCGGATGTGGTGGAAAAGCCGATAGAGCCGCTGACGATTGAGGAAGTGGAGCGTCTGGAGGCGGCGGCACAGCTGCCGGAACACCGGGATATGCAGTTGTCATTGCACCTGATGCTCTACTGCGGCATCCGCCCCACGGAGGTGAGCAGGATTGACCCCGAACGCGACATCGACTGGCAGAACCAGCGCGTGGTGGTGCGTCCCACCACGAGCAAGACGGGCGGCGGGCGCGTGGTGCCGCTGCGCTGCGGGAACATCGACGCCCTGCGGCACGACATCCCGCGCCGCTGGGTGCAGCGCTGGCGGGAGTTGCGCAAGGCGGCCGGGTGGAGCAAGGAGACCGCCCACCCCTGGCGGCAAGATGTTTGCCGCCACACCTTCGCCACCTACCACGCGGTGCATTTCCGCAACTTCCCCGCTCTCCAACTCGAAATGGGTCACCGAGATTCCAGCCTGCTGCGTACACGGTACGTGTACGCGGGGAACGGCACCGAAGCGTCAGCACGTCGATATTTCCGCATCTAATTTTGGATTTGGGATTTAGGATTTGCAAAATTCGCGCGTCCGTCTTCGCCAAGGCTACGCCGAGACAGGCCGGGCGCGGTTATTCAAGCCCCGCGAGCGGGGCAATACGCGGCGGTCTCGTCACGCCGCAGCCTTCGGCGTAGGCGGGCGCATGCCGCCGCACAACGAGCGCGTCAAGCGCGTCGTTATACACGCGTGCCAAACTACACAACACCTCAACCCTGCCAGATATATTTATTCCCAAATAAATAACACTGCGCTCCTTTATCGGGCAAAAGAGCCCCCCCAAATTCCAAGCGTTGTCGGGTGTGATTTAGATGCATAGCGGGGTGAAAATCCGCTGGGCGAATATGCGGGACGGGCGCGGTGGCGGTCTAGCGCTGCCAGAAGGGGTGTTGCGGCCAATACGGATTGGTGAACCCCATAGCCCTGTATGCATGTTTGTGCGGGGTGTGTTCGGCAATCAGGTTCAATATGCGCGAAGACCACTGGCTGCGGGGAGCAATGGTCTTGATGATGATTTGGCATGCCGTCAACACCGCTGCGGAGGAGGACAGGGAAAGCACGAGTTTGTCGCCCCCACCGTGTACACACCACGTGCGACTGACCTCATCCCAAGTGTAGTTCCACAGGGGATTGGCACTCCGTTTCAAGATTTCATCGCCGCGCCTGCCAAGCCAGCGGTTGTTCCACACGCGCGACTGGTGGGCGCAGGCATTCCTGACATCATTCAACACGGAGACGACGGAGAGGAAGAAGGGCAAATCCCCCGGCATGCCCATATTGCAGGCAACCATGCCTGGAACCAAAGAGGTGGTTTTGAATCCGGCTGTGAGGAGTTTCCTGATATTGCCGAACGAGGTGTATTCCACGAATGCGCGGATGGGGAGGTCGCGCGCATCGGTGATGCGGCAGTTGTTTTTATAGAACAAGGTTTCGGCGGTTTGGCTGCTCCTGAAGCAGCGGTTCACATCGTCAAAGAGCTCGCTCACCCTGAAAGCCGACTGGTAGTTGTTATGGTCCTTTTGCGGGAAATCATTCCCGGTTTCATGAACCCACCAATACGCAATCTGCGTGCGAAGCGCAATCTCAATGCGGGAAATTGCATCGAACACAGCGAGGCGCAACTTTCGGTCGAACATATAGCGCGCCAACACGCTTTCCCAATAGGTGCCGGGCCGGAACCGGGATTCTACGGCATTGCCGGCTATGCCCATGGGGTCGGCGACCGCCCAGTACGGCGACAACCTGTGAAAACTGATGAAGCGCAGCCTTTCGGCAATTTCCGTTTGCAGGGCAGAGCCAACCAATCCTTGGGAACTCTGCATTCCACGTCTGACGAGGGATGCAGCGAGTTCTTCCGGACTGTTTGAGATTGGCCCCATGGCTTATGAGATGGCCCTGGATGCCGAGGCATCCAGGGCCAAATAAAAAACGTGGTCTTAACACTACATTGGATGCAGCGTGAGCCTGAAAACAGACTCCCCACCTGACTGGCTTCTTTCTATTCCAAAACACGGCGCATGTCAATCTAATTTTTTGCCATCCGCAGGTCTAGTGTAGCGCAGTTTGATAAATTCGCGCGCCTATGGCGCGGCCCGTCTATGCTGTACCGAGCAAGTCGGTACAGCTACGTTGACTCAGGCGCGCCCTCGCCCCTATCGGGGTCAACACGCTTCGCGGTTAACCCACCCCGCCTTACCGCGCCTTGAACGGGGCCGCCGGTGGTGTTGAGGCGACTCCCCTTCCGTCTTCGCTTGGCGCTCCGCGCCCATGCTACGCCGAGACAAGCCGAAACTTCGGGGAGTCGGGGCCATGCGCGGCGGTCTCGGCACGCCGCAGACTTCGGCGCAGGCGGGCGGATGCCGCTGCAAAACGGGAGCGACAAGCGCGATGTTATCCGCGTCCGCACGCAAAAAACAGCGCGCACGCCACACCCGTTCCCCGTCCCTTCATCGGGCTAAATGGCCGTTTTTGGGGCGGGACGAACGGGGGTGGGAGGGGTCTAAAGGAACAGGGGAAGGATTTTTCAATCCTTCCCCTGTTGCGTACCCCCGCGCGGGCTCGAACCGCGGACAAATTGATTAAGAGTCAACTGCTCTACCAACTGAGCTACGGAGGCACTGTGTCTGTAAGCACACCCGCATGGCAATGCGGTGGAAGCCGCTGGTCAGATTTGAACTGACGACCCACGCATTACGAATGCGTTGCTCTACCACTGAGCTACAGCGGCGACGCCGTGTGCGGCGGAAGTAAAACACAAACCGCGCGATTATGCAAGCAAAATTTCTATTTTTTTGAGAAAAAAAGCAAACTTGCATTGATTTTGCAGGGGCGATGGGGCAAAATGGGCGTGCGCGACCGGAAATTTCCTCATCCTCATCCTCATCTTAATCCCGAATTCCCCCTAGAATGGTTGAATCCCTGTACATCCACATCCCGTTCTGCCACCGGGTCTGCCCGTACTGCGCGTTCTTCAAGCACACGCCGGGCAGCACGGACATGCGCGGGTTTGTCCGGGCGGTGGGGCAAGAGGCGCGGCTGCGGGTGCCGGCGGGCTTTGCGCCGCGCACGGTGTACTTTGGCGGCGGCACGCCGAGCATGCTCTCCCCCACGCACTTGGAGCGCCTGGTGGAGGGGCTGCGCGGGGTGACGGACTTTTCCCGCGTGGAGGAATGGAGCTTTGAGGCCAACCCGGCCACGTTCACGCCCGCAAAGGTGCGGCAATGGCGGGATTTGGGCATCACGCGCGTATCGTTGGGGGTGCAGAGTTTCGAGCCGCGCCTTCTGCGCCTGCTGGGGCGCGAGCACACGCCCGCCGATGTGGAGGAGAGCGTGCAGATGCTCCGGGAGGCGGGGATGCCGCACATCAACATCGACCTCATGTTCGCGCTGCCGGGGCAGACGGCGCAGGAGTGGGAGCACACGCTGCGAGAGGCCGTGCGGCTGGGCGTGGACCACATTTCCGCCTACAGTCTCACCCTGGAGGAAGGCACGCCCTTCCACTCCCAATACGCCGGCAGCGGGGACGATGAGCGCGACGCCGCGCTTTTCGAGCAGGCGGAGGACATCCTCACCGCCGCGGGCTTCCGCCACTACGAAATCTCCAACTACGCGCGCACGGGCGGGGAATCCCTGCACAACCTCGCCTGCTGGCGGGGCCGGGACTACATCGGCCTGGGGCCGGGTGCCTGCGGCACGGTGGACGGCACGCGCTATGAAAACGCGGGCGACACCGCCGCGTACACAGCCGCGCTCGCGCAGGGGCAGCTGCCGCCCGGCACGGCGGAGCAACTTTCCCCGGAGGCGCGGCGCACGGAACTGCTGGGGCTCATGCTGCGCACGGATACCGGCCTGCCCGCCGACATGCTGCGCGCGCAGGATGCGGAATTCGTTTCCATGCTGGAGCGGGAGGGCCTGGCGCACCGCGGCGGGGACGGCGCGCTCCTGCTCACGCGGCGCGGGCGGCTGGTGGCGGACGAGATAGCGGTGGGGCTTCTGTAAAAAGACACGGAACAGGCTTGCCAGGGCGGGGCGAAAAGCCTACAATGCCGCGCATGAAGACTAGCGTGCTGATACCGGCAGCCCTTTGCGCCGCCACCCCCGTTCTGTATGCGCAGGATGACCTGCTCAATTCCCTGAAGGACGTGCTGCCCTCTGAAACCTCCACCCTGCCCCAGGCAAAGGTGGAGCAGAGCGTTCAGGAAACAAAGGACCCCGGTTCCGCCGCCGATATCTCGCCCGCCGCCCATCCCAAGGAGTACGCCGCCTTCAAGGAGCGCCTGCAGCTGGAGGCCAAGGAATGCACCTACGACTTCATGCCCGCCATGAAGGCCATCCTCAACGCCACCAACGATGAATTCGCCATCGACGCCTGGATGCAGCAGGCCGCCAAGGACGGCATCGCTCCCGCCATGCAGTACATCGGCGACAAGATGCTCGCCTACATCACGGAGGACGAAATCAAGGGCAAAAAAGGCAAGGACGCCTTCGCGCTGCTCAAAAAGGCGGCAGACGCCGGCTACGCCCCCGCCCTGCTGAACGTGGCCATGGCCCGCATGAACGGCATCGGCACCTTCAAGGACGAGGCCCAGGCGCACAAGGACATGCTCGCCGCCTGCAAGGACGGCAAATTCATGCCCCGCTTCAAGTGGCTCCAGCTCACCGGCCGTCTCAACGGCTTCGACTCCAAGGACAAGCCCGAGGTCAAGGCCGAAATCGACCGCGGCAACCACCACGTCGTCTACTTCCTCGCCATGCAGGCGGAAAACCTCAACGACCAGTCCGAGTGGATGCAGAAGGCCGCCAAGCTCGGCAACCCGGAGGCCGTGTACGCCCTCTCCGCCGCATGCTCCGCCTCCATGCCCAAGGAAAGCTACCAGCTGCTCCAGGAGGCCGTGAAGATGCACAGCCCCAGCGCCGTCATGCTGCTCGGCAACCTTCTCACCGAACCCCAGCGCCCCGAGAACGTGAAGGAGCTGGATATCCCCCACAACGACCAGATGGGCCGCCACCTCATCCGCCTCGCCGCCATGTCCGGCAACTCGGAGGCCCGCTACATCCTCGGCATGTCCTACATCAGCGGCAAGTACGGGTTCCAGAAGGACGACAACCGCGCCTACCGCAGCTTTGAGATGGGAGCCAAGGGCGGCGACCCGATATGCGCCACCGCGCAGGCCATCATGCTGCTCAAGGGCATGGGCGTGCAGAAGGACGAGAAGGCGGCCCTGCCACTCATCCTGGAGGCCGCCAACCGCGGTGTTCCCGGCGGCGCCGGGGCCATCATCCTGATGGCGTATGTGCAGTACAAGGGGCTGGGCGGCATCCCCGCGGATGCCTACAGGGCCAAGCAGACCCTCCAGGATGCCGTGGCCAACAACATCCCGGAGGCCCTCGTCTACCTTGCCTACATCACCGCCAAGGGTGGCACCAACCTCACCGCCGACGAGAAGGAGTCCGCCATGTACCTCCGCATGGCCAAGCAGGACATGAAGGACGAGGCCCAGAAGCTCTACGACGACCTCATGAAGAACGGCTGGGACCCGGAACTGTAAGCCCGGGCGCGAGCCGTATTTTCGCACTGCCTGTCTTTATGCTGGACAAAAACCCGTGCGTGTGGTTGAATACGCGCAACCTTTTTTCAAACAGATAGCAAAAATGAAGTCCTACACCATCTTCCAGAAGTCCGACGACGAGACCGTGAACGAGTTCCTGACATGGATGCGCAACCAGGAGCGCGGCGTGTACCGCGCCGCCCTGCGCGAGCTGAGCGCCCTCAAGAAGCTGCGCCCGCAGTACATGCAGCAGAAGCCCGTGGAGGAGCAGTTCGCCTGGCTTCGCAAGATGCTCTGCTGGATGCCCGCGGAAACCATCTCCGACCACCTGCTGCAGGTCTGGCTCATCCGCAAGCACGAGCCCATGCTGGTGGCTTTCATTGAGAAGCTCGGCATTGCGCACAACGGCCACGGCGTGGTGGATGTGCTGCCGGAGAAGCTTGACGCGGAGCAGCTGAAGGTGGCAGTGGACGAGCTGTTCGCCAACAACCCCGCCGGCGCCGCTTCCGTTTACCTGCACATGTTCCAGAACCAGACCGAGGAGGGCTGGCCGGAGCTGCAGGAGATTCTTGACAACGACCCCCGCGTGACCCTCAAGTGAGGCACGCGGGAATGCTCCCCTGCCCACCCTTGACGGAGGACGAACAATTCATGCAGCTTGCCATGCGCGAGGCTGAGAAGGCCCGCGCCGCCAATGAAGTGCCGTGCGGCTGCGTGATTGTGAAGGACGGCCGCGTGATTGCACGCGGCTGGAACCAGGTGGAGGCCCTGAAAGACGCCACCGCGCACGCCGAGATGCTGGCCCTCACCGCCGCACAGGCCGCCGTGGGCGATTGGCGGCTGGACGGCTGCACCGTGTACGTCACCAAGGAGCCCTGCCCCATGTGCGCGGGCGCGCTGGTTCATTGCCGCCCGCAGCGCGTGGTCTTCGGCATACCGGATCCCAAGGGCGGCGCGTGCGGCGGCTGGATCAACCTGCTGGATTCCAACCCGCCGCTCAACCACAAGTGCGAGTGCGTGCCCGGTGTGCTGGCGGAACCCTGCCTGGAGCAGTTCCAGTCCTTCTTCCGCGCCGCCCGCGCGGAGGCCAAGAGGCGCAAGCTCGCGGAACGCCAAAACGCCAACGATACCCAAGATGACAACGCCGCGGATTGAGGTCTACCTCCACGCCGGGCGCGCGTGGGTGACGGATGAGCTGGCGGAGACCTACGCCGCCGCGCTCAACCGCATGCTGCCGGAGCTGATGGCGCAGCCGCAGGGGCCGGACCACACCCTCTCCGAGCTGCAGGAGGTGGAAATTTCCATTGTGGACGACGAGACGATTGCCGCCGTGCATGCCGAATTCCTGAACGATCCCACGCCCACGGACGCCATCACCTTCCCCTACGGAGAAATCCTGGTGAGCTGCGACACCGCCCTGCGCTACGCCACGGAGCACGCCCTCTCCCCGCGGGAGGAGCTTTTCCGCTACATGGTGCACGGCATGGTGCACCTCCACGGCTACCGCGACTACGAGCCCGCCGACCGCGAGGCCATGTTCGCCGTGCAGGAACCGCTGGTGGCAAAGTATGTCCCCACAGGCATTTGACGCGCGGGGCGCGGGGTGGTAGAATGGCGGGCATGAAGAAGATTTTTGCACTGCTGGCGGCGGTTCTGGGGTGCCTGACCGCAGAGGCCCAGGTTCCCGCAAACTGCACACAGGCCATTATTGGCATCACAGAGGGCTGGAACTCCTCACAGGCCCAGGTTTCCCTGGTGGAAAAGAACCGCAACGGCCAATGGGTGCGCGTGCTGGGTCCCTTCCCCGCACGCATCGGCCGCAACGGCACCGCCTGGGGGCTGGGAATCCACGCCAACCCGCGCGGTGTCACCCTCAAGAAGGAGGGCGACGGCCGCTCGCCCGCCGGCGTGTTCGCCATCGGCGGCCTCTGGACCACCACCAAGACCCCCGTGAAGCACGACCGCGCGCTGCCGGAGGTGCACGTGGGCCCCAACGACCTGTGGGTGACGGACCTCAACACGCCGCAATACTACAACCGCTACATCCGCCTGAACCACCCCGCCGCCACGCCCTGGGAGCTGCATGAGCAGATGAAGCAGACCGACTACCCGCACAGCATCAAGATGCTCATCTGCCACAACACGGCGGGAACGCCCGGCCGCCCGGTGCTCGGCGGAGGCTCTTCCATCTTCTTCCACATCTGGCGAGATGCCGGAGCCGCCCCCACCGCGGGCTGCACCACCCTGCATGAGCAGAACCTGCGCGCCATCATCTCCCGCCTGAGCGTCTCCAGGAACCCGGTGTACGTGCTGCTGCCGCGGGCGGAATACGTGAAGCTCAGGGCACCCTGGCGCCTACCCTGAAATATGCGCCGTGACATGGATTGTGCTTGCGTGCGCGCGCGTTGGCGGTTAGAATGCCGCGCATGAGCAACGAGGACAAGAAAGACTTCATCCGCGAGTGGATTGCCGCGGACTTGGAAGAGAAGCACTACGATGCCCCCATCACGCGCTTCCCGCCGGAGCCTAACGGGTATTTGCACATCGGCCACGCCAAGGCCATCTGCCTGGATTTCGGCATTGCCAAGGAGTACGCGCACCGCGGGGCGGTGTGCCACCTGCGCTTCGACGACACCAACCCCTGCAAGGAGGACGTGGAGTTCGTCAACTCCATCCAGGAGGACATCCACTGGCTCGGGTTCGACTGGGGAGAACACCTCTACTGGGCATCCAACATCTTTGATTTCTACTACGACTGCGCCGTGGACCTCATCAAGCAGGGCCTGGCCTATGTGGACGAGCAGGACCGAGAGACCATGCGCCAGCAGAGGGGCGACCTCACCCACCCCGGCACGCACTCCCCCTACCGTGACCGCCCGGTGGAGGAAAACCTGGCCCGCTTCCAGGACATGAAGGACGGCAAGTTCGCCGAGGGTGCCGCCGTGCTGCGCGCCAAGATCGACATGGCCAGCAGCAACATGAACATGCGAGACCCTGTCATCTACCGCATCTCCTACGACAAGCACCACAACACCGGCGACAAGTGGTGCATCTACCCGATGTACGATTTCGCCCACCCGCTGGAGGACGCCTACGAGCACGTGACGCACTCCCTCTGCACGCTGGAGTTCGAGAACCACCGCCCGCTGTACGATTGGGTCATCGACCACTGCAAGGTGCCAGCACGCCCGCAGCAGCGCGAGTTCTCCCGCCTCAACATCACCTACACCGTGATGAGCAAGCGCAAGCTGCGCCAGATGGTGGAGGAGGGCTTTGTGGCCGGGTGGGACGACCCGCGCATGCCCACCATCTGCGGTATGCGCCGCCGCGGCTACCCTGCCAAGGCCATCGTGGATTTCTGCGAGGGCGTGGGCATCACCAAGTTCAACGGCAACACCGATGTGGCCCGCCTGGAAAACGCCGTGCGCGCCGAGCTCAACACCCATGCCGAGCGCCGCATGGCCGTCCTCAAGCCCCTCAAGCTCGTCCTCATCAATGTGCCGGACGACTTCGAGGAGGAAGTCGAGGTGGTCATCAACCCGGAAAAGCCGGAGCTGGGCAGCCGCAAGGTCACCCTCACCAAGGAGGTGTGGATTGAGCGCGACGACTTCATGGTGGAGCCGCCCAAGAAGTACAAGCGCCTTTCCCCCGGTGCCTGTGTGCGCCTGCGCGGCGCCTACTGCATGATTTGCCAGGGCTACGCCGCAGAGGACGACGGCACCGTCACCGAGGTGCGCGCCGAAATCATCCCCGGCACCGTGGGCGCCAACCCGCCGGAGGGCATCAAGTGCAAGGGTGCCATCCACTGGGTTTCCGCCAAGCATGGCGTGAAGGCGGAGGTGCGCCTGTACGACCGCCTGTTCAAGGACGAGGCGCCGGATGCGAACCCGGAGGGCTTCCTGGCCTCACTGAACGCGGATTCCCTCACCACCATCACGGATGCGGTGGTGGAGCCCGCGCTGGCCGCCGCCGCGCCGGAGTTCCTCTGCCAGTTCGAGCGCATCGGCTACTTTGTGGCGGACCGCTACGACCACGCACCCGAACATCCCGTCTTCAACCGCTCCGTCGGTCTCCGCGATTCCTGGGCAAAAAGCCAACAGTAAGCACCATGGGCACCGTTGAATTTCCCGCAAAGGACGGCGCGTTCGACATGAACGACTTCATCAACCGCTGTGATGCCGCCGTGAGCGGACAGGACACCACCCCCCGGCCGAAGGAAGACCCCGCCCCCGCCGCCCCCGCGGCACCCGCGGGCGAGGTTCCCGTGGCGGACGGGCCGGATCCCATCCTGTACTCCCCGCTGGAGGAAGTGCTGGAGGAGCTGCGGCTCGGCCGGCTCATCCTGGTGACGGACGACCCCAGCCGCGAGAACGAGGCAGACCTCATCTGCGCGGGCCAGTTCGCCACGCCGCAGAACATCAACTTCATGGCCACGCACGCCCGCGGGCTCATCTGCGTGCCCATGGCACCGGAGCGCGTGGACGCCATCGGCCTGCCCATGCAGACCCAGCACAACACGGAGAAGCTGCACACAGCCTTCACCGTGAGCGTGGACGCCAGGGAGGGCACCACCACCGGCATCAGCGCCTTTGAGCGCTCCATCACCACCATCAAGCTGGCGGACCCCGCCGCCACGCTGGCCGATTTCGTGCAGCCCGGCCACAGCTTCCCGCTGCGCGCGCGAGAGGGCGGCGTCCTGCGCCGCGCCGGCCACACGGAAGCCACCGTGGACCTCATGCGCATCGCCAACCTGCAACCCGTGGGTGTGTGCTGCGAAATCATGAAGGAGGACGGCACCATGGCCCGCCTCGGCGAGCTGGGGAGCTTCCAGAAGAAGTTTGCCCTGAAGGCGTGCTCGCTCGCGCAAATCATCGAGTACCGCCAGCGCACGGAAACGCTCATCGAGCGCGATGCGGTGGTGAAACTCCCCACCGCGTACGGTGATTTCATGTGCCATTCCTACCGCTCCAAGGTGGACGGCCAAACCCACCTTGCGCTCGTGCACGGGGAAATCGACCCCGAGAAGCCCGTGCTCTGCCGCGTGCACAGCGAGTGCCTCACCGGCGATGTCTTCGGCAGCCGCCGCTGCGATTGCGGCGACCAGCTGCACCACGCCATGAAGCGCGTGGCGCAGGAAGGCGGCATCATCCTCTACCTCCGCCAGGAGGGCCGCGGCATCGGCCTCTCCGCCAAGCTCCACGCCTACAAGCTCCAGGAGCAGGGGCTGGATACCGTCGACGCCAACATCCAGCTCGGTTTCGCCCCGGACCTGCGCGACTACGGCGTGGGCGCGCAAATCCTGCACGACCTCGGCGTGCGCCACCTGCGCCTCCTCACCAACAACCCGCGCAAGATCGTCGGCCTCTCCGGCCACGGCCTGGATGTGGTGGAGCACCTCCCCATCTCCATCCCCCCCAACGAGGACAACGCACGCTACCTGGAAACCAAGCGCGAGCGCATGGGTCACATGATTTAACGCCCGCTTCCGCACGCCATGGTGCCTCCCTTTGAAACACGCCAGTACTCCAACAACCAGGTCTGCAAGGCCGGGGAGAGGCTCAAACACCCGGAGTCCCTCACGCCTCAGGAGCGCGAGGCCGCCATCCACGTGCTGATGAACTACCGCCTGCTGCACTACGCACCGCTCAACACCTTCCAGGCCACCCTGCGCAAGCGCCTGAAGGCTCTCGGTTGCGGCAAGGCCATCGTGGCCCAGCGCATCAAGCGTCTCCCCACCATCCTGGAGAAGCTGCAGCGCTTCCCCTCCATGCAGCTCAACCGCATGCAGGATATCGGCGGCATCCGCACCATCACCGCCAACATGGATGAGCTGGATAAAATCTGCGCCGCCTACACCCAGGGCAAGGCCCGCATGCGCCACCAAATGGTCCGCATGGACGACTACGTGGCCAAGCCCAAGGATTCCGGCTACCGCGGCCGGCACATTGTGTTCCGCTACAGCCACCCGATGCCGGACTACAACGGCCTGCAGGTGGAGATGCAGTTCCGCACCAAGCTGCAACACGTGTGGGCCACCGCCGTGGAGACGTTCGAGGCGTTCATGGGCGAGCATTTCAAATCCAGCAAGGGAGACACGCGCTGGCTGGAGTTCTTCGCCCTGGTGTCCAGCGCCTACGCCCTGATGGAGGGCCAGCCCATGCTGGAGCGCCACCGTGGGCTCACCGCAGCCGGGCTGCACGGGCAAATCCGCAAGATGGCGCGCGAGCTGGGCGTGCTGGAGAAAATCCAAGGCTTCTCCTCCGTTTCCAAGTTGCTGCCCAACATCGCCAAGGCCAAGGCGGCTCTCGCCGTGCTGGTGCTGGACACGCACGAAAAATCCGTGCAGGTGCGCCTGTTCGCCGTGAACCGCTACATGGAAGCGTATGATGTGTACACACGCGAGGAACAGAGAAGCGAGGGCGACCCCCTGCGCCAAGTCGTCCTCGTGAAGACCGATTCCCTCAAGCGCCTGCAAAAGGCGTATCCCAACTACTTCGCCGACCTCAAGGAGTTCCGGCAAAACCTGATCAAGATGATGAATGCATGACGCGGCATGTCTGGAAAAGGCATTCCTTGTTAGGAAAAACCGCGCTAGAATAAGCTCAACAAAAGATGTCAGAGAAAGACCCCAAGAACAATTTCCCTCCGCCCGCACCGCAAACGCCCGGTTCCCCGAACTGGGGGCTCATGATTTTGATGACGGTGATAGCCGGCATTTTGCTGATGGCCTTCGTGTTCGACGGCGTGCTGGCGCCGCCCGCCAAGGCCATGAAGCTCGACGAGTTCCAGCAGGACTACCGCAACGGGCTCATCGTGCTGCACGACCAGAAGAACTTCCCCATTGAGGTGCTGACGAGCGACGGCAGCTCGGAGGGTGTCATCACCGCCTACCGCTACCGCAACGCGCCGCAGTTCAAGAAGACCGAGTTCTTCATGCCCTTCACGGATTCCGACGCCGTGCGAGAGCTCTGCAACCGCTACGGCATCACCACCACGCGCTCCGCTGAGCAGCCCGACCTCAGCAAGGCCGTGCGCATCTGGACCGCGGAGCAGTTCCAGCGCCTGGGCGAGGAGGGCCGCATCCTCACCGCGCCGCAGCCGCCCGTCATCTATGACATCGCGGACCAGCCCGTGATTGTGGGCGAGTTCCGCCTGCCGCTGGACGGCAAGGTTTCCCAGAAGGACGTGGAGCCCGTGAAGGTGGACTTCAACCGAGGGTTCCAGGGCAACACCGTGAGCGCCCTGCTGGGCAACGGCGTGAACTACCGCGTGGACAACAACTCCTGGGGCGCGTTCATCATCAACGGGCTTCCCATCATCCTGCTGGTGCTGCTGCTGTTCTTCTTCATGCGCGTGCAGACGGGCGGCCCCGGTGGCGCGGCCAAATTCTCCCGCAGCCGTGCCCGCCTGCTGGATGCCAGCAGCAACAACACCACCTTCGACGACGTGGCCGGCATCACCGAAGCCAAGGAGGAGGTTTGGGAGATTGTGGAGTTCCTCCGCAACCCCAAGAAATACCGCAACCTCGGCGGAAACATCCCTAAGGGCGTCCTCATGGTTGGCCCTCCCGGCACGGGCAAGACCCTGCTGGCCCGCGCCATTGCGGGCGAGGCGGACGTGCCGTTCTACACCATCTCCGGCTCCGACTTTGTGGAGATGTTCGTGGGCGTGGGCGCCAGCCGCGTGCGAGACATGTTCGCGGAGGCCAAGAAGCACTCCCCCTGCCTTATCTTCATTGACGAAATCGATGCCGTGGGGCGCCACCGCGGCCACGGCGTGGGCGGCGGTCACGACGAGCGCGAGCAGACCCTCAACGCCCTCCTGGTGGAGATGGACGGCTTCACCGCCAACGAGAACGTCATCGTCATTGCCGCCACCAACCGCGTGGACGTGCTGGATCCCGCGCTGCTGCGACCGGGCCGCTTCGACCGCCAGGTGATGGTACACCTGCCGGATGCGGGTGGCCGCGAGCAGATTCTCAAGGTGCATGCACGCAAGGTGAAGATGGCTCCGGGGGTGGACCTCAAGCCCATTGCCCGCGCCACCACCGGATTCTCCGGCGCGGAGCTCGCCAACCTCGTCAACGAGTCCGCCCTCATCGCCGCTCGCAAGAATCAACAGGCCGTCACTCAGGACGACCTGGAGGAGGCCCGCGAGAAGGTGCGCTGGGGACGCGAGCGCCGCTCCCTGGAAATCTCAGAGAAGGAGAAGTACATGACCGCCGTGCACGAGGTGGGCCACGCCATCTGCCTGCTCCGCACGGAGCTGTCCAAGAAGCTGCCCCTCCACAAGGTCACCATCATCCCCCGCGGCCCCGCCCTGGGCGTCACCATGATGCTGCCGGACGAGGACCAGCACAGCGAGTTCAAGAATGAGCTGCTGGACTACATCGTGATGTCCATGGGCGGCCGCTGCGCGGAGCAGCTCGTGCTCGGCGACATCTCCGGCGGCGCGCGCGGCGACATCCAGATGGCCACCGCGGTGGCGCGCAAGATGGTCTGCGTCTACGGCATGAGCGAGAAGCTCGGCCCAGTGGAGTACGGCACCAACCACAACGAGGTCTTCCTCGCCCGCGACATGTCCCAGACCACCCGCAACTTCTCCGAGCACACCGCTCAGATCATCGATGAGGAAATCCAGCGCATCGTGGTGGAAAACTACCGCCGCGCCCTGCAAATCCTCTCCGACAACAAGGACAAGCTGCTGCTCATCACCGACAAGCTGCTGGAGTACGAAACCCTCAGCGGCGACCAGGTGAAGGAGCTGCTGGAGACCGGCGAACTCAGTGCGCCGCCCGCGCGCGAGCTTCCCCCGGAGCTGCCCGATCTCCCCGACGAGCCCGTGGCAGAGGCTCCCCAAGACGAACATCAAGACGACAACCAACCCAACCCATGACCAGCCAAGAACTCGCCATCGCATGCGCCAAGGCAGCTGACAACGCCAAGGCTTCCGACATCGCCGTGTACGACCTCCGCGGCTCCTCCAACCTCACGGACTTCGCCATTGTCTGCACCGCCACCTCCGTTCCCCACCTCCGCGCCGTCCTGCGGGATGTGGACAAGGATATTTTCGAGCAGCACGGCCTCAACCCCACCTACGCGGAACGCACACCCAACGCCCTCTGGTCCGTCCTGGACTACATCGATGTCATGGTCCATGTCATGGCCGGAGAGGTCCGCGACTTCTACAACCTCGAACAGTTTTGGAAAGAGGAAAACCGCGTGGAATGGTGAGGGCAGATTAGCTTTGGCGTGTATCCACCCCGCGCAAGGCGGGGTTACGTGCCGAGACATATCGGGCGTGGTTACCCCCACGCCTTACGGCGTGGGCTGGAAAAAGTGAACGCCGCCAAGGCGGCTCAAAGCAAGCGCGCCATTCGGCGCGGGGCAAGTATTCTTGCACGTGGAGCGTGCCAAATTTTGAGCCGCCCTGCGGCGTCAACCTTTTCCAGCCCAGGGCGTCAGCCCTGGGGGTGTCCCCCTTCGCTCTTACGATTAACGTAACCCCGCCTCCGCGCGGGGTGGATACACGCCAACTGCTGCGCGGGTGGTATTCACTCGCGGATGCGGCGGTAGCGGTAGGGGCGGTATCCCTCGTCCAGGAAATGCTGCGTGTCCACGCTCTTGTAGGCGCACTTCCATTCCGGCACGCCGCCGGATTCCACAATCACCATGTGCCGGTGGTCCGCTTCCTCCCAGCGCAGGAACAGCCACACATGCACGCCAGGCAGCAGCATGATGTCCCCCGGCTTCAGCTCGTCCACGCTGCCCAGCGGGCGGCACAGCGCTGCCAGCTCACGCGTGGAATACGGACGCTCCAAGCGCCAGCAGCGGGAGACAAAGCCGCTGCAGTCGATACCCGCCGCATAGCGGCTCACCGCATCGTCGCCCCCGGCTATCTTGGTGGGGGAGGCGTAGTCGCCGGCGTACACGGTGGCATCGTTGTGCAGGCGGTGCAGGAACTCCTTGGGCGTGTCGAACCCGCCCCACTTGTAGGGCATGCCCATGTTGCCGCCCAGGGTCCACCAGAAGCGCCAGTCCATGTCATCGTGCGCGGCATCCGGGGTATCCACGCGCAACCCCTGCGGGTCGTTGCCGTGCATGCGCATGCGGCGCTCGCCGTTCCAGCGCAGCGTGACGTAGGCCTTCGCTATCTGCTTCACCTCTGCGCGGGTCACGCTCCGTGCCGGCGGCAGGATATCCACCGCCACCTCCGGCGGCGCGGAACACCCCGCCAGCAATAGCACCGCGGCTGACAACACATACCTCATGCACCCATCCTACCCACCCCGCCCCGCCTTGGCAAGAAAAATGCCAACACGAACGCACTCATGTGCAGATCCTTGCCGTCATTTGAGATTTGCCTGGGAGCTTCCAAAGTATCGTAGCGCGGCTGCTTCGTTTATTTTCCCCGCATACACATAGCGCGTACGCAGCAGGCTTGAATCCCGGTGTCCCATCTCCATCTGCAATGCGGGGAAGTTGCGGAAACGCGCGGCGTGGTATGTGGCAAAGGTGTGCCGGCAAACATCTGGTTGCCATCGACGACTTTGAGCCCAACCAGCCTTGCGCCTCAATGCACGCCAGCGTTCCTTCCAGCGGTGCGGGATGGTGCGCACGGTGATGGCATCCGCCTTGCGTAGCGGCACCACGCGCCCGCCGCCTGTCTTGCTGGTGGTGGGACGCACCAACACCTGCGCGTGTTCCCAGTCGATGTCGCGTTCGGGATCAATCCGGCTCACCTCCGTGGGGCGTATGCCGCAGTACAGCATCAGATGCAATGACAGCTGCATGTCTTCGTGTTCCGGCAGCTGCGCCGCCGCTTCCAGACGCTCCACTTCCTCAATCGTCAGCGGCTCTATCGGCTTCTCCACCACATCCGGCACCTCCACCCGCGCCACCGGGTTGGTGTCGCACCAATCGTGCCGTATCGCCGTGGAAAACACCCCGCTCAATATCGCCCGCGCCTTCCTGTACTGCGCCGCGCTACCGCCGAACGCCGTTTCCAGATACCGCCGACAATCCCCCGACGTAACACTCCTCACCCGCCGCTCCGCCAACCCGGGATTCCGCGCCATCATCCTCTTGCATAGATACCTGAAATCCACAATCGACCGCGCCCGTAGTCCCTTCCGCTTCCTATCCTCCAGCGCCGTTTCCACGGCCTTGGCAAACGTCACCGTCCTCTCACGCTTCCGCATCTCCTCCGCACCCAGCCGCACACACTCCCGCGCCCGCCTAACCCGTCCCCGCCCGCACTCTAAAGCCTCTTTCGCCACCAATGCAGCCTCCAGCACATCTATGCCTGTTGATTTCAGCACTTCCAGAGCTGCCATCTTCCTATCTTCTATCGTATTCATGACTTACGTATTCGATATGGGTAGTCAAGCAGTTTTTTCAAAAATCTTCAATGGCTCAGCAGTATGCCGCATAAGGCTACCGCATGTGGGCAGCTAAGGCGTGATAGGGCTGTTCGGCAGATGGTGTAGCACGCGATAACATTTGAAGCCACGCCAATTGGCGGGTGTCTCATACCCATATCGAAAGGGTAGAATAAGGGAGAGCGGGAAGCTCACGTTGGGCTTTACCCGTTGTTGAACAGAAAGGTACAAGCATGTTGGTTCAATTGAAAATCGTAGTATGGAGGATATTCTCCTTGGTACACTTGCTTCCGTTGAAATGGAAAGGGGTTCAGTGTGGCGCGAAATGTTTCATAGATGGGAAAGCGTATGTAAGGATGGAGAAGGGTTCCCACATCCAATTGGGATGTGATGTCACCCTGATTTCACGCGTGCGGCACAATCCATTAATCAAACACAATGTAATGATGGAAACACTCACGCCCGCTGCCGAGATCATATTAGGAGACCATGTTGGCGTGAGCGGTTGCCAAATTGTATGCTGCAGCAAAATTCAAGTGGGAGAATACAGCATCATAGGTCCCAATACGATTCTATTCGATTCGGAAGGACATCACTACTCCGAGGAAACCGGATGGCGCGTGAGGCATGTGCGTAGTGGCAGGCCAATACGAATAGGGAAAAAATGCTTTATAGGCACGGATTGCATAATCCTGAGTGGCGTCACGATAGGCGACAATTGTGTCGTGGCTGCGGGCAGCGTCGTCACTCGTGATATACCTGCTGGGCACAGGGCATACGGCAATCCCGCAGTGAGTGAACCATTGCCCAAAATCCTAGGAGGTCCAAGTAAAAGGCAAACTGCTGCAGAATGAGCAATAGTCGGATATCAAGCACAAGAAACAAGGCACACTTATGAAAGAAGAAGAATTTTTGGCAATGCTGACGGAGGCGTTGGAATTGGAGTCCGGCATAGGTCTCGATGACGATTTCCGGGACTACGACGAGTGGGATTCCATGATGTTCCTGGCACTCGTCACCCTCATGTATGATCGGTATAACTACAGTCTGACTCCAGAGGTGTTTGGAGAGATAGACACGTGGCGGGACTTGTACCACCGCATTAGCCAATAATGAAAACACTCGGAATTGAACAGGCGATAGCAGACCACGCAGAGAAGCAACCTGAAAAGGAAGCTCTCGTTGTGGGTGATTTGTCGTTATCGTACTCTGAGCTGTGGAGAGGCATAAAAAGCGCTGCGGCGGCACTCTCACCGTATGAGGGCGGCGTGTTGCTGCTGCCTGCAGAAAAGCGCGTGGAATTCGTTTTCCACTACTTTGGGGCACATATGGCTGGGGTGGCGAATTTATTGATCGACCCCAAAATATCTGAGGCCGCCTTAGGGGCCGTTGTGGGAGTGCTACCGCCCACTTGTTCACTGGCCCTTCAAGTGGATCAGTGTCCTGCATTGCCTGTCATGGATTGGGAGCTTGGCATCTCGCATGAGGTGCAAGAAATCGCTTTTCCAAAACCCGACAGGGTTGCCGACTATATGTTTACGACAGGCACAACAGGACGACCGAAATGCGTGCCATTGTCAAACGGCAATCTTGCGGCAT
Source organism: uncultured Verrucomicrobiales bacterium (assembly GCA_937905985.1). Lineage (GTDB taxonomy): Bacteria > Verrucomicrobiota > Verrucomicrobiia > Verrucomicrobiales > Akkermansiaceae > Akkermansia. The sequence goes on along the minus strand of CALCWC010000044.1, from coordinate 63,013 downwards.
CCGCAAACAACATCAACACGTTTATCGGGAATACAGATAAGGACCGGGAACTGCTGGCCCTGCCCCTTTGCCACTCTTTTGGATTGGGGCGTCTACGCTGCCAGTTTTTAGCAGGCGGCACAGCCGTGCTTATCCCGAACTTCGGCAATGAGAGGAAGGTGCTAAAGCTATTGCAGCGCGACAACATCACGGGGTTTGCCATGGTCCCGGCGGCATGGATGTATCTCAAGCATTTATGCGAGGCGAAGCTTGCCATCGCCGGCAGGAGGCTACATTACATTGAATTCGGGAGCGCTTCATTACCCATAGAGGAAAAACGGCGTTTGATGCAACTTTTCCCACGCACACGCCTGTGCATGCATTACGGTCTCACAGAAGCTTCGCGTTCCACCTTTATCGAATTCCACTCCGAAGAAAAACACTTGGATACTGTGGGCAAGGCATCCCCCAACACGAAAATCATTATATGCGGAGAAAACGGGAGTCGTCAGCGCATCGGCGAATTGGGTGAAGTGTGCATTGGCGGCGAGCATGTTACACCTGGATATCTGAACAAACCCAACGCGGAATGTTTCTTCGGAGAATATTTCCGTACAGGAGACCAAGGGTATATTGACACCGAAGGGTATGTCCATCTTACCGGCCGCTTAAAGGAGCTCATCAATGTTGGCGGGAAAAAGGTCTCGCCAGACGAAGTCGACACTGTTTTGATGAGATATCCTGGCGTTAAAGAGTGTGCATGTGTTGCGGCGCAGGATCCAGCCGGCATATTGGGAGAGGTGGTAAGAGCATGGATTGTGTTGGAAGAAGGTGTACAAAAGCCATCTGACGATGCTCTGACGATGTTTCTACGCCGACATTTAGAAACGTACAAAATTCCGAGGATGTTCAGCTATAGAACAGAGCCTCTACCTCGCACGAGTTCTGGCAAGCTCCTACGCGGGGAGTTAAGAGAATAGCCTCCATTTGCCAGCTCCGAGCCCAATCATCTCATTGCGCGTATACGACACGCCGCCTAGTTGCTGGGTGTTGTTTTGTGCGGAACACATGTGCGTTCTAGGTCATTTAGCAAATTTTAGCAAGAAAATCACTTTTTTATTGACTTTCCTATCAAAATCCGCTAAATCTGGCCTTGCTAATGACCGCTAGCCTATACAGCCGATTTGGCGGAGTGCCTGTGAGCTATGATGTGCTCAAGACGGCGCTGGCGCGCTACAAGTCGCCGCACGGGCGGCTGAAGCTGCTGGAGCGGCGCGGGGAGGTGGTACCGCTGCGGCGCGGGCTGTACCTGTGCACGGATGCGGCGCATGCGTACTCCCGCCACCTGATAGCCAACCATCTGGTGTTTTCGTACGTCTCATACGAGTCTGCCCTGTCGCTGGCGGGAATGATACCGGAGCGGGTGTACACAGTGAAGTCGGCATGCCTGGGGCGCAGCCGGGTGATTACCAACGCCACGGGCAGCTACCGCTACATCCAGGTGCCGCGCGACTACTTCAACGTGGGTGTCACGCGGGCAAGGGACGCGGATGGTCACTACTATCTGGTTGCCACACCCACCAAGGCGCTGTGCGACTTGATGCTGGCCTCTCCTGGCCTTCGGCTGCAATCGGAGGGCGCGGTGCGGGAATACCTGTACGAATCCCTGCGCATGGAGGAAGCGGACGTGCGCTCGCTGGATGCGGCGGTGGCGCACGGCTGCGCGGAGGCCGCGAACAAGAAGCGGCGCGAGCTTCAACTGTTGGAAAGGACAATCAACCATGAACGTATTTGATGAAATGCTGGCGGCGTACGAGACGAACGGCGAAGACGCCCGCCTGAACGCCATTCACGAGGTGATGCAGCAAATTGCGCTGGCCGGGCTGGCGCGCGCGGGGTTCTTTGAGAAAGCCGCCTTCTACGGCGGCACCTGCCTGCGCATCTTCCACAACCTACCGCGATTCTCGGAAGACCTGGACTTCTCCCTGCTGGCACCGGATGAGACCTTCTCCCTGGAAACCTACTTCCCCGCCATCACGGAGGAATTCGCCCTGCTCGGGCAGAGCGTGACCATCTCGCAGAAGAAGAAAACCCGTCAAACCGCCATCCGCTCCGCATTTCTGAAGAGCGAGACCGCCCAATACAACCTGCGCCTGGAGCGCTGGCGCAACATCACCGTCAAAATCGAGGTGGACACCACTCCGCCGCTCAACTTCGACACGGAACACCTGCTTCTGCTGCAGCCCCGCTCCTTCTACACCCGCTGCTACACCCTGCCGAGCCTCTTTGCCGGCAAGTTGAGCGCCCTCATGTTCCGCGCTTGGAAAAACCGCGTCAAGGGGCGCGACTGGTATGATTTCGAGTGGTACGTACGCCACGGAGTGCCGCTGGATTTCCGCCACTTCAAGGAACGCGCCCTCCAAGGCGGCGTGCAGGATGCCGCAAACCTCACTCCAGACACCCTGCGCCTCCAATTGCGCCAAAAGATTGCCTCCGTCCCCATCGGCGCGGTGAAGGAGGACGTCTACCCCTTCATCCACCAGCCGGACCAGCTGGATATCTGGAGCACCGACTACTTTTTGTCCCTTGCGGAGAAAATGGCGATTGTCGCGCAGTAGTTTTGCGTGGTAGGCGGCGGGGGTATCCTCCGCCACCTCCGGCGGCGCGGAACACCCCGCAAGCAATAGCACCGCGGCTGACAACACATACCTCATGCACCCATCCTACCCACCCCGCCTTGGTAAGAAAAATGCCAACACGAACGCAGTGGGTTGCGCACGCCCACACCGGAACCACACCGCCATTCGGCGGTGTTCCGTGGTGGGTATGCATGGGTGGTTACCCCACGGGTTGACACCCGTGGCTAGGTAACGCCCCTGCGGGCGTACGCACCACCATTCCGGTGGTGCTAAGGTGCATCAATTCGCGCGGGAAACGGCGGGCAAACCAGAGCGCCGTTCAGGTCAATCAGGCGGGCAAATTCTTGGCCGGCGCTCTCCTTGGTGTGGTGTTGCCGTTGGGTGGCAATATAGTCGGCCACAATTTGGTACATCGAGCGGCTCACCGAAAAATAGCCGAACCCGGTTTGCCATGAAAAGCCCCTGTATCCGTTGAAACGCCCTTTCAGGGTGTGCGTTGCCGTGGTTTTCAGCTCGCGAACAAAGGGGGAGATAGCTTTCGTAAGGGGGAGATCAAACAACATGTGCACATGGTCGTCCGTTCCGCCAACTACAATCTCGCGCGCTTTGAGACGCTTGGCAATCGAGAACAATAGTTCATGAACATCCGGTAGGTCGGCGGTGTTGATAATGCCCCTCCCCACATGAAAAACGAGATGCCCATAATGAATGTAATAGGTATGTCCCATAATAACCCGATTATATGTCAAGCTATCGAGAAGTCAAGAATCGTAAAAACCCTAGCACCACCGAACGGTGGTGCGTACGCCCGCAGGGCGTTACCTAGCCACGGGTTTCAACCCGTGGGGCAACCACGCCCGCCATCCCACCACGTAGCCCCGCCGCATGGCGGGGCGGTCCCGGTGTGGGCGTGCGCATCCAACCACGGTACCCCGCACGGGGTGGACAACACGCAAACTCCCCGTTACTTGCTGCGGAAGGCTGCGCCGACGAGGAAGGTGACGGCGGTGCTCGGTGCGCCAGTGTCACCCTATTACTGGAAACAACGTGAGCAAGGCATCCAGCTGCCGGCGGAGTTCGGGTTCATCCAAATCGAGGCCGGGGATGGAGGCGTTGAGGGAACGGAGCAGGTTCTGAATGATGCGGGAATCCGCTAGGATGGAGGAAACGAAGGTTTCCATGTCGTCTCGGATGGCTTGGGGAACGGGTGCGCCTTCCACCTGCCCCATGAGCAGGAGACGCAGGACATCGTTGCGGTGCTTGTTGGCGTTTTTGACGCTGCCGTCGGAGCCGTGGGGAATACCCTCGGCGTGCCGGCTCATGATGTTCAGGTAGGCTTTCACCTTGAAAGCCACCAATGCGTTTTCATTGGCCACCGGCACACCGTCCAGCCATTTCCTTCCCGCGAGCAGGAAGTCGTAATAAGCGTTGTCCAGAATGATGCAGGAAAGCCCGCTGTATTCCGTGCCGAGCTTGACGGGGATTTTGTGCTGCTCTGCGGCATGGCGCAGGGTGTCGTTGTCCGGTCCGAGAAGCTCGATTTGTGGAGGCATGCCGTTGGGTGCCGCGGCGTTGAAGCGGTACATGCGGACCTTGCGGATGCCGTCGTCGAGTGTCAATTCCTCCGCCTCGTAGCGGTACTCCATGAGGAATTGCGCCAGCCGCTCGACAAACGGGCGCGATTGGGCGCGAATCACCAGCACCAAGTCCATATCCGCGGTTCTCCGGAAATCCAGCGAACGCGATGCGAACCAGAGGTGGCACGCCGCGCCGCCGATGAGGATGTAGTCGTCCCGATAATCCTGGAAATGGCGGGCGAAGTTCTTAATCGCGATAATGTTCAGGGGTTCCATATTTGCGAAAGGGCCAATTGAATACGCGGATCCTGGTCGTTTTTGAACGAGAGGTAGAGGGAACAGGCATCCACAGTGGAGGCATCGGGTGCCACGACGGCTTCCGGGGGGTAGCTCCACAGTTGCAGCACGGCGCCAGCCTCCGTGAGCGGAGCCCGGGGGATGCGCTCCGCCACCTTGCGGCAGTAGTAGGCATAGGTCGGCAGGGCATCGTCTCCCACCGGGGTGAGCTTGGAAAGGGCCGTTGCGCCGGCTTGCAGGAACTTGCGGCAGTCTTCAAGACGCACGCGGTAGGAATCGCGCACGGGCGTGGTCAGGAGATGCGCCGACGCCTCCCACAGGGAAGCGGTGGAAGCGGAAAAGCGGAATGAGCCCGCGTGCGTTCCGCGGTGGTACCGGCAAAGACGATGCCCCACCAATTCGTCCCTTGCCCTGCCAAGCAAGACATGACTGTACGGCATGAGCCCGGCGAGATTGCGGACATTCCTGCCCTCGACATCGCCAAACACCATTTGCCGAACGAGGATGGCCTGGGCGCAGGGGGAAAGGGAAGCCGGCGGGCGTTTGACTTGTACAGCCGACTGCGGGGCATAGCTCCATAGGGAGGGGATGAAAAAACCCGCGTGGGCAGAAATGTAGCTCACGCCTTCCGCCCTCAACAACCTGGCGTGATGAACCGACATTTCCCGCCAACAAAGAATGGGAGTCATCCCAAAATACGATTCAACGTGCTGCATGGCGACAGGTATGGCGGCGGCCTCTTCCGTGCCGGAATCATGCCATTCCGCCAGTATGAACGAACGTTCTTTCCATTGCAGGCGGTAGAAACTGAAACGCCGCTTGTAATACGGAGGTAGAAACGCCCCCGGTACCGGCTGCGGCTCGGAGAGACGATAGCCGCCGCCAAATACGGAATCGAGTTGCTGTTCCAGTTTTTTCATGTTTACGGACCTCATGCTAGCATACCCGAGAGAGATTGTAAACAAATTTGTTTACAACAGTAATTTGTTTCAACCATTCACATAAAAGACGTATTTTCAATCATCGTTCCGCAGTACATGAGGGCAACCCAACGCCGGGGTTATTTGGAACGGAAGGCTGCGCCGACGAGGAAGGTGACGGCGGTGCCGATGGTGACGCGCCAGGGGAAGGCGATGGGTGGGAGGATGCCGTTGCGGCCGAGAAGCTCCAGGGCAATGACGGCGGCGAATCCGGCAAGCATGGCAATCACGTTGCCCACATCGTTGCCGCGTGATTTGGTGAGCATGCCGAGCAGGAAGATGCCCAGCAGGGAGCCGTAGGTGTAGCCGAAGATGCCCAGCGCTATCGGCAGGATGCGCACGGAGGGATCCATCACGCTGTACCAGGCGGTGACCGCGCCCACGGCTATCAGCAGCACCGCAAATCCCACGGTCAGCAGGCGCACGGCGCGCAGCATCTGGGCATCGGTGGCGTCGGGGTGGAAGACGTCGCGGTACCAATCGCGCGTGGCGGTGGTGGCCAGGGCGTTGAGGGCGGTGGAGAGGGAGCCCATGGCGGTGGCCAGCAGGGCCGCCACCAGCAGGCCGCGCACGCCCGCGGGCAGGTAGTGGATGATGAAGTAGGGGAAAATCTCAATCTGCTTCTCCGGCGGGGCGATTCCGTTCACGGCGAAGTACACGAACAGCAGCATGCCGCAGGAGAGAAACACCAGCACAATCGGCATGTCCAGGATGCCGGAGAGGATGACCGCGCGCGTGCCGGTCTTGCTGTCCTTGGCGGCGAGCATGCGCTGCACCATGTCCTGGTCGGTTCCGTGTGTGGCCATGGTGAGGAAGGTGGCGCCGAGGAACGCGCTCCAGAGGGTGTATTCCGAGCCGAGGATGTTCTTCACGTCGGCAACGAGGCCCTGCCCCGTCACGCCCCAGTCGAAGACCTTGCCGGGCTGCAGGTGCTCCACCTTGCAGGGGTTGTAGTCCGTGTTGCCGAGGGTGGCGCAGATGGTGTTCCAGGCATCTCCCCAGGAGCCGCCGCCCTTGATGCTGAACAGCAGGATGCCGATGGTGGTGAAGACGGCGATGAAGAGGATGGAGGCCTGGAGCACATCGGTCCACACCACGGCCTTGAGGCCGCCCAGCGTGGTGTACACGGCGGTGGCCACGGTGATGAGCGTGAGCGCGCCGATGTAGATGACCACGGTTTCCGTGGGCGTGGCGCTTTCACGCCCCACCAGGAACATGTACGCCAGCACCAGCAGGATGCCCGCAAAGAACAGGCGCGTGCCGCTTGCCAGCACGCGGCTGATGAGGAAGGTCACGCTCGCCCAGCGCCGCGTGGTCACGCCGAACCGCTTCTCCAGGTACTCGTAGATGGATACCACCTTGTACTGGTAGTACGGCTTGAGGAAGAGCTTGCCCACCACAATGCGCCCAAGCAGCGTGCCAATGCCCAGCTGCACATAGGTAAAGTTGCGCAGGGCGAAGCCCTCCCCCGGCGTGCCGAGGAAGGTGGCGGCGCTGATTTCCGCGGCGATGATGGAGGCCAAAATGGCCCACCACGGCAGGCTGCGGTTGCCCAGCGCGTAGCTCTCCAGGCTGTCCTGCCGGCGCCCCACGTAGAGCCCTATGCCGAAGATGGCGCAGAAGTACGCGGCTATGACCAGTACATCCAGCATGGCGGGAACGCGGGCGGCGGGCGGGGTTCAGCGTTAGGACTGGCGGTATTCCAGCGCGGCGGCCACCAGGCCGGAGAACAGCGGGTGCGGCGTGTTCGGGCGGCTCTGGAACTCCGGGTGGTACTGGCAGGCGATGAAGAACGGATGGCTCGGCAGCTCCACCACCTCCACCAGGCCGTGCTCGTCGTTCACGGCGGAGATGACCAGGCCGGCCTTCTCGCAGCGCTCGCGGTAGTCCGCGTTGAACTCGTAGCGGTGGCGGTGGCGTTCGGAGATGGTCTCCTGGCCGCCGTAGAGCTTGCTGCAGAGCGTGCCCTGCACAATGTGCGCGGGGTACGCGCCCAGGCGCATGGTGGCGCCCATGTCCTTGATGTGCTTCTGCTCCTCCTGCAGGCAGATGATGGGATCGGGGGTCTCCTTGTCGAACTCGGTGGAGTTGGCCTTCTTAAGCTTCAGGGCGTGGCGCGCGAACTCGATGGCGGCCACCTGCATGCCCAGGCAGATGCCCAGGAACGGGATGTTGTTCTCACGGGCGTATTCCACGGCCTTGATCTTGCCCTCGATGCCGCGGTCGCCGAAGCCGCCCGGAACCAGGATGCCGTCCACCTCGCCCAGGAACTCCTTGCAGTTGCCCTTCTCCAGCGCCTCCGCATCCACGCGCACTATCTCCACGCGGCAGTCGTTCGCGGCACCGGCGTGGGTGAAGCTCTCGTAGATGGACTTGTAGGCGTCCTGCAGGGAAATGTACTTGCCCACCACGGCAATGCGCACGCTGTGGGACGGGTGGATGACGCGGCCCACGAAGTTCTGCCAGTCGTCCATCTTGGGCTTGGGCGTGGTGATGCCCAGCACGTCGTTGACAATGCGGTCGATGCGGTCGCGGCCCAGGTCCACGGGGCATTCGTAGATGGTGTGCTTCACATCGCAGAAGGCCACCACGTTGCGCGGCGGCACGTTGCAGAACATACCGATCTTCTTCTTCTCCGCCTCCGTCAGGTTGTCCATCTCCGTGCGGCAGACGATGATATCCGGCTGGATGCCGATTTCACGGAGCTTGGCCACGCTCTGCTGGGTGGGCTTGGTCTTGGTCTCGCCCGCCGCGCGGATGTACGGCAGCAGGGTGACGTGTACAAAGCAGCAGTTCTGGCGCCCCACCTCCAGCGCAAACTGGCGCAGCGCCTCCAGGAACAGGAAGCCCTCGATATCGCCCACCGTGCCGCCGATTTCCGTGATGATGACGTCGCACTCCTTGTTGGCCTCCGTCACATCGTACAGGCGCTGCTTGATTTCATCCGTAACATGCGGGATGTACTGCACGGTCTTGCCCAGGTAGTCGCCGCGGCGCTCCTTCTCCAGCACATGGGAGAAAACCTTGCCGCTGGTCAGGTTGTTCAGGCGGGAGAGCTGGCAGTGCACAAAACGCTCGTAGTGGCCCAGGTCCAGGTCCGTCTCCGCGCCGTCGTTCAGCACGTACACCTCGCCGTGCTGGTACGGGCTCATCGTGCCGGGGTCGATGTTCAGGTACGGGTCGAACTTCTGCATGGTCACATCCAGCCCGCAGTGCTCCAAGAGGGTGCCTATGGATGCCGCCGCAAGTCCCTTGCCGAGCGAGGATACGACGCCGCCTGTCACAAATATGTATTTCATGGTAAAGTTTGGTCGGTTTTTGCCACCCTACCAGTTTCCGCGCCGCCTGTCTAGCTTTTCAAGCCGCCAGCCTGCCGAATTTGACCGTTCCCTGCCCCCGGATACGCCGTTTTATGCATTTATCTGCAATATCTTGCAAAATTTCCTTGCCAGATACCCACCTGCCCGCTAAACTTTATTAATACTGTTTATAAAGTATGCCGGGTGCCGAGGACAGGATACGCCGCCTGCTGCGGGCCGGGGAGGCGGTGACACGCCCTGCCCTGGCGCGCCGGGCGGGCGTGAGCACGGTGATGGCGGGGCGCATCATGGCCCGCCTGGTGGCGCGAGGTGAGGCGGAGGAGACCGGCCGCGTGCCCTCTGGCGGCGGACGCCCCGTGATGCAGTACCGCGTGGCGGCAAACTACGGGAGGCTGGCGCATTTCCGCGTGGAGCGGGCGGGGCATGTGCTGCGCGGCGGCGTGGTGCTCACGGATATGCGCGGCGAGCCCCTGCAGCGCAGCCGTGAGATGAACTTTGCCATGCTGCAGGCGGAAAGCCTGGACGATTGGCTGGATGCGAACGCGCGGCGCGGCGGCGGGGCGCCGCTGCGCGGCATCACCCTGAGCCTGCCGGAAACGCTCCCGCCGTGCGGGCTGGAGGAACACCTGCACCACCGCTACGGCTGCCCCGTGCGCCGCATCAACACCGCACTCGCCCTCGCCATGCAGGAAACGCGGGACGACACGCTCGTACTCTACCTGCCGCGCGGGGGCGCGCCCCAAGGTGCACACCGGCGGCGCGGCGGCACCACGCCATGCGGCCAGCTGCACCTGCTGCCCACCCAGGTGCCGTGGGAGGAAATGGACTATGCAGACACCACCTTGGTGGTGGAAACCGTCTCCCGCCTGGTGATGCTGCTCACCTGCACGCTCTCTCCGCGGCGCGTGGCGCTGTACGCGGATTTCTGGAGCGCCAAGCTCACCTCGCGCATCCGCTACAACTGCTCCGCCAAGCTGGAGCGCTGCCCCACCCCGCCATCCCTCCACTTCCGCCCACTCCCCCAGGAAGGAATGGAGGCCATCCTGGCGCGTACAGCAGCCAGATAATTTACGACGAGTTTTTAAAATGCAATTTTAAAAACTTCGCGAATCGCAGAGTTTTTAAAGTGGCGCTTTAAAAACTTCGCGCAGTTCAGAAACTCACGCAATCGTTGCGCGCGCGAAAAAGCGGCTTGAAAGGCGGGGGGAGCTGTGGTAGAATACGGGCGTTTAACTATGGCTACGCAGCTTGACCAACTGAAACAGTACACCACCGTGGTGGCGGATACGGGGGATTTCCGCCAGATGGAGGAATTCTCCCCGCAGGATGCCACCACCAATCCCTCCCTCATCCTCGCCGCCGCTGGAAAGCCGGAATACCGCCCCATCATTGAGGCCGTGGTGGCGGAGTTCAAGGCATCCGCGCCCGACAAGGGCGACATCGGCGCGCTCATGGACCGCGTGATCGTGGCCTTCGGCCTGGAAATCCTCAAGCGCGTGCCGGGCCGCGTCTCCAGCGAGGTGGACGCCCGCCTCTCCTTCGATACGGAGGCCACCGTGCAGAAGGCGCGCGAAATCATGGCGCTGTACGAGGCTGCGGGCATTCCGCGCGAGCGCGTGCTTATCAAGATTGCCTCCACCTGGGAGGGCATCCGCGCCGCGGAAATCCTGGAGAAGGAGGGCATTCACTGCAACCTCACGCTGCTGTTCAGCCTGGTGCAGGCCGTGGCCTGCGCAGAGGCCGGCGTGCGGCTCATCTCTCCCTTCGTGGGGCGCATCCTGGACTGGTACAAGAAGGCCACCGGAGAGGACTACACCGCAGAGACAGACCCCGGCGTGCTCTCCGTGCGCAGCATCTACAACTACTACAAGAAGTTCGGCTACCCCGTGCAGATCATGGGCGCCTCCTTCCGCAACAAGGGGGAGGTGCTCGCCCTCGCCGGGTGCGACCTGCTGACCATCTCCCCCGGCCTGCTGGCGGAGCTCGCCGCATGCGGGGATGCCGTGGCGCCCGCCCTGAGCGTGGAATCTGCCAAGGCGGCGGACATCCAGCGCATCCCGGCAGATGAAAAGAGCTTCCGCTTCCTCTTCAACGAGGACGCCATGGCCACGGAGAAGACCGCGGAGGGCATCCGCCGATTCTCCGCGGATATCCGCAAGCTGGAGGCCCTGCTCTCCGGCATGATGTAAAAAAACTTCCAACCCATCATACTATCTATCATGAAAGTACTCGTAACTGGCGGAGCCGGATACATCGGTTCCCACACTGTGCGCCAGCTCGTCAAGGCAGGCGCTGATGTCACCGTGCTCGACAGCATGGTCTACGGCCACCCCGGTGCCATCGTCGACAAGGAGGTCAAGCTCGTCAAGGGCGACCTGGGTGACCCCACCGTGGTCTACCCCCTGCTGCTCAACGGCAAGTTCGACGCCGTGGTACACTTCGCCGCCTTCATCCAGGTGGGCGAATCCGTCACCGACCCGCTGAAATACTATGAGAACAACATCGCCAAGCCGCTCACGCTGCTCAAGGCCATGATTCTGGCCGGCACCAAGAAATTCGTATTCTCCTCCACCTGCGCCACCTACGGCGTGCCCACCCAGGTGCCCATTCCCGAGACCGAGAAGCAGGACCCCATCAACCCCTACGGCGGCTCCAAATTCATGCTGGAGAAGGTCTGCAAGGACTGCGACCGCGCCTACGGCCTCAAGAGCGTCTTCCTCCGCTACTTCAACGCCTCCGGTTCCGCCCCCGACGGCCTCATCGGCGAGGACCACGAGCCCGAATCCCACCTCATCCCCGTCATCCTCCAGGCCATCAAGGGTGAGCGCCCAGGCATCACCGTCTTCGGCACCGACTACGACACCCCCGACGGCACCTGCATCCGCGACTACATCCACGTGGACGACCTGGCGGACGCACACCTGCGCGCCCTGGACTACCTCATGAAGGGCGGCGAGACCAACTGGTTCAACCTGGGCACCGGAAAGGGCCTTTCCGTCAAGGAAATCATCGACGCCGCCGAACAGGTCACCGGCAAGAAGGCCCCCGTCACCTACGGCGAGCGCCGAGAGGGCGACCCGCCCCGCCTCATCGCAGATGCACGCAAGGCCGCAGACATCCTCGGCTGGATTCCCAAGTACCAGGACGCCCACGACATCGTGGCCACCGCCTGGAAGTGGATGACCGGCCCCCACGGCGGCCATTATTGATACCGCCACCCCATACCCTTCCCCCCCCCAGCGCCCCGCCCCCCCACGGCGGGGCGCGACCTGTCTACCCATCCTACGGTCTCCATCTCATCGAAGTTTCAACTCACGCCCCCCCACGCGGGGGGGCGACGCGAGGTCACAAACAATGACGAAACCGCCGACGTGTTTCAACTCACGCCCCCTACGCGGGGGGGGGGGGGGGCGCCCCACCGGGACAAGCCGCATCCAAGAGTTGAACCCGTTTCAACTCACGCCCCCCACGCGGGGGGGCGACCTGATAACTGCGAAGGAGAGCCGGCGGTTCCCGGGGTTTCAACTCACGCCCCCCCCACGCGGGGGGGGGGGCGACCCGCCTTCTGCATCGTCGCCGCACAGTACGGCCTGTTTCAACTCACGCCCCCCACGCGGGGGGCGACCCCTCCCCACCATCCTGGACGCCGACCAGATCCAGTTTCAACTCACGCCCCCACGCGGGGGGCGACACGGTTCCTCAAGTGCTGGCGCATTTGAAGAAGTTTCAACTCACGCCCCCACGCGGGGGGCGACGGAACTGCGCCCCATCCCAGCCGACATTGTGCTGTTTCAACTCACGCCCCCACGCGGGGGGCGACGTGGCAAGGCAACCATTGTTCGATTTAGGACGGGTTTCAACTCACGCCCCCACGCGGGGGGCGACACGGTGGCCGCGTGGGCGATCCGCGGGGAGCTTGGTTTCAACTCACGCCCCCACGCGGGGGGCGACCTCCACGCCGGGCGCATTGGTGAACGCCGGGGTGCGTTTCAACTCACGCCCCCACGCGGGGGGCGACGAGAGCACCCCGCCCAGTTCACGGGCGTGGACTGGTTTCAACTCACGCCCCCACGCCTTGCCGCCCTGCGCGTTGTGGTGTTTCAACTCACGCCCCCACGCGGGGGGCGACCGCCAAGAACGAGGCACAGGCCGACTTCTATGTGTTTCAACTCACGCCCCCACGCGGGGGGCGACTTGAGCGCCAGTTATCTGCGGCGCGCGACAAGCTGGCGTTTCAACTCACGCCCCCACGCGGGGGGCGACTGCATCGTGCAGCCGTCTATCAGCTCAAAGCTGATGTTTCAACTCACGCCCCCACGCGGGGGGCGACGTGAACGTGGGGAAGTAGGATGTGCGAGCGGAGGTTTCAACTCACGCCCCCACGCGGGGGGCGACTGGCGGTTGGGTATACAACGGCCCCGGGGCGGTGTTTCAACTCACGCCCCCACGCGGGGGGCGACGGGCCGCAGCGTCGAGGACGTGCTGGCCGAGTTGTTTCAACTCACGCCCCCACGCGGGGGGCGACCCTACGGTGGACGCGCCGCTGTGCAGGGCGACCTGTTTCAACTCACGCCCCCACGCGGGGGGCGACGCGCACATCCACAAAAGGTCGGCCCGGTGATCGTAGTTTCAACTCACGCCCCCACGCGGGGGGCGACGATTGAGCTGGGGAAGCAGTGCGAGTGGACGCCTGTTTCAACTCACGCCCCCACGCGGGGGGCGACGTTTGGCTGCCAGTCGCCGCGCACGGGGGCGCAGAGGTTTCAACTCACGCCCCCACGCGGGGGGCGACTGTGGATCCGACGGTGTTGTCGTCCACGCGGTAGTTTCAACTCACGCCCCCACGCGGGGGGCGACCCGCCAAGGCGAGCAAGCGAGTCAGAAAAGCAGTGTTTCAACTCACGCCCCCACGCGGGGGGCGACCTCTACGAGCTTAACAGCTACAACAAGCAGGCGGTGTTTCAACTCACGCCCCCACGCGGGGGGCGACATCCGCGTGCATAAGGTGGTAGCGCCCTATGTGGAGTTTCAACTCACGCCCCCACGCGGGGGGCGACCAGAAAAATGGTAAAATGACAATTTTTGATGAGTTTCAACTCACGCCCCCACGCGGGGGGCGACGCCGCGCACCAGTCGTTCCGCTTCCGCGCGGGTGTTTCAACTCACGCCCCCACGCGGGGGGCGACGTGAAAAAATCTTCCTCGTTGGCATTGCCGTTCTCGTTTCAACTCACGCCCCCACGCGGGGGGCGACGCGGGGGGCTGTGCGCTGTTCTGGGCGAGGATTGAGGTTTCAACTCACGCCCCCACGCGGGGGGCGACCCGACAAGCCCACCTTTCTTCCGTAACTCAAACCCGTTTCAACTCACGCCCCCACGCGGGGGGCGACGTCAACATGGGCCTCGCCCAGGTTGTCGTACAGCGGTTTCAACTCACGCCCCCACGCGGGGGGCGACTTGACGGCAGCGTTCCAGTTCCCGCGCTGCTCATCGTTTCAACTCACGCCCCCACGCGGGGGGCGACCATGTTGGGCTTGTAGTTCATGCCCTCATAGCCGGGTTTCAACTCACGCCCCCACGCGGGGGGCGACAATCACTTCGTGTCCAACTTGCACTCCATCACAGTTTCAACTCACGCCCCCACGCGGGGGGCGACACGATGCTCTCGTTCCCCTCAGTCCAATTCAGGGTTTCAACTCACGCCCCCACGCGGGGGGCGACCCGCGCGCGACGTGTCCGCTCGCCTGGTGTCGCTCGTTTCAACTCACGCCCCCACGCGGGGGGCGACCCCGTCAGCCATAACTCTATCTCATTTTTTTTCGGTTTCAACTCACGCCCCCACGCGGGGGGCGACGATGAGCACCAGGGAGGTGGCCGAGGTCATGGGGTTTCAACTCACGCCCCCACGCGGGGGGCGACACATAGATACCGCCATCCGTGCCCTCAACCACCGGTTTCAACTCACGCCCCCACGCGGGGGGCGACCAGGCGCAGCTGGACGAGCTGATACAGCGCGTGTTTCAACTCACGCCCCCACGCGGGGGGCGACGTTCGGTGTGAAGGACACGGAGGCGCGGACGCAGGTGTTTCAACTCACGCCCCCACGCGGGGGGCGACTCATGTGACGCTGCACGGCACGGAACTGCTGGAGTTTCAACTCACGCCCCCACGCGGGGGGCGACCCAGATTCAGCGCATCTGGCGCATCCTCGTCAAAGTTTCAACTCACGCCCCCACGCGGGGGGCGACTTCCGCAGCCATCTCCGCCGTTGTCACATAGGCGGTTTCAACTCACGCCCCCACGCGGGGGGCGACCTGCAAAGGCGAGCGTGGCGTGCACGCCTAGCATGTTTCAACTCACGCCCCCACGCGGGGGGCGACTGCAACGTCTGACACAGAGCACCAGCAGGAGCGCGTTTCAACTCACGCCCCCACGCGGGGGGCGACGGCGGGTGCCGCTGCGCAAGGTGCGGAGAATGGGTTTCAACTCACGCCCCCACGCGGGGGGCGACGCGCAATGCGCGGATGCGTCAAAATACTCTCTTGGGTTTCAACTCACGCCCCCACGCGGGGGGCGACACCGGAGGGAGCTCCGGCGATGCCGCTGGTGGTGTTTCAACTCACGCCCCCACGCGGGGGGCGACGGCGGGGATTAGAAAAAATCCGCGCGTAGATTAGTTTCAACTCACGCCCCCACGCGGGGGGCGACGGGAGTATTATACGGCGATTCATCTTCAATGGCAAGGGATACCTTCTGCGCGAACCCACACCCTGCGGCATGCATATAAATGCCAGCAAGTCTTACACAACTTTCAAGATTCTAACAATCAACTGATTGCAACATCCGCGAACCTTTCAGGGAATTTGCAATCTCTTGACGTTCGCGTTACGCGAACCGCACCGAGCTAGAGGATGAGGGGTGCGTCCACATCGATGCCATTGACAACGCCGACATGAACGACCTTTTCCCTGCCGTTTTTTCCGAGAGGGTAGAAACGAATGCTATCCTGATTGGGGTCCATGATGGCCAGGAGCGTTCTTTTGAGCGACAAAAAGGCTTCGTACTGAAGAGAACACTCAAAGACGGAATTTTGCACACGCACACCATAGTCCTCGCACGCCTTGGCGACACGACGCAATCTGCGTCTGCCAGCGGGGGTGATAGTCGAAACGTCGTAACTGATGAGATAAAGCATGGTCAGTGCCAAAGCATGGGTGGGTAGGCATCCAGACTTCCGCGCACATTCTGGGCAAGAAGCCTGGCCTGAATATGAAGCAGCATACCGATGGTCATTTTCTCCTGCACATAGGGGTGCATAATGAGATCCGCCTTTTTGGTTTGCCACGTTTTGAGAACAAGCTTCCTGGCGTCATCCGTCAAACGACAGCCACCCTCTTCATCAAATGAGAAATCAGATGGAGAAAGCTGCCCGCGATTGAACAGGGAAAGCGCCACCCTGTCTGCCAAGGGTGCGCGGAATTCCTCCATGAGGTCCAAGGCCAAGCCAGCCCTACCCGGCCTGTCCTTATGGTAAAAGCCAACGAATGAATCAAGCCCAACGGCCTCCAAAGCGGATTTGCAATCGGAAGCCAATATGGAGTAGAGGAACGAGAGCAGCGTGTTAACAGGATCTTTAGGTGGACGCCTGTTGCGATGGTCGAACGTGAATTGGGAAGTGGTAAGCATGGCATGGAAAGCCTCGAAATACACATCGGCTGCGTTTCCCTCAATGCCGAGAAGGGAAGACGCATGCTCAGCCACCCTTGCAGCCTTGACGCTTTGGGCAAGCTCCCGCACGGGATGCCGGAGCTCTGCGGCAAGGTTGGGATAATCCCTTGCAGCGCGCTGGAGGACCGTTCGGGCATTGAGGATCTTGGCAGCCACCATTTCCCTTGCAATGTTGACGGATGCGGCCTCACTGTCCGCCATCCTGTACTGTTGGCGGCGCAGGAGAACATTGCCGGATGTCACGCCGGTGACATTGCAGAGCAGCTTGCCGTGCGGGTTGCAGAATGCAATGTGGACGCCCTTTGCCGAACAATGGGCCATGAGTTGCGGGGAAGCGCCGATGTTCCATCCAAAGGTCTGGATGGCTTCCAAGTTGATGAGGGGCACGCGGAGAAGCCGCTCATGGTTCAGGGAAACCGCCACAGTCTCCCCATCCAAGGAGAGCCAGGCGTCATCCTTGGTGATATACAGGGTGTTAAGGTGCTGCTTCATCTACGGAAAGGATGGCATTGAAACGGCGTTCATTAAAAGCGGAGGCAGGTCCCGCCCCGGAGGACGGCACGCAGAGTTCAAACAAGGAGCATGCATCGCAGCCCTTGTGGCGGATGGCGGCAGGCAGTGTTCCGCTCATGAGCAGTTGGCGCGCTCCCTGAATGGCGAGCATGGTCTCGCGCCGCACCTCGTCTGTCAGCTCCACCAAGCAGCGACGCTGCGTGGAATGATAGAACAGGTATCCGCGCCCTATGCGGCACCCGTTCATTTCCTCCAGGCACAGCGCCTGTGCGCAGAGTTGCACCACGTCTGCCATGTGCTGCTTGGGGCTTCCGCGCTTGTACTCCACAGGGGTGACAAGCATTCCCTGCTCCGTCTGCTCGTATTCCACCACATCGGCCACGCCCTTGATACCCAGGGCGTGGCTGACCAGGCGCACCGAGCGCGCGGTGCGGACAGCGCCCTTGGTTGACGACGGGGCGCTGTCCACGCGCTCATGGGTTATCTTGCCGAGGGTGGTCAGCGCATTCTCCGCCCACACGCGCTCCGTGTGTATGAGCGCGCATTGGCGCGGGCAATACACGAAGTGCTGGAGGGCTGCAAGCTGCACATACTCTTCCTCGGCAAACATGGGAATCAGCAATCCACTTCCTCTATGGTGACCCCCTTCGGTGCCGCAGAAAGCGAGATGTCGTAATCGGCAATGCCGCGGGGAATTTCCACACCCTCCTTCAGCTTGATGTCCAGGCACTCGTAGAGCTTGTGGGCGGGTGCATTGCCCAGCTTGCTCTCATGACGGAACAGGATGAGCTTGCGCACCGCCATGGAACCGGCAGGGCGGGCAGCAGAGGCATCAAAGTCGAACATGTGAGTCAACGACTCTATAAGCAGATTGAGGTCTTCCTCCCCGAAACCTGTCTGCTCCGCCAGGAACGGGTTGACCGTACCTTTGGCCACGTACAGGCCGTAGGGAACCGTAAACTTCCTGCCCATGGTGCGGTTGTCGCCGCCCTGGGCCTCCGCCTCCTTGGCCGTGGCGACGGCGCAGCGGGTGATAGCGTATTCCAGCTGGGCAACGGGGGTGACGGAACGGGCGAAGGAAATCTGAACCGGCCCGCGGACCTGCCCACAGTTGTTTTCCTTGAGTCCCATCACTGCGCCGAAGGTGCGGATGTCGTAAAAGTTCTTGCACATCCAGTCCCTGGCTGCGGGAATCCCCTTCTCCTTGCCCACGGCGGCGTATGCCTTGGCCTGCTGCTCGGTGAGGACAGCTTTCTCCTTGACGTAGATTTCGTAGGGCGGCGTGTTTTTGCGCGTGAGCTGCACATAATTGCGGATCTTGCGCTTTATGCACACATCCGTGACAATTCCGTGCCCAGTTTCGGCATCGATACGCGGCATGTTGCCGCCGTCGGGATCGCCGTTGGGGTTTGCATCTGTTGCATCGAACAGGAGAATAAAGTCAATTTTATTCATGGTCGTATTATTGGGTTAATGTTGTTATTCGTTTGTCTTGGGCTTATAGAAGTCTTGGGTTTGGTGGTAGAATCCGAGGGCGAAGAGAGCCTGTTGCTCCATGTTGAGGCGGGCGGGGAATCCCGAGAGGGAGGCCATTATCTCCTGCACCTGCCTTTCACGGTTCACGCGGCGACCGCCCTCCAGCTTGGCCAAGTGGTGGAGGTGCAGTTTGAGAATACGCGGAAACACGTATTGCGGAGTGGAGGAGGCACTGGCATAGAAGGCATCCTTGATGGTGCGGTTCAGGTTGGGCAGCGCATCCTCCTGTGTTTTCACCAGGGCGGCAAAGAGACGCCCCAGTACATATCCTGGTTGGGTATTGTTTGTATCTAGCATGGGGGTTGTTTGGTATAATGAAGATTTCCGCGTGAGCCAAGCCTTCAGGTAGGCGCAGCGCACATAGTTCACATTGCCGTCCACGCGTATGCGGCGCAGGATGGCAAGGGCAATTGCATCCGGGTACGGCAGGCCGGCCAATATGGACCGCATCAGGGCGCCGCCGTACAACGGCGGCAAATCTTTCAGCTCGCGCACGGTCTCCCGCAAGATCAGGTATGGTGTGATGATGGGAGGATCGTTGAACTTTTCGCCGCGCCGTTGAACCGCCATGGCGGCAAAATGGGCTTGGAGATTCCGGGCGAAGTCGCCGAGCGTCGATTCGTGGAAAAAGCGCACGGACAGGCGGGCGGCGTTGGGAGACAAGCCCAAGATGTAGAAGCGCACCCGGCTCGCCTGCTGCAAGACATCCTCCACCGGGTGCCCCGCGGCTATGGCCTCCACCCGGCTGCGCACCCGCTCCACCAGGGCTTCATCCATGGCGGGCAAACCGCCTGCATCCAACGAGCTTGCCACAAGCAATTCATCCTCTTCCCTGGTTTCCGGCGGGGAGTCTGTCCAGAAGACGGTGGTGGCATCACCCACCTGCAAGCGGCATTCCCGCCGCCCCAAGAGGTAGTTCAGGGCGTTGCAATAAGCGAAGGCAGCCTCCTCCGAGACTGGGGAATTGTAGCTCTGTTCCTTTCCGTACGAGTTGAATGACGCCTGGTTGAAGGAAACGAGCTTGGCGCCGGAGCTTTGCGCGTCGCGCACCCCTTTGATGGCCGGATTGTGCAAAACCGCGATAGGCGTCTCCCTGCCGGTGACCAGGCAAAACCCCGTATGTGTACCGCCGCCCTTGTCATTTCGCCAGTGGGTGTTCCCGTACTCCGCCCACCATTTGGCAATGGCTGCATCTTCATGCACGTCAACCTCGTCTCCCTGAATACGGAACACGCCGTTGGTGGTGAAAAGGTCTTTGTCGGCAAATTCGGTTTCACATCTCTCAGGCTTCCACTGCTCCAAGAAGCGGCATACGGCGGCAAACTTGGGTGAATTCACCAAGGGCTCCACCTCCAGATGCTTGCGGCGCGTCTCGGCAAAATACTCCAAGGCGCGGGGCTTGACCGCCACGCACCCCAGCAAATAGGCGGCATTATCCCAGAGGAAGCATGGATTCACACCGGATCCCGAAGGCTTGCCCTCTCCCGGAACCATTTGTTCCCGCACAACCGGCCTGCTCTTTTCCGTACTGCCTTTCTTGCCCTTTTTAACCACCACCTCCACGGCACGCGCGTCCTCGATACGCACGAAATCACCTTGGCGCGTGATGATGATGCGGAAGCCGATTTTTTGGGAGCTCATGCCCATGCGGGGGAGTTCCACGCCCTGCTCTGCGAGGCGTCCGTACAGCTCGTACAATGCGTTCAGAATCATGGTCAGGAAAGGGTTTGGGAAAGTGAGGGAACATGGACGACACCGTTTGCCAGCTCTGCCATGAAGAAATGCGGCGTGGCGGTCTGGTGCTTCTTGGTATGGGCGCAGATAACCTCGCCCTTGGGGTCATCCTTGTAGACCAGGTCATGGAGCATGAGCCCCAGGTGGCGGTTCAGCTGGTTTTCAGGCAGCTCGCACGGCGGGGCGGGATGCTCATCGGAAACCAGGGCGAACATGGCGGGGAATTCCCGCACACCCATGCAGGGTTGGTGGAAGCACTGCCCCTTTGAGGCGCGCCTCTTGAACATCTCGATGTGCTTTTTCAGGGAATCCACGCCGGGTTCCGGGTGCAGCACGTCCACATGGGCATCAATGATGTAGGAAACATCCCGCAAAATGGTGGCGGCGCGCTGCTGGCGGTTGTCCTCAATGTAAACGCCCAGGTTCGCCGCCTTCTCGCCCTTCATCACATCCGTGCCGGGAGTCACCATACGGCAACCAAGCTCGTTGCGGCGGATTTGCGTGAAGCGGATAGGGTTGAGGACGTGGATGCGCTCCACCACCCAACGGAATTCCGGTTTCCAGTAAATGGCGGTCAGGATGCCCCGCGCGGCAGAGGGAGTCATCACCTCGTAGCTCACGCGCTCCGCCTTGAGCTCGGGTCTGGTGAAACAGGCGTAGTCGCCCCAAACGTGCAGTGAAACAGTCATAGGTATTCGAATGTTGTTATAAGACGTAACTAAGATTAAGCGAGGCATCGCGCAGCAGCCCGGTGCCGGCGTCGTAGAGTTCCTTGGAGTTGAAGTTGAGCATGCATATCCCGTTCTCTTCATCCAGCACCTCGATGTGTTCCGGGTAAAGACGGCTCCATTCCTGGTCATACACTGCAACGGAGTGCTGCTGAATAAGCTGGCGCAACCGGCGCGGTATCGGAACCTTTGTCTCGACCGCACGCAGGATTTCATTGCGGATATCCTCCACGCCATCGCCGTACGGCACCAGCAGGGTGCGCTGGCCTCCGGGAATCATGCGGAACGCATCCTCTATGGCGGGAAAATCCCACACTTCGGCCTTCCTGCCGGTCTGGCCCACCAACTCGCCAATGCCGTGCTGGTCCCACCGGAGGGTGCCCTCGCGGCGCTTGTTGTAAAATAGATTGAAATACTTCTCCACTATATCCGCGGCGAACACATCTGCCGGCTGCATGACGTCCAGGGTGTCCCGCATAGCGTACGCGCCCGCCCGCAGGTCGGCAAAGGACGCGGGGAGGGCGTATTCATCTTCGGCAGCTTCGTATGCGTAGACATGCCCCATAGGGGCTTCTCCATGGCGGTTGCAGCGCCCGGCGGACTGCGCCAGGGAATCCAGGCCGCAGCGGTCGCGGTAGACAATGGGGAACGAGATATCCACCCCCGCCTCCACCACACGCGTGGCCACCAGGATGGTGGGCAAGCCGTCTGCCAGGCGCTTGCGGACATCATCGAGCACATCCGTTCGATGAGCCGGGCACATGCGCGCGGAGAGATGGTACAATCCAGTGTGGCCGGCAGCCTTGAGCGCATTGAACAAATCCTGCGCCTGGCGCGTGAGGTTGACGATGAAGAGAGCCGATTGCTCTCCCGTGCCGTTGAAATGGTTCAGCAAGGTTGGGGTATCCGTGGCGCCAAGGAATTCCACCTCCACGCGCTTCATCTTGATGGCAAGCTCACGCTCGAAATCATCACCCAGCAGGCTGCCCACCTCCGTTTTCGGCCAACCGATTTCAAACAGCTTTTCACGGTATTCAAGCGCCGGCTGCGTGGCCGTGCAAAGCAATAGCGTGCAGCCGTACTGCCGGCGCAGCACTTTCATCACCTGAAGGATGGGAGCCAAGTACTCCGTGGGCAGATTCTGCGCCTCATCGAAGACAATCACGGAATTGGCGATGTTGTGCAACTTGCGGCACCTCCCGTTCCGGGCAGAGAAAAGCGACTCGAAGAACTGCACGCTGGTGGTCACCACCAGCGGCGCGTCCCAATTCTCTGCCGCCGCGCGGTTGCGCGGGGTGTCCTTGTCTGGCTGGATGTTGCTCTGGTGTTCCACCACATTGGCATCCCCCACCACGCCGCGGAATTCATGGGCGGTCTGTTCAATGATACTGGTGAAGGGAATCACGTAAATGACGCGGGTCATGCCGTGCCTTTCGGCATGGTGCAAGGCGAAACTGAGGGAGGAAAGGGTCTTGCCGCCGCCCGTGGGAACGTTCAGGCGATACACGCCGCGCTCTTTTTCCCCTGCGGCGTAGCAGGAGTGATGAATCCGCTTTCGAAGCTCGTTGATGGAACCGGCGGCGTTCCGTTCCCTCTCGCCGATGAACGTCTCCACCTTGCGCGACAACTCTTCTATGGAATCGTACGCGATAGACTGCCGTGCCTTCGCAGCCGCAGGCTCGGTGAACGATTCCGTTGCCAACCAATCGGCATCCACCAGGGAGGAATGCAGCATGCGCACAGCCATCATGGCAGAGAACACGGCCTCCGGCGTGGCAGTTGCTCCGGCTGTTAGGTTGGGGAGGGGCAAACCGGCGGGGTCATCCACATCGGCAGGCATACTGGAGGCTACCTCGTCCGGCATGGAATAGCCCCTCAATTTCTTGTCGAACATGTGGACTCCATACGGCAATCCGCCGTGGTGCCCGAAAAACACATAGGGCAGAAGCTTGCCCAAGAGCTTCGGATGTGTGGCTGCGTACGCTGCGGCTGCGGTCTTGTGGTCGGCCCTGTCCCCTCCGTGAAGGTACCGCTGAAAGGCATTCGAGGCCTTTCCCATGTCGTGCGTCATGCCGATGAAACGGAGAAGGCGCTTCTCCTCCGGGAAAATGCCATCGGCAAAGAGCGGCGGAAAGCTTTCCATGATGCGAGCGGTCTTCTCTGCATGGCCATCGGGGCCGTACAAAGGTTCCCAATCTTCAGCGGGACGATCTTTCAGGGTATGGGCGTATACAAGCATGCGTTCATAGGGTGTTGTTACTACCATACTACCACGGGGGAAAAGTTTGTCAAAGAAAAAAGTCTAACAATTGCAATCACCCCATTACAAAACTTTTTACACATTAATTTTACGCATACTACAGCAAAACAAACGATAAATGTTACGTAATACAGTACAATCCCTGCAGCAACCTTGTGTCTATTGCGATTTTCCCTTGTTCTGGAGTTCCTACATGCCAATTGTGTCGATGCTGAGATGGCGGAAACGGAGCAATAAGCGCGGTGATTGAGGATTTGCCCGTCTTCGCTGGGCCCAGCCCGTCTCCGCCCCTGCGGGGCTACGGCGAGGCTCCGAGCCTTCGAAACTTCGGCGCTTCGGTTTAGATGGCGGAGATGGGGAGGGCGAGGGAATTGTTGCCGAGGGGGAGTGGGGATTGGATGGGGCAGAAGATGACGCCGGGGGCGAGGGATTTGCTGCCGAGGGGGATTTTGTGCATGGATTTGACAGCGGCAGCATGTTGCGCTCCAGCAATTCACCCTTTTTCATGCCGGACTCATACGCCGCCCCCCCCCTGCCCTGCATCAAGCAGATTTTCTGCAATTTTAAAATGGCATTTTGAATTTGCAGAAATTACTAGTTTGAAATTGCAGGCATAAAGCTGGCAGATGTTTGGCTTGTCAAGGGGGGCGGGGAGTGGTATATTGGCGCGCAGCGTTATACCCCCACATACATACAAGAAGATGAACAAGATTAAAGCAGCAATCGTTGGTTACGGCAATATCGGCAAGTACACACTGGAGGCCATTGAGGCGTCGCCCGACATGGAATGCGTGGGCGTGGTTCGGCGTACGGCATCCAAGGAGGGATACCCTGAGCTGGCGGCGTACCCGGTGGTGACGGATATAGCGGAGCTTGGCAAGGTGGATGTGGCGATACTTGCCACGCCCACTCGCTCTTGCGAGGAACACGCGGTGAAATGCCTTTCCATGGGCATCAACACGGTGGATTCCTTCGATATCCACACCTCCATCTTGGAATACCGCGCGGCGCTCATGCCGGTGGCGAAGGAGCACGGCACGGTTGCCATCATTTCCGCCGGTTGGGATCCGGGTTCGGATTCGGTGGTGCGTACCCTGATGGAGAGCCTTGCGCCCAAGGGCCTTTCCTACACGAATTTCGGGCCCGGCCGATCCATGGGGCACAGCGTGTGCGTGCGCTCCAAGGCGGGGGTGAAGGATGCCCTTTCCATGACGATTCCGGTGGGTGAAGGTATTCACCGCCGCATGGTGTATGTGGAGCTGGAGGAGGGCGCGGATCTTGCCGAGGTGACGGCAGCCATTAAGGCGGATCCCTACTTTGCTTCCGATGAGACGCACGTGTTTGCGGTGGACAGCGTGGATGCCCTGAACGATGTGGGCCACGGCGTGAACCTGACCCGCAAGGGCGTGAGCGGCATGACGCACAACCAGCTTTTCGAGTTCAACATGAAGATCAACAACCCCGCCCTCACGGCGCAGGTGCTGGTGAATGTGGCCCGCGCCTCCCTCAAGCAGCAACCCGGTTGCTACACCATGATTGAGGTTCCGGTCATCGACCTGCTCCCCGGGAAACGCGAGGATATTATCAAGCACCTTGTCTAAGGAATTTACTATTTGAAAATTCGGCTCCGCCGCCGCGCCTGTGGCGCTTTGGCGTGACAAGGCGCGCGTGAATGAACCGCCCCGCCAGGCCATGCGCCTGACGGGGCGGCTAGGTTCTATGCTTTCCGCCTGTCATCCACTGTTGCTCGCGCCGTTATTGCGGCAGGTAGAGCTTGAGCTGCTCCACGGCGTACAGGGGAATGCTCAGCAGGCCGTCCACGTTTCCGAAATGGGCCAGTGAGGCGCGAACGGCGAGCTTCTGGGAGAATTTGGTGCGGTAGGTGTTCAGGCTCTTGGATTTCAGGTTGATTCCGGCCTTGACCTCCACCGGAACGATTTGGCTCTTGTGCTGGATGACGAAATCGACCTCCGCCGCACCGCCGGGGTTGCTCCAGTATCCCAGGGAGGTGGCGGGGCTGAGCATGAGCGTTTGCAGCACGTACTGCTCCGCGAGCGCTCCCTTGAATTCGCTGAACAGCTCGTTCCCCTCCAGTATGGTGGAGGTGTCCAGCTCAGCCATGGTACCCATGAGCCCGCAGTCCAGCATGTAGAGCTTGAACGCGGTTGGGTCCAGATAGGCCTTGAGCGGCAGCGAGGGCTTGGTGATGCGGTTGACCCTGTGGACAAGCCCGCACGTCTCCAGCCACTCGATTGCACCGTCGTAGTCGCGCCCGCGCGCGCCTTCCACAATGCCCCTGTAGGTGAACTTGCGGTTTTCAGAGGCGAGCTGGCGGGGAAGTGATGCCCAGACGGCGCGGATGCGCATGATGTTGGCGGGTTCGGTGTACTTGAAGAAATCGGCCTCGTAGCTGGAGAGGATATCGCGGTGAGCCGCTTGAACGGCAGCCATATCGCCGGAATCTACGTAGACTGCCACGGCACCCGGCATGCCGCCCACGCAGAGGTACTGCTTGAGGTGGCGCTCGTAGGTCTCGGAGAGGGAATCGATGAGCGAGGCCCGTAAATCCAGCAGATGGGCTGCAAGCCTTGGCTGGCCGATGGCTTCAAGAAACTCGCAAAATCCCAGCGGATGCAGGTGGTAGAACTCCACCTGACCCACCGGGAACGACATCCGCCGCTTGCGCAAAGCCACGCCCAGCAGGCTACCCGCGGCAACGATGTGGTATTGAGGGGCGTGTTCGCGGAGGTATTTCAGGGAATTCAACGCCCGCTCACTCTCCTGGATTTCATCCAGGATAATCAGCGTGTCGCCCGGCGTGATATCTGTTCCGCTTTTGGCGGAGAGGTTGTCAATGATATCCTTCGCCCGGTACTCTCCTTCAAACACCCTGGCGGCGCTCGGAGTGTCCACAAAGTTCACGTACGCCTCCTTCTTGAACTCGGTGCGTGCCAGCTCGCGCATCAGCCAGGTCTTGCCCACCTGTCTGGCACCGCAGAGAACAAGGGGCTTGCGGACCCGGTCTTTTTTCCGGGCCCAAGCTGCAAGGTCTTCCAATGCGTAGCGTTTCATGGCGTTTCCCGCATGCCAGTATGCTTTGCCGTGCGGGTCTTGTCAAGAACTTTCCCTCGAATAATTGCCAATTTTGCACACTTTTCCCTGCGAAAAATTGCCAAAACTGCACATTTTTGGAGGGGAAGAGGGATAAAGCGGGGCTACTGGAAAAGCTTGACTCCATGTCGGCTTTTGTGTATCTTCACCTGATCCGGACGAAAGTACTAGCAATAATTCATGTCCTGATCTCCTAGGCTGCACGACTGCTACTCGTGCAGCCGCTTTTTTTGCACGTGGCGCAAATTTGGCGGGGTAGCGGGGGAATAAGCGGGGTAATTGATTTGGGATTTGGGATTTTGCCCGTCTTCGCTGGACCTGGCAAGCAGGTCCAGCTACGCCGTGGCTCCGCGCCTCCGAAACTCCGGCGCTACGGGGCTTCTGGGGGCCAGTTGTGGCGGGGGTAGCGGGCGGCGAGGTCCTTTTTCATTTGGGGGTAACCGTTTTTCCAGAAGGAGGCGAGGTCCGCGGTGATTTGATAGGGGCGCTGGTTGGGGGCGAGGATTTCGACGAGACAGGGGATGCGGTTGTCTGCGATGCGTGGGGTGTTGTGCACGCCGAAGAGGAGCTGGCACTTGAGGGCGAAGGTGGGGGTGCCGTCCTCCCGGTAGAGGAGCTTCACTTCCCGCCCGTTGGCAAGGGTGATGGCCTTGGGGGCGTATTTGTTGAGGCATTCGCGCTGCCAGGGTGAGAGCCACTCCGCGAGCACGGGCAGGACGGGGCGGGTGGCGATGTCCTTGTAGCACACGGCGCCCTCGCAAATCATGGTGATGGCCACCAGGCGGTCGTCGTCGCCGAATTCGGGCAGTTCCAGCTCCGGCATGGCGTTGCGGAGGCATGCGAGGCGGCGGATCCATTGCAGGACGTGTCCGTCCCACTGCTCCAGCTTGAGGTTTCCGCGCACCACCTGGTCGGCCAGAATGGGAGCGGCGTCCTGCGGGTCGGCGTCGCCCGTTTCCTTTTCCGACAGCACCAAATCGCGGTAGAGGGTACGGCGGATGTTGAGCACGCGCTTGCGGGCGGGGTCGTACACGGGAACGTTGTCCTGCCGCGTTGATAAAATATCCTGCGGGATGACGGTGCAGCGGGAGAGGCGGGTCTCCACGCGCTTACCGCCGATTTCCGTGATGTCGGCGGGCAGGAAAACGCTTTCCTGGGCGTTCGCGGCCACGGAATCGGCATCGATGCAGCCGCCGCGGCCTCCGCAAAGTCGCGCGGTGTTGGAAGCGGTGCCGTTGCGGGCGGCGAGGTTGGCGGGATAGCAGCGCAGCAGCGCGCGCGGCAACACCTCCGCCAGGTTTTCCACAAAGATTTCCTCTGGTTCGCCGTTGCCGCCGAGCTGCCGCCAGGCCTTGACGATTTCGCGTGCGGCACGCGCCTGAATGCCGAGGCGTGTGCATTCCTGCGGGGCGAAATTGCAGCGTGCGGCGGCCTGCACGGCACGCCATTCCGCCTGGAAGTCGCAGAAGTCGCCGCGCTCGCGCAAACTGGGGTGCAGCCCGCTGGAAAGGGCAATGGATTCCCCCTGCAGCAGGGCCGCCACCGCCGCCATCTCCGGCACCAGGCGGGCATCTTCGCCCTCCACCATCAGCCGCGCCAGCACGGGCGGCAGCGGGTGCGCCAGCATGCGCCGCCCCAGTTCCGTGAGGCCGTTTGCATCCGCCGCCTCCAAGTCCAGCAGCAGCTGCCAGGCGCGCTGCGTTTCCGTTTCCGTGGGGGCGTCCGGCCAGGGGAATTTTTTCACATCGTCCAGCGATTTGCAGCCCCAGGCCAGCAGGTTGAGGAAAGCCATGGAGATGTCCGCGCGGTGAACCTCCGGCGAGGGGAACGGCGCGCGGCGGCGCTGGTCGGCCTCGCTCCACAGGCGGATGCAGCGGCCGGGGCCCAGACGCCCTGCGCGGCCCGTGCGCTGGTCTGCCTGGGCCTGGGAGATGGGGACGATGTGCAGGGTGGAAAGGCCGCGGTGGGGCTCCCAGCGGGCCTCGCGCACGGTGCCGGCATCCACCACGGAGCGGACGCCCTCGATGGTGAGCGAGGTTTCCGCGATGTTGGTGGAAACGATGACGCGCGGGCGCTCGCCGCACTCCACGGCGCGGTTCTGTGCCTCCGGCGGCAGCGCGCCGTGCAGGGGGAACACATCGCGCCCCTTCATCCAGGAGGCATTCTCCAGCAGCTCCACCGTGCGGCGGATTTCATACGCGCCCGGCAGGAACACCAGGATGTCCCCGCAGTCGTCATGCGCCAGCAGCTCCCTCACGGCGGCGGCGCACTGGTCCCACACGGGAGGCGGGGCGAGGTGGCCGAAGCGGTCTCGCACGGCCACGGGCTGGCGATAGGAAACCTCCACGGGGAAGAGACGCCCCTCCGCGCGCAGCACCTGCGCCTGCGGCAGGTAGCCCTGCAGCTTGTCCAGCTCCAGCGTGGCGGACATCACCACCACCGCCAGCTCCGGGCGCTGCGTGCGCTGCAGCTGCAGCACGCGCGCCAGGCACAAATCGCCGGAAAGGCGCCGCTCGTGCACCTCGTCGAACACCACGGCGGACACGCCGCGCAGCTGCGGGTCGTCGGTGAGCCGGCGCTCCAGGATACCATCGGTCACAAAGAGGATGCGCGTGGAATCGGAGCGTCGGGAATCGAAACGCACGGTGTAGCCCACCTCCCGCCCCAGCTGGCAGGGGTACTGTCGCGCCACGAAGCCCGCCAGCAGGCGCGCCGCGAGCCGCCGCGGCTGCACCACCAGGATGCACCCCTTCCCTCCATATCCCGCCTCCTCCAGCATGAGCGGCACGCGCGTGGACTTGCCGCTGCCCGTGGGCGCGCTGATGAGCACGGTGGCTCCCGCGTGCGAAACCGCGCGCAGCAGGTCGTCGTGTATCTGTTCAATGGGCAGAGGCATCATAGACTTTGCATGAGGTGTGAGAATCGCCTTTCGGTGAGGACGGCACAGCGAGGGAAACTCCCGGCTCCTACCGTAAGGCAAACCCGCTTCCGAAGCTCTAGCCCCGCAATCCCATTCCCTACGGTTCTCTTTGACATTGCGGTAGCGGGATTATCCACACGCCGTGGCAAAATTCAAGAAGAATCATTGCCTGTCGCTAGGCCGAATTTCCAAAACGATATGCCCAAAAAATTGCAAGCACGGAGGATTGCAGCACAGTTTCGTCGCTTTTTCACTTCGGCTTCATGTCTGCGTATTCGGAATGGGTAGTCAAGCAAAACATGCATAAAATGTGGTACTTTCCGTAGCAGTATATCTCCGCTCTTTTCCATCTGCCATATCCCCTGCGCCAGAGAGAAACTGGCTGACAACCATTGATGCTTGCCATTTACGTAGGGTGTGTTGGATAAGACAATATACCCATTCCGAAACCATATACTTTTTCCGAGCCGCCTGAGACGTGCCACTTTCCGTTGCAGTCTTACAGGCGCACGCACTTCACAGGTTGAGAAACCCGATGAAAAAAACTGACCCCGCATTGTAGGAAACCATGGAAACGGCCATACTGATTGCAGCCTTGTGCCTGCTCCTTCTAGGCAAGCCCCGGCTGCGCTACACGCTGCCAGCCGACGGCAGCTACATGAGCCATGACCGCACCATGATGATCAACGGCATCTTCCTGGTCATCATCCTGTTGAAGCATATTTGCATAATCGGGTATGAGTCGCAGGGGCCTGACATATGGCTGAGAGACTCGTTCATCTACCCCCTGGTTCAGTTTATCGTTGCCACGTTCTTCTTCTATTCCGGGTACGGCATCATGGTTTCCATCCGCAAAAAGGGAGACATCTATATCCATGATTTGCTCAGCAAGCGTTTCCTGCGCCTGTACCTGAACTTTGCCGTGGCAGCTTTCATCAGTTGCGCGGCCATGGCCACCTTCTACATGGAGCCCATGGCTGCGGCGAAAAAATTCGCGCTGAGCATGGTGGGCATGGGCGACTGGTGGTTCATCGTGATGACCCTGGCGCTCTACCTTCTCACCTGGATATCTTTCCGTTTGTGTAGCGCACGGCGTCCGTGGTGCGCCGTGTTCATGCTATTGGCGCTCACGCTTGCGCTCTGTCTGGCGCTGCTCCCCTACAAGCCGCAGTGGTGGCTGGACACAGAAACGTGCTTTGCCGCGGGATCGGCATACTGCCTGCTGCAGCCGCGCATAGATGCCATGCTCGTCAAAACCCGCCTGCCTATTTCGCTGCTTGGAGCCGGAGTGACCGCCCTAGCCGTGGCAGGCATCACACACCTGCCCACGTTCGACTATTACACGGCCACACTACTCCCGCTGAATCCCAATCTGGACAAGCCTCTGCGCTTCCTCCTCTTCACGCAAGCCCTCGCCATACCGTTCGCCATAGGCATCTCCTGGTTCTTCGCCGGCATTTCCTGGCAACGCGTGCCGACTTTCCTCAAGTGGTTCGGAGGCCCCGCCGTCTTTGCGGTGTACTTGTGGCACTACATTCCCGTGCGGTACTTCTGCCACCTGGGGCTCAACACCGCCAGTCCCACCCTATATGTGCTGGTTGTTTTCCTTTGTGCCATACTTCTCGGCTGGCTGGGTATCCAGCTTTTCAAAAAGGTAAACAGACTTTTCTGGAAGAACGAGAAATAAAACCGTAGCCCGAACCTTGGGCAGCGGCATTACATGGATTGCATGAGGTGCAGGGTTTCCGCCAGCTTGTCGGCAGGCTTGGTTTTGGTGAGGCGCGGGAAGCGCTTGTCGATGAGGATGTAGTCCTTGTTGCGGGTGAGCATGAGTTTCTGGCCGCTGACCTCCACCATGCTGATGTTGCGGCGGGATGCGAGCAGGCGGATTTTCTGCACGGCGAGCAGGTGGCGCGCCTCGCGCGGCAGCTTGCCGAAGCGGTCGTGCCACTCGCGCTCCAGGTCGTCGATGTCCTCCAGCGTGGTGGCACGCGCCAGGCGGGTGTAGGCATCCATGCGCGCCTTGGTGGACTCCATGTAGGAGGAAGGCAGGAAGGCGCCGATGAGGGCGTGTGCGTCCTCGCGGGTGGCCATCATGGCCTCGCTGAGGCAGAGGAAATCCGCCTTGAACAAGGCATCCGCACGGGCGGTGGGCACCTTGCCCTGCAGGCGCTCTATGGATTGGCGCAGCAGCTGGCAGTAGAGCTCGAACCCGATGGCGGCGATATGCCCGCTCTGCTGCGTGCCCAGCAGGTTGCCCGCGCCGCGGATTTCAAGGTCGCGCATGGCGATTTTGAAGCCGCTGCCCAGCTCGGTGAACTGCTTGATGGCGGACACGCGCTTGCGGGCGTCGCCGGTGCAGAGGGCTTCCCGCGGCAGCATGAGGTAGGCGTAGGCGCGGTGGCCGCCGCGCCCCACGCGCCCGCGCAGCTGGTACAAATCCGCCAGGCCGAAGCGGTCCGCGCGGTCGATGATGATGGTGTTGGCGTTCGGGATGTCGATGCCGCTCTCGATGATGGTGGTGGAGAGCAGGACATCCGCCTTGCCGTTGACGAAATCTCGCATGATGCACTCCAGCTCGCCCTTGTCCATCTGGCCGTGGCCGACGACGATGCGTGCCTTGGGTACGAGGCGGTGAAGCTCCTGCTCCACCTTGTGGATGCTCTGCACGCGGTTGTGGAGGAAGAAGACCTGACCGTTGCGGGCCATCTCACGCTCAATGGCCTTGGCGATGAGCTGCTCGTTGTACGGGCAGACGGCGGTCTGCACGGGCAGGCGGTTGAGCGGCGGGGTGTCGATGGTACTCATGTCGCGCGCGCCCATGAGGGCCACATAGAGCGTGCGGGGGATGGGCGTGGCGGAGAGCGTGAGCATGTCCACCATGCGGAACATGCGCTTGAACTGCTCCTTGTGACGCACGCCGAAGCGCTGCTCCTCATCGATGACCGCGAGGCCGAGGTCCTTGAAGTGGACATCCTTGGAGATGAGCCTGTGTGTGCCGATGACGATATCGACGTCTCCGCGGGAGATGCCTTGGATGATTTCGCGCACGCGCTTGGCGGGGGTGAAGCGGCTGAGCAGCTCGATGCGCACGGGGTACTCGCTCATGCGGGCGCGGAAGGTGCGGTAGTGCTGGTCCGCCAGCACGGTGGTGGGGGCCAGGATGGCGGCCTGCTTGCCGCCGGTGACGCACTTGAAGGCGGCGCGGATGGCCACCTCCGTCTTGCCGAAGCCCACATCACCGCAGATGAGGCGGTCCATGGGGCGCGGGGATTCCATGTCGGCCTTGGTCTGGTTGATGGCGCGGAGCTGGTCGGGCGTCTCGCGGAAGGGGAAGCTGCTCTCGAACTGCCACATCCAGGAGGAATCGGCGGGGTGGGCGTAGCCGTTGTCGCTCTCGCGCACGGCCTGCACCTCCAGCAGCTGGGCGGCGTAGTCTGCCACGGCTCGCTCTGCGGCCTTGCAGGCGCGCTTCCAGCGGGAATCGCCGATTTTGCTGAGCTCCGGGGCCTTGGCGCCCAGCCCCACGTACTTGGAGACCAGGTGGCTCTGCTGGAGCGGCAGGCGCAGCAGCACGCCGCCCGCGTAGGTGATGTGAAGCTCCTCCTCGCCCGTCTCCTCATCGCGTACAATGCCCTCGAACCTGCCGAGGCCGTGGGCGGCGTGGATGACGAGGTCGCCCGCGGAGATTTCGCGCAGCGGGGCCTGGGCGCGCTCGCGGCGCATGCGCTCCTCGCGGTCGTCGCGACGGCGTGCGCGCGGCGAGGAATAGCGGCCGAAGATTTCCGCGGACGACAGCACGGCGAGCTTGGCACCCGGCACGGCGAATCCGAAGGGGAGGTCGCCGTCGCGGCTCTGCACGCCGCTCCAGGCGGGGTCCTCGCCGCAGATTTCCTCGAAGCGCTCCTTCTCGCCCTCATGGGGGAAGAACATGACCACGCGCCACTTCTCGCGCTTCCACTTTTCCAAGTTCATGCGCGCGAGGTTGCGGCGGGCCTCCTGCATCACGAAATCGCCGCTCTCGAACGAGCCGAGCGGCGAGCCGAAAAACGCCGCGCCGTCCCCCGCGTTCAGCTGGTCGATGTCCTCCGGCAGCGCGTCCGAGCGGTCGGGCGGCACCTCGAACACGAGCACATTCCCCGGCACGCCGCTGCCGGGCAGGCTCACCACCCAGTCGTCCGGCGCTATCAGCCCCTCCAGCGTGTCCGCGCTCTCCGGCTCGTCCAGCAGCATATCGGCAGATTCCAGCTTGCGGAAGGAGAGCTGGGAGTCCACGTCGAACGCGCGGATGCTCTCGATTTCATCTCCGAAGAATTCCACGCGCAGCGGCCACGCGGACTGCAGGGGAAAGACGTCCAAAATACCGCCGCGCAGGCTCCACTGGCCACGCGCCACCACCTGGTCCACGCGCTCGAAATCATGCGCGAGCAGGGTTTCCGTGAGCTTCTCCGGCGGCAGCTCATCGCCCACGCGCAGGGTCAGCGTGCAGTCCCCTGCCCTCTCGAACGCCGGAACGGGCTGGCGCAGCGCATCCGCGGTGACGATGACCGCCTGGGTTTCCGCGGGCGTGCCGCAGATGGCGCGCAGGGCCTCCAGGCGCTCCGCCGCGAGGTCGGGATCGCTAATGCCGTTGTTGATGTGCATCTCCTGCTCCGGCACGAAAACGGCGGGCGGAGCCTGCCAGAGCGGCCACTCCGCGGCCACGCGCTCCTGCACGGGCAGGGCATCCGCCACCACCCACACGCGGCGCGGCTTATCGCTCATCCCCGCCACCATGGCCGCCACAAACGAATACGCGGACGGGCAGACGCGGTCCAGCACCACGGGCTCCTCCCGCGTGCCGCCGGCACACAAGCGCCCCAGGTCCCGGGCAAACGCCGGGGACTTTGCAACAACCTGGATCAGTGGCGTGGCCACGCGCCTAGTGTAACAGCTGCGCGCTCGAATGAAAAGCCAAATGAATGCGCTTTACCTCTCCAATATGCGCTTGATGGCAGGCCTGAGATATTTTGCCACCAATACACTCCCTTCATATGACAGATGACTGTAATCGAGATAATAGAACACTCCGTTTTGAAAAACAGGAAATGTTTCCGATTGAAAAAATACCTCATCCGCGTTCAAAACATCACACAATCCATCAGATTCCATAGCTGCAAGAAAGTTGTTGATTTTCTGGTTTAGCTTTTCGTATTCCTTACGCGATATTAGGATTTTTTGCAAATCTATGGGTCTTCCGTAAACATTGCACATCCATATGTGACGCGTAAAATCATCAGACGGCACAAGGGGAACATCTCTAAAGACAACTACTTTTTTTCCTAATGATTTAATTTTTTCAACAAACTCACGGAAGGAATAATAATCTTTCCCCGGATTATTTCCCAAATCAACGTACTTTCCTGAAGGTTCATAATAGTTTCTATCAAATCTTGCTGTCCAAAAATTGGCAATAAATACCGTTGTGATATGGTCGTTTTCTTTAAGGAATCGAATTAGCTGGGCTTCTTTTTCCGCATCCCAAAGTTGATAAGGACGATAAAGAGAGAAATAGCTAGACAAAGGGATAACGTAAGTATGCAAATAAACACCACTCCACCCCTCCTCTTTTGACAAGACGTCCAAACCAGGGTAAAGAGCCTCTGCGTGAGAATCACCGATTAAGATAAAATCAGGTCTTTCAGAAGGATTTCCCAGTTGATAAAGCATCGGTACCTTTTCAAACACATATTGCATCGGTCCAAAACAAGCCCTGTGTGTTTCTTGGCGGAAATCCGGGAGGGTTGCGTACAGGGGGCCGCTCTCAATGACTTTCACCTTTCCCGTTTCGTAATATCGTGAAGGGCGAATCGCATTGGCTGTAGCATGCACCATGTCTCTCATGCCATCAGTATATACCAGGGTTACGCTCATCAGAAGACACACCGCCCAAGCAGCAAAAACACCCTTTATATTAAACGAACGCTGTTCTGTTGTCCGATATACTAGCCAAGTGGCAACGCATATGATAGATAGAACTAGCAGTTTCAGCAATGGATTGTTCGACCACGATGCGGAAGCCATAGCGAATATCGATATGATAGGCCAGTGCACGAGGTAGAGGGAAAACGAGACTTTTCCGACTACGGAGACGACAGAGTTGTTCAGAACAGCCCGGCCCCAGCCCGTTCCTCCATAGCAAATGCATGCAACAGACGCAGCAACAGCGGCAATATCCAACAGGCATGCACGCTCAGCAGACAATCTCAATGGCAACAATCCCAGCAAACAAGTTAAAAGAAGAGCGACGCCCCCCAAGGCTTTGCCCGGAATCTTTGTACCGAGTTTGAGCAAGAGGTGGGCGTACGCCCCGGCAAGCAACATCCACAAATGCCCCCATGTCCAATAATATGTAGATATGACAGAGTGGAACGGTGTAACGCGGTCAATCCACAATGGCATGTAATACAACAACACAGAGACAACAAACAGCATCGAAACAATGGCAAATTTGAACAATAATGATTTCCGTTTGCCAAGAATCATGATGCAACCCGCTATGATGTACAATTGGATGATGACACCCAAATACCAGGTGTGAACAAGAGGGTTGGCGATAGAGGATGCGGCGAAATAGTCCGAATACGTATAATCGTAATAAACGTTAGAAAGCCCGCAGATAGTCGCAATTGCTGATTTTGCCGTTTTCAATACGACATCGTATGGCAGAAAACAGAGCGCAGCTAGGCAGGTGCATGTAGACACAACAATAGCACACGGGAGCAACCTTGCTATTTTTTTGGAGCAAAACTCTTTCCATGAGAAGTCATAGTTGTCGTTCCAAAAATTGCGAAACAGAAAATATCCTGAAATGACAAGAAAAATATGAACCCCAATATATCCATTCGAAAACGCCTTGCTTATATGAAACAATAAGACAAGGATGATAGCAATTCCTCGAAGTCCATCGATATGATTGATACGGTTGGGAGAAGCAGCAGGGGGTAAGTCGGGGAATGCTGTAACAGGTTCTTTTATTGAAGTCTGCATAATTGAGAAATTCTAGCATGACGCATAGTCAGATTCAATAATTATTAGATTGTAATACAATTTGTATTACGCCGGAAATACGCCTAATCAACACAAAGTCAGCTTACAAGCGAATAGAGAATGCACAAATACGAATTTTGAAGGATAGAGTTTGACCTGCTTATATCAGCAGAAAAAAGTTGTATAGGTGTTGGATGTGCTGTATAAAGAACATTGTTATGAGCAAACCACACAGGTCGAGCGAACGCGAGCGCCATGAAGCCGTCAAAATCCTGGCGGAGAGGCACGGCATCACCATGGTGGACGAGGCGTATGAGGACGGGGAAACCCTGCTGTCGCGCGCGGCGGGGTGTGAGTCGTGCCTGGATCTGCTGCGGCTGTTGATTGCCGCGGGGGCGGATGTGAACCATGCCGACGCCGATGGATGCACGCCGCTCTACCGCGCATGCACGGCCTTCAACACGGAGGGCGTGCGCCTGCTGGCGGAGGCAGGCGCGGATGTGAACGCCGCCACCCGCGAGGGGGAAACCCTGCTGATGAATGCGGCGCTGGGCAACCATGCGGAGATGGTGAAACTCCTGCTCCAGGCGGGGGCGGATGTCAACGCGGTGGACGCGCAGGGCTGCACGGCACTGGATGCCGCCGAAGCCGCGGGCTCCAGGGAATGCACCCGGCTGCTCCAGAGGGCCGGTGGCCAAGCGGGCCGCAAGGATCCGCTTTTCCAAGCCGTGGCGAACGGCGACACCGCCGCCGTGCAGGAGCTTGTTTCCACCCACAAATATTCACAGGCAAAACTGCAGCGGGCCGCAAGCAACGCCTGCATAGCCGACAACGCCGGGATGCTCAAGCTGCTGTGCCCCCTCTTGTCCCACTCCAAACCGGGGGACGGGCGGTTCTGGGCCTATCTCGTCCGCATGGCGGCATGGAAGGACAGCCGGGCGTGCCTGGAGTACCTGCTGGGCGACCTGGGGTTCAGCCCGGACGGGGACGAGGGGCGCATGGATGCCCCGGACCCCGAATGCTGGTTCGAGGTGGACGATGAAAGCGAGGGAATGACGCCGTTGACTTGCGCCGCATCGGCCGGCCACGCGGAATGCGTGCGCCAGCTGCTGCACTACGGAGCGGCTCCGGATTTGGAGGACGAAATCGATGAAACGCCGCTGGAAGCGGCGGAGGAAACGGGGCAGGAGGAATGTGCCAAACTCATACGAGAGGCAATGGGGTGATTTGCGATTTGCCATTGGTGAAACGCTTGAAAGAAAACAGGCACAAAACTAAATAATACCATGCCGTTCATGCGCCTATGTGTATGAGAAGCACATGAAAGCAGCACACACAGAACTGAACGGCATGAAAGCCGCATTGCTGCCGCAGGCGCTGGAAAAGCGCCTGCTGGCAGCAATGTGTACAGCGTCTGCGGAAGAGGCAGAGCTGCAGCGCACGGAGGCGCAGCTGCGGCGGCTGACACCCGCCCCCGTGCCGCTGGGGGCACTGGGGCGCATGGGAGTGGCCATGTATATGGCGGCGGCGGACAAGCGCATCCGCGGCTTCGCGGGGAAGCGCTGGCTGCACCATGCGGCGGCGGTGGTGGCGGGGTGCTGCATTGCTGGCGGCATTTGCGCCATCAACACGGCCGTGGCAGGGAATGCGCCGGAGGGCCAGGTGAGCCGCAGCGTGATTGACACGCATGACAACCAGCGCGTGAACTGGAGCGAGGATGGCCTGCCCACCCGCACCTACGATGTGATTTACGAGGACACCTTTGTGCTGAGCGATGACGAGAACGGAGCCACCTACACCGTGCGCGTCCCCTCCACCATCAGCGTGACGGTGCCGGAAGACATTCTTTGATGGAGACCGCCCCAATGAAACGCCTGCTCGCCAGCTTGCCAGCCTTCCTCCTGCTGATAACAGGATGGGCGCAGGCGGCGGTGTCCCACCACAGTGTGCTGGGGCTGGTGGGAGAGGACGTGGTGCCGGACGCCGCGCACCCCGCGGCGATTGAGCGGGGCGTGCGCGTGCTCTCCCTGCTGCCCGGCGGCGCGGCGGAACGCGCGGGCGTGGAGGCGGGAGACGTGATTGTGATGCTGGACGGCAAGCCCGTGCACAACAAGGCGCAGCTGGCCACCCTGCTCTCCAAGCACGCCGCCATGGAAACCGTGCGCGTGGAATTCATGCGCCGCGGGCACCTGCAGGTCACCAACGTCCGCCTCATGCTGTCCCCCTGCCCCGCGGCCAAGACCCAAAGCAGCCTGGAAACCGCCGTGGGCGGCGACCGCGTGCCGCGCCCGCTGAACCTCACCCCGCAGAATCAGGAGCGTATCCGCGAACTGCACAACGCGGTATGCGAGCAGCTGGCCCTGCTGCCGAATGAAATCGACACCGCCAAGCTCACGGACATCATGCAGGCGATACGCGACCACGCATGCGAGGTGAATGAGGAAAACGGGCGCGATACGGTGCAGGGCCGCGCGGGAGAAATCATTGTCAGGTTGCGAGACAATGCCGGCTCCGTCATGCTGCGCGGGGCCAACAACCTGCTGATGGTGGAGATATTCGACTGCGAAGGCCGCGTGCTCTACCACAGCAACATAGACACCCCGGAGCAACGCGCCGCCATACCCGCGCCGTTCCTGCAGCGCTTGAAGTCGCTGCACTGAGAAGCGGCGGCGCTAGCGGTGCGCGAAAAAGCGTTCTGCCAAGGCGCAGACGCGGCGGCAGACCTCGCCAACCTCGGTTCGGGAAGTATTGAGGATACGGTGGGCGGTTTCCTTGTAGAGCGGGCCGCGCTCCGCCCACAGGCGGTAGATGGTGTCTGCGGGATTCTCCGTCTGCAGCAGGGGGCGGTTGGAGGAGCGGATATTGCGGTGCAGCAGGCTGCGCGGGGAGACATTGAGCCACACCACAAAGCCCAGGTCGCGCAGCAGCTGGCGGTTCTCCGGGCGCACGACCACGCCGCCGCCGGTGGAGATGATGGGCGGGGGCGTTTGCGGATGCTCCGCCAGATAGCGCAACAGCGCGGTTTCCAGCATGCGGAAATGCGCCTCCCCCTGCTCTGCGAAGATTTGCGAAATCTTCATGCCCACCTGCTCCTCAATGAGGGCATCCATATCCAGCAGGGGCATGCCCGTGCGCTTGCTCACCAGCTTGCCGATGGTGGTCTTGCCGCACCCCATGAGCCCGATGAGGATGATCGGGCGTCCGTGCGTTTCTATGGGATGCGTGGGATTCATGGGGATTTACAATTTACGATTTACGATTGACGATTTTTTCTGCTGCAGCCAGTGTAGCAGATTTGAGGGGCATGTTCAATGAGCAATGTGTGCATCAAAAATGCAGGGGCATGACACGGCAGCCGCGGATTGGTGTTGCCATTTGGCGCCGTGGGTGTATATATGGCGGTATGAACCCAACACCTGACAAGGGAGGATGCCTGCTGGCGCTGCCGGAGCTGGTGGTGCGCCTCTTCCACGGCAAGCCCGCCGGCGAGCGCGCCGGTGCCGCAGCCCAGCACATGAAGGGCAAGCTGGTCACCCCGCGCAACATCATCATTGCCCTGCTCGCCCTGATCTACGCCGTGTGGCCCGCGGATATCCTCTCGGACATCATTCCCATCGTCGGCTGGCTGGACGACATCGGCGTGCTGGCCATCGCGGTTTCCCTCATCACCGCCGCCGTCTACCGCCGCACAGACAACCTGCCGGGTGCGGAGGAGGAATCCCAACCCGCAGGGCAGGAGCGCCCCATGCGCAACTGCACCCCTGCCCCGCAGGATACGGAGGAAAAGCGCCTGCCGTAACCCGCGGGCTACTTCTTGTCAAAGAAGTTCCCGCTGTAGTGGGTGGTGCCGCCCGGCGTGGTGTAGGACGTTCCCGTGCGGCCCTGGTTGTCGCGGTAGTGCGTGGTGCCGCCGGGCGTGGTGTAGGAGGTGACGCTGCGGCCCTTGTTGTCCGTGTAGTGGGTGGTGCCGCCCGGCGTGGTGTAGGAGGTGCCGCGCGTGCCCTTGTTGTCGGAGTAGTGGGTGGTGCCGCCCGGTGTGGTGTAGGAGGTTCCGCTCGTTCCACGGTTGTCGCTATAGTGCGTGGTACCGCCCGGCGTGGTGTAGGATGAGCCGTGGTAGCCGTTTGGCCCGTTGTAGTGCCTGGTGCCGCCGGGCGTGGTGTACGCGCTCCCCTGCTGCGCCCACGCCCCGCCGCACAGCGCCGCCGTCAAAGCCAAGAATGCAATCGCTTTCATAATCAAGCTTCTATTGAAGCCCAAGTTTGTTCCTGTGTCAACTTCTATCTCACCCCAGCGGCCAGGGAACAGCCGATTCGGATGGGCGACATCGTTGTGCCATGGAGTTCATGACACAGCGATATCATACCTATGTGCATGCTAAGCCAAAGTTCGCCCTGCATCGATTTGTTACGACTTGTACTTTGCTCGATGCGTGACAAATCTACGCAGCACAAGAGCTTATGAACGAGAAAAAGCCGATGATAATCAAAATGGCTCCAACTGCCATACCTATCTTTTTCACCCGTCCACTCCAATTACCAATGAAGGCAGCAAACATGATAATCGATCCAATCGCTATGATTGGCGACATTGACCACATGTTCGATATACTTTCGCCCATAAGACTTCAAATCCTAGCTTATTTTATTCCATATGCTGTGTTATACAAAAGGAAGACCTTTGGCGTCGATTTGCACAACAAACGCTTCATACACGGCCCACAAGCACATGGCTATACCGGCTATGCCGCCAGTCAAGGCGCCTCCCACAAGAGTCACCCCCAGCTGGATGGCTCCCTTCTTGTGGTAGCCCGCATAGAAATTGTGAATGCCGAAACCGCCCAGGAGTAGAGCCAAAAGGACGTAGACCCACCTTGCCTTTCTAGTGTTTTCGGAGGGCGTTCCGTTTGGCGCCGAAGCGGTCGCCTCGTTGCGGCGTATCGGTGCGGGAGCGCTGCCCTGGGGGGCACCGTAATACTGGGATGAGCTGCCCTGCCCGTTTCCGTAGTGCTGGGATGAGTTGCCCTGGGGGGCACCGTAGTGTTGCGATGTGTTTTGATAATTACTCATTGCTATTGTTGTATTGTTGTTAGTACTGTTTTGAAATGAGCCATATAGGCCCGTGAAGGAATATGAAGATTGGTTATAATGCGGTGTCTGCTGCGTTATTCTCATCGGCAGACTCGTCATTTCCCAAAATTGCTTGCAAAATTTTATTTTTAGCGGCTTTTACAAGATTGGGAATAGATTTGAGGATTTCCACCCCGAGCTCTTTACGTGCTTGGCGGCGCAAGCCGATGAGTTCATGCAGTCTGCCTTCCTCTTTGGGAGCGTGTTCCAATTGAAGTTTGCGCAGGAAGATGTGCCCTGTAACATACACCGTAGATGCTGCGACAAGAGCCTCCAACAGCGTTGAGATGGTGAATGCACATAATTTCGTCCCCGCAAAATCAGCGCCAATTTCCTCGGGGCTCATCATCATTTCGCCAATTGCTGTTGCTGCCATATCTCCCGCAGCTCCAGAAGCATTCTGGACAAAGAGGGCGTTGAGGACGGAGTTCGCCAAAATCCAGGAAAAGCACAGTGAGTTGAACACGGGGGAGGGTTTGTAGCCTGCCAATCTAGCCAGTTCCACCACCAGTTTGCCTTGCGTGACCAGCATGATGATACCATCCACCATATTGTTGCGACTGAACACGACAGCCACGCTGGCTCCTAGACTGTATTTCTTGATTGTTTCAGAAGCAATCCGGGAGCGGGGGTCCACTTCTGAGAAACGAACCAGAAAATCCAGCTGCTCCTGCTTGTTATTTCCGACAAGGGCGTTTTGGCATTTGGGGGTCCACTGTGCGCGCAAGGCATCACCCTTCGGAAGATGCTTGAGATATCTTTGCACGGCCTTCAGCTTGTCCTTGCTAGTGCAGTTCGCGGTATTTTTGAGAGCGATGAAGCTGAAGATGGGATGAAGCAACCAATGCCACACGAAAAGGAGCAGCGCAATCCACAGCATCCAGCCCAGAACGGGCCACGGTGTCGCGTTATTTAACGCATGCCCCTTCTCAATGATATCCGCTCCAAAATATGCAATGAGGATAAGCGCTCCCCATATCACGAAATTTTTCATACCTTTGAATTATTTGATTTTTGCCAACCAATCGTACACGTCGTCAAAACTGGCGACCGTTCGATCGATGAGGTCCATATTTTGCCTA
Source organism: uncultured Verrucomicrobiales bacterium (assembly GCA_937905985.1). Taxonomy (GTDB): domain Bacteria; phylum Verrucomicrobiota; class Verrucomicrobiia; order Verrucomicrobiales; family Akkermansiaceae; genus Akkermansia. The sequence continues at coordinate 20,453 of CALCWC010000044.1, read as the reverse complement.
GTCCTAGTTATTTGCGCTTCTTGTTCCCGGATAAAAGTGGTCATCTGCTGGCGCAGGCTGGCATATCCTTCATCCTTGACTTTCTTGAAGATAAGTTGTGCAGAATCCAGGTATCCCTCGGCAATGAGCTTTGCCGTTTCACTCTCATAAAATTTCATTATTTTATCCAGTTCATCCTGCCATATCCCGTATGCGTATGTGACCTCACCCATACGCTTGGTAATTTCCAAGTGTTTGGTTAAATCGTTGAAGAAGTTAGTATTCTTGTATTTTTTTGGTGGGGAAGGCTTGGGGAACTTGGAGGAGTCAATATTCAAGCGGTACATCTCAATCTTGGACTTGATCTTCGGGCGGTATTGGTGCTGAATTTTATCATACAGGTGATGATAATCAGATGCATCTCCTTCTGCCTCATCGGCCCCACCGGGAAAAACTTCACCTGTGCACCATTTCTGGAAGATAGCTGCTAGAGTGTTTTTACAACTTTCCCTCAGGGTGATTCTGTTGCCATCGGCGTCTTCTATGTCGATATCATCGAACGTAACGTTTTTCAGCAGGTCGCAGCAACAGTCTCTCATCTGTTTACCGCATGTGGCCAAGAAGCTGTCTATATCGCTCCCGGGTATGCTATCCTGATTTTGGAACTTCTCTTCATATTCTTTCTCGCACTTGTCAACAACCTTCTGCAGCTCTTGAGAAAGATTTAGACGGAAAGAGGCCGGGCTTTTTACCAGCTGCCTGTCCTTCAGGTCGGCATCCAGCTTATCTCTCATTTCCATCCAGCGTTTCCAGATTGTCTCGGCTCTTTTCGTCTTCTGCCTGAGCGTATCCTTGATTCTGCCCAGCACGTCTTTGGCAATATATTGGCAATGGTTTTTCAGGCTGCTGTTGCAGTGCTGAATCCTGTTGCTTGTTCCGTTCTTGTCCAGCTGGTCAATCAGGGCGTCCTCAAGAGACTTCACCTGGGATGCAGCCCAGAGGGATTCATATGTCACCCGTCCCTCGCCGGTCTGGGAGCCTGGCAGGATGTATTTCTCGTTGAAACGTTCTTGAGCTTCGAACATGGAATCGTAAGCCATGCCTAGATTGACGAGGAAGGTATCCGGTTCTCCGCCATCGCGGTTCACCTCCTTTGCGAAGGCTTTAACCAGACCTATAGCGTGCTTGTGCTGCCTGCCCTGTTCCGCGTTGTTCACATCAGCGTTTCTCCAAGGCTTGGCAAGCATGATATTCTGAACAATGGTGATGGATGCAGTGCGGCGCTGGCTCAAGATGGCCTTTAGGTTTTCGCGGGCCTTCTCGTTCAGTGGAGCCACAGAGCTTTGTACAAACATCAGGGCATCGCAATCCTCCAGCAGGCACATGTAGCGCCTTGTGTGCTTGGATACGTCTGCCTGCCCGGAATCCAGACCCGGCATATCCAAGAGCATACGTCCTTCCTTTAACAGAATGTCGTCACATACATGCATGCGGTCCGTATTTTTCAATTCTTCCTTGTTGCGATAGGGAGTCTCCACCAGAACCAGAAGCGGCTCCTTCCCGTGTAGGTAATTGTTCCTGTCATCCTCTGGTTTGGCGCACAGTATGGCCTGCAGGTACTCCTCCTCCAACGGGTACTCCTGCTTGGGGAAACCGCCATCCTGCTCAATGCCACGCAGTTCGTCCAAGACATACTCCATCTGTTTGTTCCTGTTGTCATCCTCTTTGTCTGCATCACAGGAGCTTGGTGCGGCGGCAACATCACTTTCTTGCGGAGGCGTATAGAAGTAGACGACAATGCGTCCGCGGTCACGGTCCGTGTCGTCCTCTCCGCGCATGCGGATAAGGGCCGGGCGGAGAGTGGTATCCACGCCGTAACCTGTGGGGGAGGCTGAGTCGCACCGCGCAAGAACGTTGACGAGCGTGGATTTTCCAGCCTTCAACATGCCCATGGAGACCACAATTGAAATATCCGATCCGTATTGTTTGATATCTCTCCTCAACTGAGCGAAGCACTTGTTGAGTTCGGAGTCCTTCAATGTCTTGAGTTGGTCGGAGATTGCATTTATGGTTCGGTTCACCTGTTCAAGAGCCGCCTGGGATTCAGGTTTGTTCAGTAGAATGTTTTTGCTCATGGTTGATTTTGATTGGGTTGAAAGTTGTGGAAGGTTTCTTTCTGTTAAAAAGAGTCACAAGCCTTGAGACAGATGATAATGAAAAGGCATATCAGTGCCCAGCATCCCCAATGATTGTTGGTTTTGGATGACTTGGGCGATTCAGGGCTTGGAGAGTTTTCTGTTTCACCTACTGCAAGCGAGGGCGCGGAGGCGGGTTCCCGTTGATTGGTGGGTGGTTCTATTTGCAGCGGGACGGCCATCCAACCGAATTCGGTATCGTAGCAGAGGGGGTAATGGCATTCCGGGCAGAAGTTGTTTTTCCCGTCACTTTCGGAAGCCATAAGAGCAACACCTTTGCGGCATACCGGGCACTCAATCCTCCAGCAGGAGAAGTTCCAAGTGTTGGAGAACATGTACTCCGCCCCGCATGATTCACAGCGCAACCGGGCATCCGCGCCGATATTCAAGCGCCCCGAGCGACAGGAGGAGCATGTGAAACCGGGAGGTTCCTCAGAGGATGGCCCTACGCCATGCGTGATGAGGCTAACACCGCATGTGGGACATGTAATGCGTTCCCCGCGCCCTTCAACGCGACTCCCGCAGAAGCGGCATTGGTGTGATATGGTTGGGCACGGATCTTGGAGAAGCATACTCTCCACCTGTGATTTGGTGTCTTCTGAATAACAGACGGCGCGTATCTCCGCGCCATGGTTGGAATCCGGCTTGAACGGCCTGGTGTACCGGTTGTCCGAGTCGGTTGGATCCTGCCCGTTGCAGGTATAGTAGACCACGGCGTTTTTACACTTCTCCCAACCGTCGATATGGATAAATCCTGCCTTGCTCCGCTGAATTCTAAAATTCGGTTGGTGTTCCGTCTTCCTTTCAAAAAGCCGCTTGGCTAGGAACAAGGGCTCGGAGCAGTCCGGGCACAAGGAGAAGCCCTGTGCAGAAGGGGGGATGGTGTCCTGAATACTCCAGCCGCAGTTGGCACAACTGATGCGCAGATTCTTAAGCCCGGCAGTTTCAAGAATCCCTCCCGGAGCAGCATCAATATCGCGCCATTCGTACAATTCGGGATGCCTCAGAACCTCTATTGGTGCCAGGTTTTCCTCGGTCAAGGACTGTATCTTATATGCAGGCATCAGGCGAAATACTGGATGGTGATGGCAAAGCCCAGCTTGCCGGAACTCCTGCCGCAGACGGAGAGGCAGTCTCCCTGGCGCAGCTCCGTTTTGCGTTCAATGATGGAGCCGTTCACGGCCGTGGCGTTCTTTGTGCCGGGAATGGGTATCACAAAGCAGGTATCCCCATCCCAGCCGATTTTGAACTGTGCGCGCTCTGCCACACGGGCCTTGGCCACAATCTGGGAAAGCAGCGGACTGCCCACATCATGGACAGTGGCCAGCCTGTGGAACACCAGATTCCCCAGATCGCCCACCATGTGGATGCAGGAGGCGTTCTGCGGCTTGGGGGGCAATTCCTCCTCAATAACGCTCCAATCCCCTTCTGCAAGCTCCGCCCCGCAATCAGGGCAGCTTGACTGGGGTACCATGAAGGAGGCCGAACACTCGGGGCAACAATATTTTTTCATAAGTCAGCAGTCGGTTGGTGATGTATTTTCATCCGTTGCCACCGCGGGCGAGAGATGATGGGTGGGCAGGCGGAAGAGGCACACTTTCCCGCCGCGGTGCCAATAGGCCAGCCCCAAGTCGCGTTCCATGGAAAGGCGGCTTTCCGCCGTATCGGGTTCACGTGTCTGGAGCGTGAGCACGCCGCAGCACTTCTGGTAGCGCTTGGAATCCGCATGGTAGACGGCATCAAAGCTGTCCAGGCCGTTCCTGTGGTCATGCCCTCGGATGATGAAGGAAACGTTCCTTCCCGTTCTCTCGAAATGGATGCGGCGGAAGAGGTTGACGTCCTCCGTGCCGATTTCGCACCCGCTGGAAGCGCGGTTGGGGAACTTGCGCGGCAGGTTGTCCACCATGCGCAGCCAGGCAAAATCCCTGCAGCATGCGGCTTTCAATTCATCCCCCATGCCGGAGAGGATTCCACCGTCTTCGGAATGCCTGGCATGCCGGTAGATGCGCTCCTGCAGGTCCACATGCGGCACGCCGCCGTGGGTGAAGAGGATGGAGTTGGCGGGGCGGCTCTCGCCCAGCCCGCAGATTTCGCCCACATATGAGGAAACGCGCGCCAGCTCCATGGCGGCGTTGCCCAGCTTACGGGCGGAATCGGGGTCTGTCTCGCACAATGAGTTGAGGATATCCGTGGTCTCGGAAGGCGACACGCGCGATGCAAAGCCGCCCTCCCGGTTCCCGGACAACCCCAAGTCATGGTTCCCCTTCAGGGTGTACACCCGCAGCATAGAATCATCATCGCTGTGCTGCATGAGCAACCCCTGCAGGAATGCGAGCAGGGCCAGGGAATCCGGTCCCCTGTCAATGTAGTCTCCCAGGAAGATGAGATGGTGCCTGCCTGCAAGGGAAGGCATGCAGGACTTGACAAAGGAGAACGCCTTGAGCGCCGCGGTGAAAGAGGCATGCACATCCCCCACAAACCAGAAGTGGTCATCCGGCCCGGCCTGCAGTTGCATAGCCTCTCCGGCGGGGCGGGCCTTGCTCCAGTCCAGGAAGTGGCCGGCAGTGCTTAGCTGTTTTTCAAAATCCTTGTAATACTGAACCGCCTGAACACACAAGGGTTCCTGAAGAAGCGCGTCCACCTGCTCCAGGGTGGGATTGGGCACGGGGGCCCCGACCTCTGTTCCGGCACCGGGTTCCGGCATGCAGAAGCCTGGGTAAACCTCTGTGAGCCCTTCGGGCGGAGGCGTGGAAAGGAAGAGTTCCCATTCGTCCAAGGGCTTGGGCGGCACCGGTTTTTCCACGGGGACGGGCTTCCCCGGCGGTGGAGCGCACGGCTCTTCAGGGGCCGCCGGATCCGCCGGTTCGCCATACCGGGCTATGTCGTCGTCCTCCGCGGCGGTGGGATTGAAGAAATCTCGGACTCCCCGTATCATCACCTTTTTCCGCTTGGAATCGTACAGAAGATACCCGACACCCAAGCCGAAGCAAATGACAATACACAGGCCGCCAAAGCAGCCAAGCCCAAACTGGGGAATGAAGGGTAGGTAGAACTTCCCGGGGAACGGTTTCATTTTCTTTTTTTCACGGGGAGGTGGATTCTTTGCCTTTGGCGCGGCGGCAGACTCGATGTCGACGCGGACTGTTATGAACTCGTATGGGCAAGACATCCTGACGACGCTCGGCAGGATATAGTCCGTCGGGGACCCTTGCAGCATCGGGTGCCCTTCCCCCTCCGCTGCAAGGAGGGGGGGAAGGCCCGCGAAAACGGCAAGCCACGCGCTCCTGGCAAAATTCAATCGCATGGTTTCAAAGACACGGTGATGCTCATAGCCTTGGCCCCGCTGGACTTGCCCACCAGATGGATTTCATCGCCATCCTCCAAGGGCGTTTCCTCTGAGAACGCCATTCCGTTGAGGGCGGTTGGATTGAGAGCGTCCGGGCACGGGGAAATGTACCACGTGCCTTCCCGGCGCTCCAGGTGGAACTGCTTCCTGCTGGCAAAACGGGCATCCTTGGACACCTCCGCAAGCAGGGAACGGCCCACATCCATGGATATTCCCACATCATGTGAGCCGACATCCCCGCTCAGGCACACCACCGTGCGTCGGACAGGCGGCGGTTCAGGCGCAGGCTCATGCGCAGGTACGGGCATAGACATGGGCTTCTCCTGCGGCGGCATGGGCGGTAGGGGGGCAGAACCCGCCGCTCCCTTGTCCAGAGCCAGGAGCTCCTTGTGGAGCTGGGCGCATGACGGGCGCTGGCTGGCCTGCGGGGAGAAGCAGCGCTCAATGAGCTTGGCGAAACTCTCTGCATTGCCCTCCGTGTCTCCCAGCGTTCCCATGAGCCGCACCGGTGAGAAGCGGGCTGCAAGCACGCTCTGCTTGTACAGGTCAGCATCACCGGTGTCTGAACCGAACGGATGCCGCCCGCCCAGCAGCTCGCCGAGTATCAGGCCCACGGTGAATGCATCCGAGGCGGTGGTGGGCGTTTGCCCCTGTAGATGCTCCGGCGAGAAGTAACCCGGCGTACCGGTGTAACCCTGCTTGTCCGCCCCGGTGGTCCACGGTGCCGGCTTGGCCGCCAGGATGGAAAAGTCCATGTCAATCATGCGGGGGATGAGGCCGAGCCTGGTGCCCTCGCGCGGCAGCATCTGCACGTTTTCCGGCTTCAGGTCGCAATGAACCACGCCCGTCTCGTGAACATTCTTCATGGCGGCCAGGAAAACCTTGGCCATGGACTTTCGCTTTTCCCACGGTATGCCGCCGGGAGCATCCATGAGCTTCCTCAAATCATATCCGCTGTCGATGTACTCGTACACGGTGTAGAAGAACTCGCAGCTGCACTTGCCGGGCCGCGGATTGGCCGTGAACAAATCCTGTGCCAGCACGCAGTACTGCGCGGCGGCGGATTCTTCCAGCTTGCGGTTCAGCTCTGCCACGTATTCCAGGTAGGCGGGATACCAGCTCACCGTGGGCGTGGGTGACTTGTAGTACTTGAGGAAGACGTTGTTGCCGGTATTCAGGTCAACCGCCCTGAGAGCCCACGACATGTTGCCGTCGGCGATTTCCTGCTCCAGGCGGTACCTTCCCCGCTGGCCCCTGACCTCGCTTCCGATTTTGGGACGTGGTGGCATGGCGTTCGGGTGTTACTTGTCTTGCGACCAGGAGGTACCGCTCACGGCCGACCATTCCAACTGGTCGAAGCTGGGATCGGGATCCGTCTTGGCTCCATCATAGGATTGGGAGACGGAGACGGAACGTCCGATGGTGGCGAGCATCTTGCTGAAGTCCACGGAGCGGAGGCCGTCCTGGGAAGCCTCCAGGTCCGTGTACTCGCAGCGGTCGGCCTCCGCCATCTTGAAGAAGGCATCGCTTTCCGGAGCTATGATGAAGAGTTTGATTTTCTTATCCTGCAGCTTCTGTTTCATGCGCTCAAGCTGTTCCAGCTGGCGCTCTATCTGGATTCCAGTCTCCACGGGCTCATCTGTCAACAGGATGACCACCCTGTGGCAGTTGGATGAGTCACGCCAGGGGAAATCCATGGCGATATCCAGCGCCAGCAGCTGCATTTCCTCACCCTCCATGGGCGTCTCCTGCATGGCAGCCTTGAGCTTTGACAGGTCCTTGGTGAAGAACGGCGCGGCGTTGCGGGTCTTGTAAATGTTCTCCACAAGCTCGACGGGACCGCAGTTGACCGAGCGGTAGAAATGGACTTCCCCGCCGGCACGGAAAAAGCCGCCTTCATCCACGGTGTCGTGGAACGCCAGGAGGTCGAAACGGATGTCCCAGTTGATGTTGGCATCCGTCTGCAAGCCCTCAATGAGCTTCTCTACATTGTTGCGAACGGCATCAAAGCACGGTTGCATGGAACCGGAGGCATCGATGCAGAACACGATATCGGCACAATTTCTTCCAGCCATAGTTGTATTTCGGTTTAATATATTCTAGTTGATGAGCAGTGGTGCTCGTGGGTTAAAGCTCTTCAATGTCTGCCGCGGCGGACTGGGAAACGGATTTGGCCAGCAGCTCCATGACCTTCTGGAAGTTGGCCTGGTCGCCCGTGTAATCCTTCAAGGCTTTCGCCCGGGCATCCGCGGTGGCCTCGGGGTCCGGGCTCTCCTCCACCTCGATGGCGTCGTAGCTGCACTTGTCCGCCATGGACAAATCGTAGTGGCAGCTCATCTCCGGGGCAAAGAGGGAAAGGCGGATGCGCTCCTGCTGTATGAGGTTGCGGATATCCGCCACGGTGCCGCCCTCCGCGCCGGGCACGGACATCGTCTCGTGGAAAGGCGCATCGGTCATCACAATGATGCAGCGAGCCGCGGCGCTGGGGTAGCGCCACTTGTCCGCCTGCGGTGCCTCATCCCTGCCGGTGGAACCGCGGTTGATCACCAGGAACAGGGCATCCAGCAGGGATTCCGGCTCGTCACCGCCGCCCATTGCCTGCAGGTCGTCCAGCTGGCGGTACAGCTCGTCCACATTTGAGGTGAAATTGTTCATCACCATCCATTCTTTCGCGTGCTCGGTCTCGTAATCATAGTCGCGGTACGCGCACACACACGCACGCCAGTCCGTGAGCGTGATGCCGCCGTTCTCGCCCTCTGAGGTGACAGAGGCGATAAACGTCTTGATGTTGTCTCTGACCGCATCTATGCAGGGCTGCATGGAGGCGGTGGCATCGAGCAAGAAGCACATGTCTACGACACCGTGCATCTTGAATTCCTGTTTCTCTTGGTATGTATCTTCTTCCATCGTTGGATTCGGGGTTAGGGGTGGTTTTCTTACACCCGCACGTGTTCTGCGGCGGGCCAGTCTTGGTGGGAGAAGGCTTTGATGCCCTTGTCTTTCTCACAGATGAGGATGCAGCCCTGCGGGGCGTTGCGCGCGGCCAGCACGGCGCGGCGCTGGGCGGGCGTGAGGCGGCCGGCGCGGGTGGTTTCCACCACCACGGGCTCCAGGCGGCCATCCGGGTGGCACACCATGCAGTTCCGCGGCTCCGGCGGGGCCTGCTCGTTCATCTCCACGGCTCCCGCGGAGAGCACGTCCGCCAGCGTCTTCCACTGGAAATCCGGGCCGGCTTCCGTGTTGCGGTTGTCCGGGTACCGGCAGTGCATGCAGCGGTAGCCCAGCACCTCGCCCTGCAGCTCGTCCGTGCGGTCCAGCGGCTCTGCGAGCACGCCGTTCCGCTCATCATCCTCCAAGCGCAGCAGGCAGCGGTGGATGGCCTGTTCAATGCGCATGAGCTGGTGACGTCCGCAGTTGGGGCAGGTGAAAGATACGTTTGACATTATAAAGTAGCTATTACGCTTTTAGAAATACCTGTTTTTAGATACATTGTCAACCTTTTTTCTCCATCTTGGAAATATTTTAGGTAAAAATTGGCAAAATAGCTTGCAGGAGGATGGCAGAATTGCTACAATGCTTGACGTGGAAGCACCGAATCAAGATGAGCTGAAGATGAATGTCAAGCTCTGGCTGAAGGCCAACGGCATGAACTATGCCTGGCTGGCGGAGAAGTGCTATGTCACGGAAGCGACGGTCCGCAACTGGATGGCGCGCAAGCCCATCCCTGCGGCGAAGGAGCACATCATCCGCGAGCTGATCAGGCAGCTGCCCATCTCCCTGCCGAGCCGCGTGAAGGTACAGGAGGAGACGCTGGTGACGCTAAGCTTGGACCCGGCCACGCGCAAGGCGCTGGAGCAAAAGGCGTTCCGCTGCGGCAAGACGCTGGCGGAATTTTTGGCAGACGAGGTACCGCGCCTGGGCGATAGCGACAATCAGCCTGCCGAGTAGCAGTCAACACCCAACCGCTCGGGAATATGCAACTGGTAGCCGCGCTGCCGCCGGGCACCTTTCTCGGCGAAAAGCAGAAGTACAGAATCCTGGGCGTATGCGGCCAGGGCGGGTTCGGTATCACCTACGCGGGGTGGGATATCTCCCTGGAGCGCAACGTAGCCATCAAAGAGTGCTTCCCGCAGGAAATCTGCGTGCGAGATGGCGACACCGCGGCCATCATGCCGCGCACACCCGCGCTGCAGGATGCGTACCTCATGGCCATGGCGGACCTGCAGAAAGAGGCGCGCCTGCTGGCCAAGCTCAACCACCCGAACATTGTACAGGTGTATGATGTGTTCGCCGCGAACGGCAGCCTGTTCTGCGTGATGCACTGGCTGGAGGGCGACACGCTGCGCGACCGTCTGGACGCCGCGGAGGCGGCGGATGCGCCCACCGCTGCAGAGCAGGCGGAGGCGTGGCTGCGGCAGCTGCTGGACGCGCTCGGCTACATGCACGCGCAAGGCATCATCCACCGGGACATCAAGCCGGAGAACATCATGTTCGATGAAAGCGGGCGGCCCGTGCTGGTGGATTTCGGCTCGGCGATCAACATCTCGCACCTCACTCACACGCTCACGCAGGGAGCCTTTTCCGCCGCGTATGCCGCACCGGAGCAAATATCCGGCAAGGGGGAGATTGGCCCGTGGACGGACTTCTACTCCCTGGCCGCCACCTGGTACGAGGTGTTCTCCAACTGCGCGGCGGAGGAAACCCTGCGCCGCATGACGGAGGACAGCCTGCACCCGCTGGAAAAGCTAGTGCCGGAGCGAGTGCACGCCGCGCCGCGCATGGCGGCGGGCATCATGCGCAACCTGGGGCTGCGCGCCGCCGGGCGCTGCCAAAGCGCGGCGGAATGGCTGGCCATGCTGGACGGCAAGCGCAAGCCGCAGCGGCAGGCAAAGCGCCGCTGGCTGCTGTGGGCAGGCGCGTTGCTGGCGGCCGCCGTGCTGGGCTGGTGCGCAACTCAACTTGGGGACGCACCACGCGGGCAGGATGGGGAAACGCCCCCTGCCGCAGATGATGCGGTGGATTTGGATGCGCTGACGGAGCGCGCCTGGCAGCACTATGAGCTGGACAAGTTGCTGGAGAAGCGCAAGCCGTTCGTGGAGGAGAAGCGGAAAATCATATCCCGGTACCGCAAGGAATGTGCAGGCTTGATAGAACGCTTCAGGCGCGACCCCTCCGAGACCGACAACCTGGACGTGCCGCGCCGCGCGTTCGCGGAACTTCACAAGCAAGCCCAACAGCAAATCGACGAGCTGGAAGACCGCTACCAGAAAGCAATCTTTGAACCATACGAGGCCATCTGCGAATCCATGGAGAGCGGGCAAGGCTGGAAGGGGCTCTCCGCTGCGGAAAAGATGGCGCTCATGCATGCCGTCTCCTCCCGCATCAGGTCCCGCATGTACAAGGAGTGCGGCGGCGACGGCCCGTACGCCATCGGCAACACCGCAGACCTGGCAGTGGCGCAGAACGAGGAGGACGGCAAGTTTCACGACGCACTCTCCCAAGTTCGGGAGAAATACCAAGAGGAGCGCGACAAGCAGATGAAAGCCCGGCAAGAGGAGGAAAAGCGACAGAGGGAAACGGAGCGGAAAATCAACACGGAGGCCCTGTACGAAAAGGTGCGCGCGCAGAGCGCGCGGTGTTCTATATCTCCAGCAAATCCCGCTGAATGGCCTTTTGCAATTCATCCACGCTGGCGAATTTTTGTTCCGGGCGGATGAAGCGGTGGAGGGCAACGGTGAGGGGGGCATTGTAGAGGTTGCCGGACCAGTTGGGGAAATGGGCTTCCAGGCGCGGGAGCTTGCTCGATTCGTCGATGGTGGGGCGGAGGCCGATGTTGGCGATGCCGTGGACTTCCGCACCGTCAATCATGGCGGAGACGGCGTACACGCCGAAGGGCGGCAGGCAGGAGTGCGGCGGCGGGGTGATGTTGGCGGTGGGGAATCCGATGGTGCGGCCCAGGTGGCGGCCATGCTCCACCACGCCGTGGATGGCGAAGGGATGGCCCAGCAGGGCGGTGGCATCCTCCAGCCTGCCCTGCGCCAGCAGCTCGCGGATGCGGCTGGAGGAAACGCGCGCTCCGTCGCGCTCCAGCAGCTCGTTCACGGCCACGCGGATGCCGTGGCGCTCGCCGTAGGAGCGCAGGGTGTCCGTGTTGCCGCTGCCTTTGCTGCCGAAGTGCCAGTTGCTGCCCACGGAGAAGCACGCAATGTTCAGCGCGCCGCGCAGGGAGTCCAGGAAGGGCTCTGCCTCCGTGTCCGCCAGCTCTTGCGTGAAGGGCAGGCACAGGTGCACCTGCATGCCCGCCTGCTCCAGAAGAAGGTTCTTATGCTCAGGGTTGGGCGTAAGGAGGGCGGGGTGCTCCTGCGGGCGCAGCACGCTGGCGGGGTGGTTGGCGAAACTCATCACGGCGCGCACGGAATCCGGCGCGCCGGCGGCATCCAGCACGCGGCGGTGCCCCAGGTGCACGCCGTCGAAAAATCCCATGGCCAGGCTCACGCGGCGTCCGTTGAGCACGCGCGCCAACTCATCAATGCTGTGGCATGTTTCAATCATGGCTGTCTTGCAGAAGCCCCCCTAACACGGAGTCGGCCATCCTACCGCACCGCGGCGGGAGTGTCAAATGCAATTCCAATTTTGAATTTGCGCCCCGCGCGCATGGTGTGCGGGGCGCGTGTGGATTCACAAGGGCTCCAGCAAGGAATGTTCTTTGACGTTCATCACCAATGACTTAATGCTACTTGTGTAAAATTTCAAGTTAAACTTGAAATTTTACACAAGGCAATGCAACACATTCATTGTAAATGCCCTGCGTTGTGCAAAAAGGGGACACCCGGCACACGGGGTCATGGCAGCTGCCTGTCGTGCAGCACTTTTTCCAGGGGCAGGAGACGGGCCAGGAGCTCATCTCGGCCGGCGGCCTTGAGGGTGGGCACATCCACGGCGTCTGCAATGTCGAACGCGCCGGAGCGGGTGCGGCGCAGGGCGGTGAGATGCGCGCCGCAGCCGAGGCGCTGGCCGATGTCGTGCGCGTAGGTGCGCACATAGAATCCCTTGGTGCAGTGGACGGTGAAATCCACCTCCGCGGCAGCCAGGTCCATGCGGGTGATTTGGTAATCCAGCACCTGGACGCGGCGGGGCTTGCGCTCCACCTCCCTGCCCTTGCGGGCGAGCTTGTAGCAGGGGACGCCGTTGATTTTCACGGCGGAGAACATGGGCGGCAGCTGGTCGAACGGCCCCTCGGCGAACGCCTCGAACGCGGCGCGGACGTCGTCCTCGGCTATGCCGTCGGTGGGCTTCACGGCCACCACCTCGCCGTCGGCGTCCTGGCTGTTGGTCTCAATGCCGAGCTTCATGGTGGCGGTGTAGACCTTGTCCTCGCACATGAGCATGTCCTGCACCTTGGTGGCCTTTCCCACCACCACAATGAGCATGCCGGTGGCCATGGGGTCCAGCGTGCCGCAGTGGCCCACCTTCTTGGTGTTCAGGATGCGGCGGCAGAGGGCCACCGCGTTGTGCGAGGTGAAGCCGGGATCTTTGTCCACCAAAAGGACACCGCAGGGTGCGTCATCAGGCATAACGGAGAGAAATTCAGGATTGGGAGATGTTGTCCACAGCCACGCGGATGGCCTGCAGCACGCGGGAGCGGACGTCCTCCAGCCCGCCGCGGCAGCGGATGCCGGCAGCCATGGAATGCCCGCCGCCGCCGAACTGCGTGGCAATGTCCGCCACGTTCACGCGGCGGTCCTTGGAGCGCAGCGACATGCGGATGCGGCCGTCCTCCAGGTCCTCGAAAATGACGGCCACCTTCACGCCCTTGACCATGCGCACCACGTCCACCAGGTCCTTGGTGTCCTCCAGGGTGACACCGAGCTCCTGCTTGCGCCCGGCGGGCATGGAGTAGTGGGAGATGAGGCCACCGTGCTCCACCACCATGTTGTTGAGCACCTCACGCTGCATGAGCATGGTGGTGAGCGGCAGCTCCTGGTAGAGCTTGCGGTTGATTTCCGCCACGTCGGCTCCGGCGGCAATCAGCTCTGCGGCGGCATGCATCACCTCCGGCGTGGTGCAGCCGTATTGGAAGGAGCCGGTATCCGTGTTCACGGCCACGTACAGGGCCTCCGCCATGGCGGGGGTGATGGTGCAGCCCCATTCCTTGAGCATCTTGAAAACCACAAACCCCGTGGCGGGGCCTCCCGGCTCCACTACGTTCACCGCGCCGTAGCGCGTGTTCGTGCCGTGGTGGTCGATGTTGGCAATGAGCGGCGCGTGGGAACAGACCTCCGCGGCGCGGTCGCCCAAGCGCTTCCAGTCCCCGTTGTCCACGCACACCAGCAGCTGCAGGTCCTGCGGCAGCGTGTCGGGCACCACCTCCAGCTCTGCTCCGGCCTGCATGAACTCATAGCGCGCCGGCAGGCTGTCCTCGTTCCACATGCGCACATTCTTGCCCATGGCGCGCAGGGCCAGCCCCAGCGCCAGCGTGGAGCCGATGGCATCGCCATCCGGCCTGAAATGGGCTATCACCGCCACGTTTTGCACGCCTTGCAGCATGCTGTAGAATTCCTCATACATACGTCGGTATTCATCCTACCCCACGCGCGCAAACGTGTCAAACGCAATTCCCATGTTGAAATCTTTGACGTCCCATAAAAAGCGGGCACTCCGTCAGATTTTATGGGTGGACATAAAGTACCAGGAATAAACGCTCGGAGAAGAGCAACCCTTGGCGTGTATCCACCCCGCACCCGTCTTCGCGCGTTGCGCTACGCCGTGGCAGGCAAGGCGGGGTGGATACACGCCAAAGCCGCCGACGGCCCCGTTCAGGGCGCGCCGCTTGCGGCGCGGTAAGGCGGATTGGACAAACCGCGAAGCGTGTTTGCCCCGAAGGGGTGAGGTGCCGTAAGGCGGCACCGAATCAAGGGTGGCACCTCTCCGGGCGTTTTTATGGGATGGCAATGACCTAAGAACGAGGATGAGGGTGCCAAATGGATCCGCAAGTCCGCTGAGCAGGGGTATCTTCAATCACTGACTGAAATGGGCTTGTGCTACCTGGATGGAAGGGGCCATGAATGACAAGATGGGAATCATGTGGTTGCTGAAAGCGGCGGTCCGCGGCGATGGTGCCGCCAGGGTCACCTTAAGGGGATATGGTTACTCGTTTGCCGAAGCCGGGGGAATGCTGATTTACACCGCCCCGGATGGAACAACGACACGTGTCCCGCTGCGCTAGGCGCGGCGCGCTGACAACCGTCAACGCTTCAAGCAGCACACCATGAAAAAAGGGCCATGCATTTGCATGGCCCTTCTTTTGTTCTCGGAAATGGTGTGAAATCAGCGCTTGCTGAACTGGAAACGCTTGCGGGCACCGGGACGGCCAGCCTTCTTGCGCTCCTTCATGCGGGAATCGCGGGTCAGCAGGCCCTGCTCGCGCAGAAGCTTGCGGTACTCCTCGTCAATCATCACCAGGCTGCGGGCAATCGCCAGGCTGATGGCGCCCGTCTGGCCGTGAATACCGCCGCCGCGGCACACCACGCGCACATCATACTTCTTCATGGTGTTGGTGGCGTAGAAGGGCTGCAGCACCACGTTCTGCAGGGCATACGTGGGCAGGTACTCCTCAAAGCTGCGGCGGTTGATGGTGATGTTGCCGCTCTTGCCCTCTTCCACGGGGGTGAGCCAAGCGTGGGCGATAGCCTCCTTGCGGCGTCCGGTTGAATTGTAGGGGGTGGTAGACATGGTTGAAATAGGGTTAGGCGATGGTTACGGCTTCAGGGTTCTGAGCGGCATGCGGATGCTCCGCGCCCGTGTACACCTTCAGGCGGGAAGCCTGGGAACGGCCCTGGCGGGTGTGGGGCACCATGCCCAGGATGGCGTGCTCCAGAATCAGCTCCGGGTGCGTCTTGCGCAGCTTGGAGGGAGTGGTCACGCGCTGGTTGCCCACGTAGCCCGTGTAACGCGTGTAGATCTTCGTGGTCTCCTTCGTGCCGGAGAGCACCACCTTGTCCGCGTTCACCACGACCACATAGTCACCGCAGTCCACGTGCGGGGTGAAAATTGTCTTGCACTTTCCGCGCAGCAGGTTGGCTGCCTGCACGGCGACCTGACCGAGCACCTTGTCGGCGGCGTCGATCACATACCACTTGCGCTCGATTTCCTGAGCCTTGGCTGAGTACGTTTTCATATTTTCTAACTGATTTCCGAGTGGGTTGAACTGGCTTGCGCCAGATATCCGGGATTCCCGGGGCGGGTACTCTACTCCCCTTTTTCCCTTTTGTCAACCGCATTTTTGTGTTTTCCTGCATTTTTTTTTCAAATTCGCCCCTGCAACGGCAAATTTTCACTTGCCAATCCCCGCGCGCCGCATTAAACTCCCCTTGCACGCGCACGAGCGCGTGCAACTATACCACCTATCATCTAGCATAATGCCTAAACCTCCCAATAACCGCGGACCCCGCCCCCAGGGCGGCAGACCCTCCATCAACGGCCCACACCGCAACCCCGCCAACCGTCCCCCCCAGACGGCACCCAAGCCCAAGATCAAAGATGACGACGGCGAGGGCGAGATTGAGCTGGAAGGCGTAGTTTCCGCCGTGCTCGCCGGCACCATGTTCCGCGTGAAGGTGGCCAACGGCCATGAATTCCTCGCCCACATCTCCGGCAAGATGCGCAAGCGCTTCATCCGCCTCGTCGTCGGCGACCGCGTCAAAATCGAGGTCTCCCCGTACGATATGGAGAAGGCCCGCATCACCTACCGCATAGGCTGATAACCCCCATTTCATGCGGGCGGCATGCCATGTTGCAAAAAAAAATGCAAAAAAGCAAAAATTTTGCTTGCAATAGTCGGGCATCCATGGTTAAATACCCCCGCAACATTCCGATGCGCACGTGGCGGAATTGGTAGACGCGCTAGTTTCAGGTTCTAGTGAGTAACATCGTGTTGGTTCGAGTCCAATCGTGCGTATTTGCAGAAAAATCAAGGGTTTGCGGTTCGCCGCAAGCCCTTTTTTCTTGCCCGCGTTTCCTCTCCAAATACCCGTAAAAGCACACAAAATGGCAGGGTAAAATGTCAATAAACCGTCAATGCCTTTTTCAACCCGCGCCCCTACGGCCATCAGCGTTCCAGCGTTTCGGCGTGGAAACAATGCGCCACCCGTGGCAGGCCGTGAGCAGGCGGGGGAGGCAGGGGGTGCAGGCGGTCTCCCTGGCCGTGGAAGCCCTGGCCACGAATGCCCATAATTTCAGCATTCTCGTTTCTCGCTCCCATGCCCTCCTTGCCCTCTTTCGGGTGTCATTGACGGTCTATTGACGGTCTACACCCCTCCCCCACCATCGGATTGTGCGCGCGCGCCCTGGTGCGGATGCAGGGGCGGGGGGCTTCGGAGTCCTTGGAGGTCGGCTGGTCGAGTTGGTCTCCAGCTCCAGGCTTGCCGCCGCCGTGGTCTCGCCGTGGCCGCGAGCAGATGGAAGCCACCTCTCGCCCACATGTGTCCCAAAGATTGAAAAAAGGCGGAAGGTTGCTTTTTTTTCACCGGCGTTTTGTATGCTGGTGTTGCTAACAAAAAAAACACCTTCCATGGCTACTGTACAACTTTTCTCCCAAGTGGCAAGCATAATCGACCGCAATATTGTCAAAGCGGTGGCGAGGGAATGCGGATCGGACAAATACGCCAAGACTATCGACACATGGACACATCTTGTCTCCATGGTATTCTGCCAATTGGCGGACTGCCAGTCGCTGCGCGACATCGAGCTGTGCCTGAAGCGCGTGGAAGCCGTGCGCCAGGTGCGCTTGAACAGCAAGAGCGCGCCCACCCGCGCCATTGCAGACAAACCCACCCGCTTCCATGTGGAGAACATGCCCAAAGGCACCTATATTGCCATACCTAAAGTTTCATCGGAACGCCGCCCCATCATCCCCATGGCCTTCCTCACGCCGGATACCATGTGCAGTGACCTCTTGCAGATCATCCCGAACGCAGCCCTGTATCACTTCGGCGTGCTGACCTCCTCCATGCACATGGCGTGGGTCAACGCCGTGTGCGGGCGGCTCAAGAGCGACTACCGCTACTCCAACAAGCTGGTGTATAACAATTACCCCTGGCCCACACCCACGGAGGAGCAGAAGGCGCAGATAGAGGCCTGCGCCCAAGCGGTGCTGGATGCCCGCGCCCTGTACCCGGACTGCTCGCTGGCCGATCTGTACGACCCGCTCACCATGCCAGCCGAGCTCCGCAAAGCCCACCGCGCGCTGGATGCGGCGGTGGAGAACGCGTATGGGAAGAAGTTCGAGAGCGATGCGGAGCGGGTTTCCCACCTCTTTGCCCTGTACCGGAGCGCCGTAGTTTCGTAGGCGCGGAGCCACGGCGTCTTGTCACGGCGTAGCAGGGGCACGGAACGCGCCACGCGAAGACGGAAGCTGTACCGACTTGCTCGGTACAGCGTAGACGGGAAGGGCCTGACCGCCACCCGGTGACAGAAGTGACAGATTTTTCCGGGTTGCAGGGATGACAACGGCTTTCCCTGCGGACACCGGCTCCCTGGTCCTCTCCTCCGCCCTGGATTCCAAGGACCGCGCCATCCTGGACCTCCACGGCAATCTCCACCTCCGCCACACCCCGGATGCCCGCCATCTCCCCTACCTCCACTACCACCGGCAACACATCTTCATCCCCTGATTCGCAATACCCCGGGGCAGGCGTGAGGATGTTACGCGGCTCCTACGCAGTTGCGTTGTGCTTTCTGACACCCGCGCCGGGGTGCCGGAGTGCTTTGGGTGAGGCTGACCGCGCGCTGTTACGAATCCCCGCGCAAAGGGCATTTAGGTTGACCCGCGCGGCGTTTCTGGTATAGTGGCGTGTGGACGCACATGCGTCCTCACACAGTCATTACCATGAAAAAGACACTTGCACTCATGCTTCTGTTGGCTGGCCTCACTCTGGAGGCCCGGGCCGAAACGCTGACCTGGGTGGGAGATTACCCATACCCAGTATGGGTTACGATGCCCGATTACTGCAACTGGTTGGATGAAACAGGCAACAAGGTTTATTTCCAGGATGGTTATGAAGTGGTCTTCAAAGATCTGGGGTCTGGGCATGTTGATGTGTATGTTGTATATCCAGGGAACATTCTTGTGGAAAACAGCTCCGGGCACGATTACCTGTTTGCAGCAGGAAACGGAGGATATATTGGAGGGAACACGGGTTTAACCAAGAAAGGGGATGGTCAGCTCACGATTAACGTAGCGTGCAAGTGCGACTACTCTGGCGGCACTTATATATACGGAGGCTCTATTGGTGTTGCCACGAGGGATGGAGACGCAACCCGTGAAATTCAGCTGGGTACAGATGACATCCATTTATACGGAGGATGCTTGGTTCTAGATTCCCACATTTTGACCAACAATATCGTTGTGGAAGAGAATGGCACCTTGAAGATACACCAAGCCCTAGGCAACGTGACTTTGCGTGCCGGCAGCCATCTGAAGCTCGCCGACAGTTTGTATGGGGTGGGAGGCGACGTGATATTAGGCGACAGCTCCTCGCTTGACCTGGGCTGGAAGTCAGTCAACTTGTACAGTGGCAAGGCTGGCAAAGGCTCCATCAACGTGGAGGGCAACGCCACCATCGGCAACGGCAAAATATCCCTATGCCAAGTGAACGTGGCGGAGGGCAAGACGCTCACCCTTGGGGAAAACACCTCTGCCACGAATGGCACCGTCTTCAACCTGGGCGAGGGTGCCACCCTGGACCTCGGCGTCAACAGCGTCAACTTTGTCGATGCTTCCATCTCAGCTTCCGGGAATAGCGCCACCATCGGCAACGGCACGATTACCGGAGTCTTGGCCCTGACGGCGAGTTCACGCATCAAACTACTGGAAAACACCACAGTCACAGGCGGCGTCACCCTGGGCGACAACGCCTCACTGGACTTGGGCAAAAACTCCATCTCCGCCTCCGTTACCTTATCCGGGGGATTCGCTACCATAGGCAACGGCACGATCAACGGCAATCTGACCGTAGCCGAGAACAAGAGCCTCGCCCTACTGGCGAACACCACCGTTACGGGAGCCATCTCGCTTGGCCAGAACTCCACATTGAACCTGGGCGGCGCCACCCACTCCGGCAACGTCTCCCTTGGTTTGAACACTGTCATTGGCAACGGTACGGTCAACGGAGACATCGCATTTGTCGAAGGTGACCAGAGAATCAGCCTCTGCGGCGACCTCGGTGGAACCGGGGACATCTCCATCGGCGTCGTCAATCAAACGTATCCCTCCTATACTTTCTACACTTCTACCATGGACCTGGGCGGGCACACCCTCACCAAGGGCCTGAAGCTGGTTGGAGACACCACCGTCTCCAACGGCAAGCTTGTGCTGGCGCACAACATGACCTGGTCAGAGTACGACCTTCAGGAGCGCACCGTCTCCATCGGCAAGGACACCACGGTAGACCTGAATAGTCACACCTTCTCGTACGACCTCGCCATTGAGTCCGATACCGCCATCGGCAACGGCACCATCGGCGGCACAGTGACCGTGAACGAGGGCAAGAGCGTACGCTTCTTCGGGGAAACATACATCAACAGCGACTGCACAGTCGGCGAAGGTTTGGTATCCTACCACGGCAAAATCGAGGCCGGAGACATGACCATCCAGGCTCTCCACAGGCCGATCATCCAGCCGCTCAACGCCACGCAGGGGGAACAGGCCGTGTCGGTCAGCCCTCAGCCGATAATTGGCCCTGTGTACCCCGGCCTGATGAAAGAGCTCACCGTGTCTGAAAAAGAGATACTCGGAACCGGGCGTGCCAGCAGCCTGGCGGCCGGGTTGGAGATTGAATCCACGGCGAACCTGATGATCAAGAGCATGACCATCACGGCGGACAACAAAATCTCCGTGGGGCAGAACACCATCACGCTTCAGGATGTCACCATCA
>CALCWC010000043.1 GCA_937905985.1 uncultured Verrucomicrobiales bacterium | reverse complement strand
AAAGATTTCGGTTTCCGTTTGTTTGTGTTTCGGGAACCGAAAGGGGGCGCTTGGAATCGGAAGTCTCAAGCGCCCCCGACCCCCTTCAAGAAAGAAATAAGAAAAGTAGGTATATGAGTGCAAGACCCTGGCAGAAGTAGCAGCAGAAAAGATTTCGGTTTCCGTTTGTTTGTGTTTCGGGAACCGAAAGGGGGCGCTTGGAATCGGAAGTCTCAAGCGCCCCCGATTTTTTTTTAGCGATGCCTGTGCAACATGAGCAGGCTGTTAGTCGCGCCACCCGCGGCCCTACGCTTTCCTGCGCTGTTCGCCGAACATGAGGAGCCCCAGGACGGGAACTCGGCGGCATGCCCGGTAGATGCCGTAACACAGGGCCAGGACGCCGACCGTTAGCGGAAAGCAAAGCCAGATGTCGATGTTCGGGCAATAGGGTTTCCAGATGAAATCCCAGAAATAGATTTGGAGCAGATAGATGGCCAGGGTGCTGCCGCCCAGCAATGGCAAGATGCGGCTTTCCTGCAGGAATGAAAGGCGTTTGACGGCAAAGAGCAGCAGGAAGCAACCGGCTGTTCCCCCGAGAAGGCGTACCAAATAGATGGGAACGGTATGCGCCGTGTCCTCCAGCGAATCCAAGGGCGTGCGGTACACATACCAGTCCTCTTGGAACACGCAAAAGACCACGGCATATGCCACCGCGGCTCCCATCCCGAGCCATATGTTCCCCAGCGGCAAGCCCTGGTGCCTCACCCAGGCCCCAAGCAGGAAAACCGGGTAGAGGAATGTGAATTGCCCGGCAAGCGGGAAGTCCGGCCACAGCAGGGCGAGAGCCATGGGGATGACAAACCAGGCCGCCCGCCACCACAGGGACCCGCTGCGCGCCATAATCCATGTGAAAACGCCGCATTCAAAGATGAATATCAGGAACCAGGCCGTGTACAGGAAGGTGTAGGGCGGGATGGTGGGTGTTTCCCCGCTGCAATACGTGAGAAGCGATTTAATCGCCAGGCAGGCCAGGGCGGTGAATATGCCGGGTATGAGCAAATGCTTGGCAATGTGCCCAATGAACATCCCGCCGTGGCGGTGGATGCTCTGGAAGACGAAACACCCGCTCACCAGCGCGAACAGGGGCATGTGAAACAAGTATATGCCCATCCACAGGGGATTGCCCCAGAAATTGCCGCCCCCGGCGTACTGCAAGGCGTGCCCAAGCACCATGAGGATAATCAGCAAGCCCTTGACCACATCCCAATACGTCTCCCGCGCGCCTGCCGCCGCCCGTCCCTCCCGGGGGTCGGTCTGTTCTGCGGATATTTCTTTGTTGCTCATGGCCGGATACTCGCTCGCGTTGCAGAAGATATACTTTTCGCCATGAACATGCAAGCATATATGCACACCGCCCCCGAATCCGCCTTCCGCCTGCATTTTGCAACCAAAGTTGGAGATTTCTGATTGAAATCCACACGCCGCGGTGCTAGAATACCCGCTAAGGGAGACGGCTCGGTGCGCCTTGTTACCACCGGACGCTTCCCGGATTGAACAACATATCATCATACTATGAACGAGATTCCGACCTGTAAGAAGTGTATTGCCGAGCTGATCGGCACGTTTTGGCTGGTATTCGGCGGCTGCGGCGCGGCCGTATTCGCCTGCGGCCTGCCCGGCGTAGGCATCGGCTATGTGGGCGTGGCACTGGCCTTCGGCCTCACGGTGCTGACCATGGCGTACTGCATCGGCCACATCTCCGGCTGCCACCTCAACCCCGCCGTGAGCTTTGGCCTTTGGGCCTGCGGACGCATGCCCGGCAAAGACCTGGCGCCCTACATCATCTCCCAGGTGATTGGCGCCATCCTGGGTTCCCTGGCCATCTACGCCATCATCAGCGGCTTCAAGGGATTTGACGTGGCAACCTGCACGCTGGCGGCCAACGGCTACGGCGCCCTTTCCCCGGACGGCGCCTACAGCATGGGCGCGGGCATTGTGGCGGAAATCGTGCTCACCTTCATCTTCCTGATGGTGATTTGCGGCTCCACGGACAAGCGCGCACCGCAGGGCTTTGCGCCGATTGCCATCGGCCTGTGTCTCACGCTCATCCACCTCATCAGCATCCCGGTGACCAACACCTCTGTGAACCCGGCGCGTTCCACCGGCCCGGATGTGATTATGAGCATCATCGGTCAGCCGAACGCGGGCGAGTACCTGGGCCAGCTGTGGTTCTTCTGGGTGATGCCCATTGTGGGCGCCGTGCTGGCAGGCCTGTGCTACAAGTTCGTGTTTGAGAAGAAGGAAGCCTGATTTTCCACCCACATCGTGAATTGTTGGAGGCGGTGCCGTGCGGCGCCGCCTCCTTTCTATGTTTTTCGGGGAGAAGGAAGAACATTTTCAGCCGCCGGTATTGAAAAACAGGCGCGCCGGCGGGCGCATTTGGCCCACGCCTATCGCGCGCGCGCATTTGCGCGCACGCTAATGCGCGCGCGCGAGACGGGTATGACAAAACGCGATTTTTTTTCTTGAGTTGCGGCAGGGGAGGAGTATGCTTGGGGCATACCCCAAAGGTAAACGCTTATGAAACAGGACAAGGTTATATTTTTCGACACCACGCTGCGGGACGGCGAGCAGTGCCCCGGCGCCTCCATGAATCTCCGCCAGAAGCTTGAGGTGGCGCGCCAGCTTGAAAAGCTGGGGGTGGATGTCATCGAGGCCGGCTTCCCCGTTGCCTCGGAAGGTGATTTCGAGTCGGTCTCCACCATCGCCCGCACGGTGAAGAAGTGCCGCGTGGCGGGGCTTGCGCGCTGCACGGAGCAGGATATCCGCAAGGCCGCCGCGGCGGTTGCTCCCGCCGGCGACCGCGCACGTATCCATGTCTTTTTGGCCACCAGCCCGCTGCACCGCGAGTTCAAGCTCAAGAAGAGCAAGGAGGAGGTGGTGGCCGCGGCCGTGGCGGGCGTGAAGCTTGCCAAGAGCCTGGTGGATGACGTGGAGTTCTCCGCCGAGGACGCGAGCCGCACGGAGCTGGACTATCTGGCCCAGGTGGTGGAGGCGGTGATTGACGCGGGTGCCACCACGGTGAACCTGCCGGATACCGTGGGCTTCACCACCCCCGGCGAGTACGCCACCATGATTGCCTACATGAAGAAGCATGTGCGCAACATCGACAAGTGCATCCTTTCCGTCCACTGCCACAACGACATCGGCCTGGCCGTGGCCAACACGCTCTCTGCCGTGCAGGCGGGCGCTCGCCAGGTGGAGGGCACCATCAACGGCATCGGCGAGCGCGCCGGCAACGTGGCCCTGGAAGAGGTGGCCATGGCACTCACCACCCGCCCGGAGGCCCTCGGCTTCAAGAAGGGTGACAAGCCCCACAACCTGGACACCCGCGAGATTGTGCGCACCAGCCGCGTGGTCTCCCGCATGAGCGGCATGGTGGTGCAGCGTTCCAAGGCCATTGTGGGCGAGAACGCCTTCGCCCACAGCTCCGGCATCCACCAGCACGGCATCCTCGCCAAGCGCGAAACCTACGAGGTCATCGACCCCGCGGACGTGGGCTGGGGCGCCACGGAGCTGCCGCTCACCAAGCACTCCGGCCGCGCCGCCGTCAAGGCCCGCCTGGAACGCCTGGGCCACATGCTTTCCGAAGAGGAGCTTTCCCACCTCTTCGAGCGTTTCAAGAAGGTGGGCGACAGCAAGAAATTCGTGTACGACGACGACCTTGCCTCCCTGGTGAACGATTCCCTGGACACCCACAACAGCGTGTGGAAGATGTGCCAGATCCAGTTCCTGGCCGGCAACAACACTTGCCCCACCGCCACCGTTACCCTGGAGAAGGACGGCAAGAGGTTCACGGACAGCGCCATCGGCAACGGCCCCGTCAACGCCTGCTTCAAGGCGATCGACCGCATCACGCGCAGCAAGGGCTCCCTGGTGGAGTTCAACGTGCACGCCACCTCCTGCGGCCAGGATGCCCTCGGCGAGGTGACCGTCAAGGTGAGCTTTACGGACAAGGAGGATGAGCGCCCCATCTCCGGCAAGGGTGCGGCCACGGATATCATCGAGGCTGCCTCCCGCGCCTACCTCAACGCCCTCAACCGCCACCTCGCCCTGGCTAGCGCTCAGGCATAAGGCATGGACGAAACCATCAAAATCATCGTGGGCCTGGGCAATCCCGGCCGCGAGTATGCGGAAACCCGCCACAACGTGGGCTTCATGGTGCTGGACCGCCTGGCCTCGCGCCTCGGCGCGGTGTGGAAGGCGGACAAGGCGCGCAAGGCGGAGCTTGCCGCCGGGCCGGGCGTGCTGCTGGTCAAGCCGCAGACCTACATGAACGCGTCCGGTGAGAGCGTGGGGCCGCTCATGCGCTATTTCAAATTCACGCCGGGGCAGGTGTTCGTCGTCTACGACGACATCTCGTTCCCCGTGGGAGCCATGCGCCTGCGCGCGGGTGGCTCCGCGGGCGGCCACAACGGCATGAAATCCCTCATCGCCCACCTGGGCACGGAGAAGTTCCCGCGCCTGCGCATCGGCATCGGCGTGCCGGGGCAAAAGGACATGATTGGCCACGTGCTGGGCAAGTTCACGCCGGAGGAGCGCCCCCTGCTGGAGGAAACGCTCGCCAAGGCGGAGGAAGCCGCATTCGTTGCCCTGAAAGAGGGTTTCCAGGCCGCCGCCAACCGCTTCAACGTCAAGAAGGAGAAGAAAGAGAAAAAGCCCAAGACAGAACGGCCGCAGGCTGAGGAGGAGCCGTCACCTGCCAAGCCCGAGTGCGACGAGAGTTGATTTCTCCCCACCATCCTTTTTCAAGACCGTCCGGTGTTCATCCGGGCGGTCTTTTGGTATCGGGGTGATCATATCACTTTGTTTTGGAAAACAGGCCAAATACAAAAAGGGGAAACGAGATATCCAGTAAAAAGGCAATGTACGCAACATATTGCCAGACCAATGATGCCGACAATAGATAAAGCAATGTTGCATATAATGCTCATATCTGGTTACCTCCCTTTCTTGGCGGCGCGGTAGCGTTGGTGGGGGCTGTTGGGTTTATCCGGGATGGTGCGCTCCAACAGACCGCTTTGAAGCGCCGGCGTGAGGTAGAGCTGCCGGAAATGCGGGCGGTGCGTCAAACCCATGCGCCCCATGAGCTCCGCGGCGGAGAGGGTATCGTTCCCCAACGCCGATATCAGGGCGTTTACGGCACGTTGGGCGGAGTCGTTCAGCTTGGTCGGTACTTGGTCGGTACTTGGTCGGTCGGCCAGCGGCATTTCCAGCAGGACATCACGGATGACCTGAAGTATCATGACGACAAAACAGGAGGAATCATTGGAGGAATCAGCCAGTTGCAGAGCTTGATAGTATTCTTGTTGCCGCTTGGCGATGAGCTCCTCAATGGGGAGCCAGGCGAAGAAGGGTTTCCATTGGGCGAGCAGGAGGGTGTGCCAAAGCCGTCCCATGCGTCCGTTTCCGTCTGCAAAGGGGTGGATAAACTCGAACTCGTAGTGGAAGACAGAGCTCTTGACGAGCGGGTGCAGGTCGCTTGTTGCGTACCATTCCAACAAGTCGCGCACCTGCCAGGGAACCAGGTGGGCAGGCGGAGCGAGATGAATGACGCGGTTTCCCTCCACAACGCCCACGTTGCCGCTCCTGAAGCGGCCCGCCTCTTTGACGAGGGAGTCCATCATGAAGCGGTGCGCTTTCAACAAGTCATCCTCTTTCAATGGATTGAGGGATTGCATGATGGCGTATGCTTGGGCTGCGTTCTGCACCTCCCGGATTTCATGGGGTGGTCCGAGCACCCTCTTGCCGTTCAAGATGGCGGTAACCTGTTCGAGGGTGAGGGAGTTGTGCTCGATAGCCAGCGAGGAGTGGATGGAGCGAATCTGGTTTTGCCGCCTCAGCTGTACCGTGATGTCATCCCGGTGGGTCACCTCCACGCGGCCAACCAGCTCGCATATCTCAGCCAGCAGGGCAATGACAGCGTGGGTCTGTTGAAACGGTGGCGTGTAGGTTCCCATAATCAGCGGCGCGGCGCAGTGTTCTCTATACCACGCATGCCTGGTGGAGGCAAGGAAATTTTTCCTCGTTCAGGGGTGCGGTTGAGGTAGGCTGGCGGGTATGATGCACAGGTGGCTGCATCGTAAAACCGGGTTCTTTCATCAGTAGTCGAACCTGTCCTGCTGGCTCAAATCCGCGGGGTCGATGTACGGGACGGTGTGGCGGGGGATGGGCTGGAAGTCGGGCGGAAGGTTTTCTTCCGTGATGAAGGTGTGGTTGTGCAGCGGGGCAGGGGAGTAGTCCCCTGAATTTGCGCTGAAGATGGCGGCGGGGCCAACGACGAGTGTGCCGCGCGTGGCGTGGCGGGAGGCGGCTGCCGCCCATTCCGCGGGGATTGGGTGGCGGTAGGCGGCGCATTGCGGGGCGGTCACGGATGGCGGGCAGAGCAGCGCCAAATCCGGTTTCAGTGAGGCCATCTCGGCATCCGCATGCCCCCCCAGGTAGCCGCTGGCGCGGTCCAGGCGGGAGCCGACGAGAAAGAGCTCCTGAGTGAAGCGCGCGGGTGAGAGCGCGTGCAGTACGGCGGGATTGGCGGTGTACACGCGGCAGTTCAATTGGGGGTGGCGGGTGAAGAGCGCCAGCGTGAAGGCGGCGCTGTCCATGTACAGCGTCACCGTTTTGCCTCCCTTGAAGAAATGCCGCACCACCAAATCGGCAAGCTGGCAGTCCAGGCGCGCGCCGTCCTCATCTCCCCCGGTGGGCGGAATGTAGGTTGCGCCGCCGTGCGTGCGGCGCAGGAGGCCCTGGCGCTCCATGGCGACCATGTCGGTGCGGATGGTCTCGTCGGTCACGCCGAGTTCCTGTGCGAGCTCGGACGAGCGCAGGGAGCCGCGCTGCTCCAGCAGGCGCAGGATATAGGCACGTCTCTCGTGGGCCACGTACATGGAGAAAGAATCAGTGTTGCAGCTTGGAGACGAACTCGTCGAGACGCTCCAGCAGGGCGTCCACCGCGTTCCTGAGCTTCGGTGCCGCATCCAGCTTCTCCGCATATTGCGCCAGCATCTGCAGGCGCGCGGTGATGGCGCGCGCGCGGCGCAAGGCCAGCTCCGCGGGGAACTGCCTCTGCCGCACCAGCAGGATGGTGGCAAGAATGTGCGACACCAGCACGGAATACCCGTTCACAAAACGCTGGCCGTCCTCGGAAATGCGCCCGCCGCTGGGTTCCAGCACATGGTGCTGCACCAGGTCCGTGAGGCGGTTGGTGGTCTGGAAGAGGCGGTGGTGCATGGCGCGGTCCACCTCCTGCGCGTAGGCGGGCTCCACGAAGTCCAGCATGCCCCATTCGCGGGTCTCGCCGGGCGGCAGGTGCGCCTCGTCCTCCGCGGCGTGGCGGTCCAGGATGTCGTTGCGGTCCATCACGTAGGCGATGGAGTTGGAGGCGTCCTCGGAGAAGCGGTACTTGCTGCGGATGGTGGGGTAGATGCTCATGCAGGCTTCCGCGCGGTTGAGGCGGTAGTCCCAGTCGCAGGGGGGGAAGCCGTTGTTGTTGATGTCGTTGAAGGCGGCGCTGCGGAAGCGTTTCACGTTCTCCTCCACATGGGCGCGCAGGGCCTCCATGTTCAGGAATGCCTGAGCGTTCGCCTCCTCCCAGCTCATGCGCCACTGCGGCAGTGTGATGTCGAAGCTGAACAGCGCTGTCTCGATGAGCACGCGCATCTCACGCGAGAGGAAGAACTCGATGGACAGCAGGTTGGACATGCCGCGCTTGTTGTCCAAATCCCGCTCGCGGCGGGAAAGCGTGATGTCGCCCAGATAGGGCATGCGCTGGTCGTCTCGCAGGGTGCGCAGCACGCGGTGCTCCTCTGTGCGCTCCGGCGCGGCTCCCTTGTTGACGAAAGTGACGCGGCAGCCGGCGATATCGCGCAGGCAGTTGCCATGCAGGTGGAACTCCAGCGGCTCCCCGCCGTCAATGCCCCACAGCTGCAGGGTGACGGTGTCGCGCACGGTGTTGTCGATAACGCCGTGGGAGATGAGCGGTGTGAGAAGCGCGAGCATGGGGTGGGAAAATCAGTTGCAGGTGGCGCGGGGCAGCGTGGCGGCCAGGCGTTCCACGGCTTCCTGCGCGTTCATCAGCTCTGCCACGGCATCCCACCGGCCCTGCATGAGGGCGGCGCGCGGTTCCTCCGGCATGTGCAGCGGAATGCTGGTGCCGGGGCAGCTGAGCGTCATGCTTTCCAGGTCCACGCGCCATTCCGTGTCGGGCTGCTGCGTGGTGATGTCCATGGCGCGCTGCACGTCCTCAGGGGATGCGCAGACGCAGGGGAGGCCGATTCCGGAGCTGTTGCCGAAGAAGATTTCCGCAAAGGAGACGGCGACGACGGCGCGGATGCCGGAGCGCTTGATGCACTGGGGCGCGTGCTCGCGGGAGGAGCCGCAGCCGAAGTTCTCGCCGCCCAGGATGATGCTTGCGCCCTGGTGCTGCGGGGCGTCGATGGGGTGCCCCTTGGAGCTGCCGTCCGCGTTGAAGCGTTCATCATAGAACATGGTTCCCGCCAGTTCGTCGAAGGTGATGCACTTGAGGAAGCGTGCGGGGATGATGCGGTCGGTGTCCATGTCCGCGCCCGGAACGGGAACGGCCTTGCCGGTGATGGTGATGATCTTAGCGAGTGCCACGGTGGGAAAAACGGGTTAGGAGTTGGAAACGATGGAGGGGAAGACCTCGCGCGCATCGGACACGCGCCCGGTGACGGCGGCTGCGGCGGCCATGACGGGGCTCATCAGCAGCGTGCGGCCCGTGGGGCTGCCTTGGCGGCCCTTGAAGTTGCGGTTGCTGGTGCTGGCGCACACCTGGTCGCCCACCAGCCTGTCCGGGTTCATGGCCAGGCACATGGAGCAGCCGGCCAGGCGCCACTCGAAGCCGGCGGCGCGGAAGATGTCGGCAATGCCTTCCTCCTCGCACTGGCGGGCGGTCATCTGGGAACCCGGCACGGCGAGCGCGCGGATGCCCTCCGCCACATGGCGTCCCTTGAGCAGCGGCGCAACTGTCCGGAAGTCGGAGATGCGCCCGTTGGTGCAGGAGCCGATGAACACCACGTCCACGGGCAAGCCCTTGATGGGCTGTCCCGCCTGCAGCTTCATGTATTCCAGCGCGGCGGTGCGGGCCTTGCGCGTCTCGTCGTCCGCGGCATCCTCCGGTGCGGGGATGCTGCCGTTGATGCCGATGCTCATATCCGGCGAGATACCCCAGGTGATGGTCGGCTCGATGTCGTCCGCGTCGATGGTGACGATGTCGTCGTACTCGGCGTCGGCATCGCTGGCAATGGCCTTCCAGCGGGCCACGGCGGCGTCCCACTCCGCACCCTTCGGCGCGTAGGGACGCCCCTTCAGGTACTCAAAGGTCTTTTCATCCGGGTTGATGTAGCCGCAGCGCGCGGCACCCTCGATGGCGAGGTTGCAGACGGTGAGGCGGCCGTCCATCTCCATGTCGCGGATGACGGAGCCGCCGAACTCGTAGGCGTAGCCCAGGCCGCCGTCCGCGCCCAGGCGGTTGATGATGTGCAGCGCCACGTCCTTGGCGGTCACGCCGGGGCGCAGCTTGCCCTCCACCCGCACGGCACGCACCTTCAGCGGCGACATGGCGAGCGTCTGCGTGGCGAGCACGTCGCGCACCTGGGTGGTGCCGATGCCCATGGCCACGGCTCCCACGGCACCGTGCGTGGCGGTGTGGGAATCCCCGCACACAATGGTCATGCCGGGTTGGGAGATGCCCAGCTCCGGGCCCACCATGTGGACGATGCCCTGCTGGCCGCTCGGCAGGTCGAACAGGCGGATGTTGTTGTCGCGGCAGTTGCGGCGCAGCTCGTTGAGCATGGTCGCCGCGCGCGGGTCCGCGTAGGGCTCTGTCTGGTCGTCCGTGGGGATGATGTGGTCCGGCACGGCGAACAGGCGCTCCGGGTGCAGCACGGGTAGCCCCAGCTCCCGCAGCATCGCAAACGCTTGCGGTGATGTCACCTCGTGCAGGTACATCGTGTCGATAAACAACTGCGTGCGCCCGTCCGGCAGAATTCCGGCGCTGTGCGCCTCCCATACCTTCCTGTAAAGAGTCTTGCCCATGGTCTTCTGGAGACGTGAATATAGCACCGCGCCCCTGACAGCGTCAAACATGTGTTGCGGCATAACTCCACGCAATCGCGGCATGCAACATTTCCGCGTGCGTGGGAGCGCTTTGTTTCTCTTGGGCGCACGAAGAAATGTCTTGCCATCTGCGCCATCCGGGGGTATACTCGCGTGCGGCGCGCGGTACGCACGCCGCAGTATCTATCTGTCTTTATCAACATCTAACATAGCTCCTTCCATGGATTTCATCTCAGAGTACGCATCTTCCCTCACGCCCTCCCTCACTCTTGCCGTCACCAACAAGGCCAAGGAAATGAAGGCCCGCGGCGAACAGGTGTTCGGCCTCGCCGGCGGCGAGCCCGACAAGGACACCCCGGAAAACATCAAGCAGGCCGCCATCAAGGCCCTCAACGAAGGCGCAACCAAGTACACCCCCTCCGTCGGCCTCCCCGCCCTGCGCGAGGCCATTGCCGCCAAGCTCAAGAAGGACAACGGCCTGGAGTACGGCATCGACCAGATTTGCGTGACCTCCGGCGCCAAGCCCGCGGTGTACGCGGCCCTGCGCGCCGTCATCAACCCCGGCGACGAGGTCATCATCCCCACCCCGTACTGGGTGAGCTATCCGTCCATGGTCCAGCTTTGCGGCGGCACCCCGGTGCTGGTGGAGACGAAGCCCGAGAACGGCTGGAAGATTACGGCGGAAGAGTTTGAGAACGCCATGACCCCGCGTACCAAGCTCATCATCGTCAACTCCCCCCAGAATCCCACCGGCGCCGTCTACTCCGAGGAGGAGCTGCGCGCCATCGGTGAAATCGCCGTGGAAGAGGACATCCTCATCCTGGCCGACGAAATCTACGAGCACCTCGTCTACGGCGATGCCAAGCACGTCTCCATCGCCTCCCTCAGCCCGGAGCTCTACAACCTCACCATCACCGTCAACGGCTTCTCCAAGTCCTACGCCATGACCGGCTGGCGTCTCGGCTACACCGCCGCTCCCGCGGAGATCGCCCAGGCCATCAAGCTCAGCATGGACCACACGGCGTCCAACGCCACCACGTTCTGCCAGTACGGCGCCATCGAGGCCCTCAAGGGGGAACAGACCTTCATCGCCGACCTGCGCGAGGAATACGACTTCCGCCGCCAGTACGTGTACGACCGCCTGAGCAAGATGCCGAAGATCAAGGTGGTGGAGCCCAAGGGCGCCTTCTACTTCTTCATCGACACCACGGAGCTGGGCATTGGCTCTCTTGAGCTGTGCGAGAAGCTGCTGGAGCGCTACAAGGTGGCTGCCGTGCCCGGCATCGCCTTCGGCAACGACCACGCCATCCGCATCTCCTACTGCACCTCGCTGGACGTGCTCAAGGAGGGCTTGGACCGCCTGGAGGATTTCTGCAAAAAGAACTGATTCGCCATGAAGAACCTCATTCTTATCCTGTGCGCCGCGCTCATGCCGCTTGGCAGCGCCGTGGCCGCTGAAACACCCGCCACTCCCGCCGCCGCAGAGGCGGCCTCCGTGCGCGAAAACGTCCTCGGCAACGCCCGCAAGCAGCTGGATTGCATCCGCGAGCTGCGCGATGCCCTCGTCCTCGTGCAGGACAAGGCCTCCGCCGATGCCGCCGCCCCCAAGGTCAAGGAGGTGGTGGAGCGCATGGTCCTCCTGCAGGAGGAAAGCCAGAAGATGGATGTGGAGGTGGATGATGCCCTGCTTCAGGAAGCCTTGAAGATGCTGCAGGACGAACCTGCCACGGAAGCCCTGCCGCTCATCATCACCATGCTGAACGACAGCGACTACTACGGTTCCGCCGCTCTGCGCGAAGCCCTGGCACCCGTTATCGGCGACAGCCCGGCGGCATAATCCAGCCCGCAGCGTTTATGTGAGCGCGCCTGTTCTATGGGAACAGGCGCGCACTCTTTTTCTCCGCTAGAGTTCCAGCCGCACGTTGACCAGCTTGGGATTGCCGGATATTTTGACGTGGCGGAGAACGGCGTTGGAGCCGTTGCCTTCAATGGCGGTGGGTGTGATGCGCACGTTGTGAAGCTCACCCACGGCGTTCGGGGCGGATGTGACGGTGAGCGTGCAGCCTTCGGCATCGGTGAAGCGCAGCTCGGTGGGTGTGCAGCCGTTGGCGTCTTGGCCCAGCAGAATGGTGCCGGAGGTGGAATCCAGCGCGGCTTTGTCAAAGCTGATGCCGGCCTTGCCGCAGATAAGAAGCGTGCCGCTGTTGCGGAAATCGCCCCCCTTCACCTTGGCGGCCTTGTTGCCGCGCAGGGCGAGCCTCCCGGAGTTGTCGCATCCCTGCAGCGTGATGCTGTCGGCACCCACGCATTCCAGGTAGCCCTTGTTCTGCACTTGGCCCGGGGTGTTGGCTCCGCCGTGGAGGTAGAGTTTGCCGTCATTCTGCACCTGCCGTGCAGAGAGCGCGTCCACGGATGCCAAACTTCCGCTGCTGATGCGCAGGGCGGCGTCCAGTTTCAGCTTTTCCGCGTGCAGGAGCACGCTGTTTTTCCCATTGCCCACCAGAAGGTCCGAGCCGAGTTTGGCACCGGCCGGCAGCAGCGTGTTCTTCTGCGCGGCCTCTGCGGGGGTGGCATTGGGCTTGGAACGCGGTTTCGCCACGCTCTCCGGCGTAAGGAGGGCACATGCGGAGTGCAGGTTGGGCTCGTACTCGCCGGGCTGGTAGCCATCCACGTCGTCATCCGTGTAGAACACGATGGACGGATAGCTCATGCCGGAAAATGGGTCGTGTATCTCTCGGCGGTCCACATGCACCATGAAAACGCCGAAGGTGCGGTCGTCGGAATCCGAGAGGTAGAGCGCGGAGGGTTCGCCTGATGCATCGGTTTCATACCCCCAGCAGGTGATGGCGTGGAAGCGGCTTTTGGAGGGCATGGTGCCGGGGCGCTCCTTGCGGTTGATTTGCCACACGTACAGCCCTGCGGCCTGCCCCTTGAAGCGGAAGGCCTTCTCCAGCATCTCGCGGAACTGCACCAGCGTGGGTTCCTCCATCAGGTAGCTGCGGGCCTCCGCAGCGGCGGGTTGTGCATCGAAGATGGAATAGTACGCCTCCTTGCCGCCCAGCTCCTTCATGGGGGCGTTCTTGAACCACCAGTTGAGCGCGTCTGCCTGGAAACCTCCGGAGTCCCCCGTGGATGATTTGAGGAACTGCTCGTACACGTTCAGGTAGCGCGTGCCCTGCGGCTCGCCGTACACCTTGGCGTTCATGCCGTTGGGTGTGTCGGGCTGCGCGTGCGGTTTGAGGTAGGTGTCCTGCCAGTACTGGATGAGGTTGGATGAGGATGCCGCCCAGCACAGCACGGTGTCGGGCGTGTCCTTCACGCGGGCGTCCGCGCTGTACGAGCCCTTGCCCACATCGTAGCACACGCCCGGGCCGAACACCGCGCCCGCCAGGCTCGGCAGCGCGGTGAGCATCATCCCCCACGGAAGCAGCGCCTTCATGATGCGACCGTTCACAGGGTGATGCCCAGCTGTTCCGGCAGGGCGATGCGCGGGCGCTCCGTGAGGATGTCGCCGCCGTGGGAGCCCACGGCCACGGTGTGCTCGAAATGCGCGGCCCAGGAGCCGTCCGTGGTCACGGCGGTCCAGTCGTCATCCAGCACTTTCACGCGGAAGGAGCCCAGCGTAATCATCGGCTCGATGGCCAAAATCATGCCTCGCTTGAGGCGGGGCAGGGGATAGTTCGGGCGGTAGTTCGGGATGGACGGGTCTTCGTGCAGGTGGCGTCCCACGCCGTGCCCCACGTAGTCCCGCACAATGCCGAAGCCGAAGGGTTTCACAAAGTCCTCGATGGCGCCGCAGACCTCGCTGAGCGGGTTGCCCTGCTTCGCCTGCTCGATGCCGCGGAAGAGGGCCTCTTCCGTCACCGCCAGCAGGCGCAGCGCTTCCTCGCTCACGTTGCCCACCGGCACGGTCATGGCGTTGTCGCCGTACCAGCCGTCCACGATGGCTCCGGCATCCAGGCTCACGATGTCGCCGTCGTGGATGACACGGTTGTCGCCGATGCCGTGGACCACCACCTCGTTGACGGAGATGCAGAGCTGGCCGGGGTAGCCGCCGTAGCCGAGGAAGGCGTTGCCGCAGCGCTCGCGCTTGAAGAGCTCGGCGGCGTAGTCGTCTATCTCCTTGGTGGTGATGCCGGGTTTGATGATGGGCATGAGGTCCATCAGGATGCGTGCGGAAACCTCTCCCGCCTTGCGCAGCTTGGAGATTTCGTTGGGGTTGCGGACGTTGATGCGGTCGCTCATGGTGGTGGATGGTTTATTTGAACTGGACGTTTTCTGTGTCCTTTTGGGTGGTGAAGTCCTGTGCGGTTCCGGGCTTGTCGAACGCGTTGCGGAGAATGATGACGTCCTTGGCGGACTTGAGGTTGATGGCGTTGTTGCCCCTGAGGTTGAACCTGTTGTTGATAATCTTGATGCCGCTGTGCACGGCACCCTTGTGCACCCTGTTCTCCGGCAGGATGTTGATGACGGGCTCCGCGCAGTGGTCGAACACGCAGTTGAGGATGGTGAGGTCGCGCACCATGCCGGACTCGTACCAACCGCTGGCGTCATCAGACACGAGGATGGCGTGCATGTGGGTGTTGAGGAAGCGGACCTGGGTCACTCTCACGGGCTTGCGCGTGGTAATGAGGAAGCCGCGGGTGGGGATGAGCTGCACATCGCCGTCGTTCACGGTGAGGGAGGCCGTGTACGTCACGTTCTCCAGCACATCGGAGTTTTCCACCGTGCCCTCCGGCAGCGGGTCCGCCAGCTCCAGCTCCATCTCGTGCGGGTCCTCCAGCATCTTGGCCGCCACCACCTTGGTGGTGCCGCGCGGCAGCATGCTCTCGGCATCGATGATGTCCACCTCGTCCCCCGCGTGGTAGGCGGGGAATCCCCAGGTCTGGCACTCCATGAAGCGCATGCGCACGTGCGTGGGATCCAGGATTTTCACGATGCGCATGTGGATGCCGTGCACGTTGATGGCGTCATCGTGCGCGCCGGAGAAGAAGAACTTCCCCACCCGGATATCGCCGCCCACGCCGGAGAAGTGCAGCATGTCCACCCACGCGGAGCAGGTGCGCCCGCTGCCCTCCCGCGGAGCCACGGAGACGTCCTGGAAGAGGATGTCCTTGCTCATCTGTGAGAGGAAGCCCATGCCGTGCACGAAATAGAGGTGCACGTTGTAGTAGTTGATGTAGCTGCTGTGGTCGGCGAACATGCCGGCGCACTCGCGCACGGTGCTGCGGGCCTGGTAGGTGGTGCCCACGCGGTAGCCGGGGTTCTGGTCGTAGGTGACGCGCACCTTGTTGGGCTCAATCTCCTCCACCGTGCCCTGCGCCAGCGTGGGGCCTCCGCGCCACACCTCCAGCCGCGGCTCGCGCACCATCTGCTGCACATGGATGTCCGCGGGCAGCTCCCAGCCGTCGCCCACCCAGGTGAGCTTGCCGTCCTGCACGCGGTAGCGGCTGTCCGGGTGGATGGTGAACACGGCCTCATGTTCGCCCACGCTCACGGCGGTGTACTCGGAGACGGTGGGGCGCGCATAGTCCCAGCTCATGTCCTTCACGATGATGTGGTGGCTGTTCTCGAAATGCACCATGATCATTTTGCCGATGCAGATCATGTCCGCCCCGTTGCCCTCCAGCCGGTAGTGCTGCACGCCCGCCAGCTCGATGCCCAGCTTCTTCTCGTCGTCCGGGCGGTCGTTCGTGTTGGAGAGCATGAGCTTGCGGCCGTCCAGCGTGGCGGCCTGCCACTCGTAGCGCCCCGGCTTGAAGACGAGGCGGATGGGCTTTCCCGAGCTGCCGCTGCCCTTGGGGGCCAGCGTGGTTACAATCCTGCCGGGGCTGGTCACCACCACGTCCCCGGGCTGCAGCTCCAGCTTGTTCACCGGGGCGTAGGTTTTCCACGGAGCCGTCTCGTCGCCCCTCGCGTCGTCGTTTCCATTCACGGGATCCACACAATAGGTTGCGGCTCCCAGGGGGAGGCCGACGGTCAACAGAAGTGTGGAAAGCGTTGTCTTGTTCATGTCTCCATTCTACCCGCCCCGTGCGCCTTCGTCAAACGAATTTGCCCGCCCGGCATCACGCCTGGCGGGCATTGGAAGGGATGGAGGTGTAGTGCCACCATCAGCCCTTTTTGAGGGCTGCGGCGGGCTTGAAGGTAACGGAGTGGCTGGCGGGAACCTGTATGACCTCTCCGGTGCGGGGATTGCGGCCCTTGTGGGGAGCGCGCAACTTGGTTTCGAAGGTGCCGAAGCCGACAATTTGCACTTTCTCGCGTGCAACGGTCTTCTTGATGGCGTTCAGCGTAGCATCGAGTGCGAGGGCTGCGTCCTGCTTGGAGGCATCGGGGCCGAGCTCTTCACGAATCACTTTGATTAATTGCGCTTTGTTCATGTGCGTGATGGTTGGTTGTTGCGAATGAACTTTTTCAAATTGTATCAGGCTTCTGATGATGGACAAGCATAAAATTTCCCGTAAGTGATAGAGAATGCGTGATTGTGATGAAAAATTGGCTAAATTTAGCCGATTTTTGAATGCAAAAAAACTTTGCGGCAAGTGCTTGAAAACCTATCATGCAAGGCCGTGCGCGTGCAAAGTCAGTTTTCAGGGAAGAAAGGCCACGGCTCCCGCATAACCGGGCGCGGGTGAAAAAAGCTCCACGGTGGGCGCCGGGGTGAACTGCGGGGCGATGCTTGCGTTTTCGTACCGGAAAGGATAGCTTTTACGCGCTTGCCAAATGCTGCCGCCGGCGCATTTCACCAAGGCTTCCGCCGCGCACCAGCATGCATAGAATTCATCCATGGGACATCCCCTCTCCACGAATGCCTGCGCCTGTTGCTCTGCCATGAAGTGCGGAGCGAGGCGTGCGAAGTTGCGCGGGCGCACGCGCTCCACGTCCACGCCCACGGCACGGTGGTGGAAGGCCAGGCACAGGCAGTTCCCGGAGTGGGCGAGGCTGAACGGCTGCGGCGCAAACTCCGGCTTTCCGTTGGCGTTGTAGGTGAAGTGCACATCCTGCACCGGCACGCCGCTCAGGCGGGAGAGCTCGCGGCGCAGCAGCATGCGCTCCGCCAGGTAGCATGCCCCCCGGCGTGCGTACGCCTCTTTCTCCACGGTATCCAGCAGCGCGGCATCCGCCGCATCGGCAGCGGGCAGGGCGTCCAGGCTGTAGATCTGGTAGTGCATCAGAAGGGATGGATGCTCACGGTGTTGTCCACCGTATCGTATATGCCGTAGGACGGCTTTCCGGCGCGCCCGGTGATTTCACCGGGGTTGGCCACCAGCGTGTGCCCGAACGTTTGGTTGAACGCCTGGTGCGTGTGGCCGAAGAACACGGCATCGAAGCAGCCTGCCAGCAGCGCGTTTTGCGCGCGCTCCGGCAGGTGGGTGAAATAGATGCGCCTCCCGTCCAGTTCCACCTCGCCGTTGTCGCCGTGCAGTGTGGTATTGTGGAACTGCGCGGCCATTTGCTCGAAAATACGCCGCTCGCGTTCGTTGTTGCCGAACACCAAATCGATGCCGTACGGCCAGGAGAGCCGCAGCGTGCGGAACGTGCCGCTGTGCACCATGTCGCCCAGGCAGATGAGGTGTGTGCAGCCCGCCGCGTCCGCCAGTCCCAGTGCCTGCACCAGGTTGGCCGCGTGGTCGTGGATGTCGGATATCAGGGCTACCTTCATGGCAATGCTACTTTTGTTGCTTTTGCTCTGCGGCGGCTTTCTCCGCAACAAAGAGGGGGGAGAAGGGAGCGGCGTCCTCCAGGTCCTCTCCGTTGCGTGTGGTGGATATGCCGTCCGCCGTCATGTACCAAATCAGCTCTCCCGGTTTCGGTTTGCGGCTCAGCCGCGTGTGGCCGTTGGGCGTTACGAATCCGCAGAACCGCGGGCGTACCGCCATGAAACTGGCAAAGTTCTCCGCCATTTCTGCTGAGTAGGATGCCGTGTTGTGCGCGGCAAACCATTCCGCAAACTCGCGCTCCGCGCGTGTGTGCGCCGCTGATTGCCGCAGCCAGCAGTCGCCCGTGAGCTCCACGCCGCAGCGCGCCTTCACGGCCTCGAAACCGCGTATGTCTTCCTGCAGGGAGGGGGAGTACGGCAGCCCGGTGAGCATCCTCTCCTCCCGCGCGTGCATCATCCGCACTAGGCAATCGTACACAAACGCGCGTGCCAGCGCCGGGCATTCCGGTGCGCGGCTCCGCAGCACTCCCTCCAGCGCCCGCCCGTAGTGCAGGGCACCCAGGAACGCTGCGCGGTCGTCCGTGTTCAGTTGTTGCGCCAGCGGTGAGGGATCGATGCGGTGCATCTTCACCCAGTGCGGGTTGGGCCACTCCACGTTGTCGCCGGAGCCGGTGGGCTTGGCGGGATCCAGCAGGGTGCGCTTGAAATGCACCTTGCCGTCCTTTACCGTGGGTTCCTGCTCGGTGTAGTTCACCTCGCCCGTCTCGTTGGTGACGGCATACAGCGGCGTGCGCAGGGCGGGCGCACCCAGCAGCTCCTCTGCAATCCGCGTCTCCTCTGCGGATGCCGGGGCTTCCGGCGTGATGGAGGGGCCGCCCAGGACAAGCGTCTGGCGTGCGGCTTGCAGCTGCGTTTGCGGGATGTCCCGCCCGCGCGAGCGCACCTCCCACAGCACGGTGCTGTGGTCCGGCAGGGCCTTGGCGGTTTCCAGCGCTGGCGTGAGCACGGTGTACAGCTTGGGGGTGATGGCCTGCAGGCGCTTGCGGTAGCTGTCATAGTCCCGCGCAGTGGCCAGCTTGGAGAGGTCGTCCTGCAAATGCCTGTTCTCCTGCAGCAGGGCGTTCACCTGCTTGAGTGCGTCCTGCGCGGGGCGGATGAGTTCCTCGTCGAGCTGTTGGGAGGAGTGTGCGTCCGCGAAGATGAGGCAGCGCTCCTGCAGATCCGCGCGCAGTTCCTCCAGCTTCAGCGCGTCCTCCTGCAGGTTGACGCTCGGTGTCACCATGGGGGGCAGGGGGCGCGCCAGCTTTTGCACGTATTGCAGACGCTGGGAGGCGAGCTGCTCCTGTTCCTCCCGGCAGTATTTGTTCCAAGTGTCGGTGAGGTGTTGCGCGGCCTTGGGCAGTGTGGTGAGCGTGTGCTCGATTTCCATGCGGCGGATGGGCCCCAGCTTGGTGATGGAGCTTTCCCCCTTCTCGATTTTCCGGAAGAGCGCGGTGAGGTCGTCGATGTCCGCCTGCTCGCGCTTCAGACGCGCCTGCGCGGCGGTGATGAGCATGGGAAGGCGCTTGCAGAACTGGCGGTTCATCTGTGTATCACACGCCTTCAGGCAAGTGGCAAGCTCCGCGGAGTCGCCGTTGCGCAGGCATTCGTTCAGGCGCACGGCGGCGCGCTCCGCGTGGTTGGCCATCAGCATGCCGATGACAATGACCAGCGCCACGCTGCCCGCGATGGATGCGGCAAGGGTCAGCACGCGGCGCATGGGCTTGGCCCGGCGCGCGCGCTCGCGGGAGAGAGCCTGCCGGTATTGTGTGGCCACCCTGCGGTCCGCGCTTTCCAGCGAGCGGCCCGCATACTTCATGCGGCGCGCGAGTTCCTTCTTGGCGCGGCGCAGTTGGAGGTCGTCCCACTGTGAGAATATCTGCGGGTCCTTGGTAAACTCCTGCAGCATGGCGGCCAGGCGCTCTTGGTTCTGCTCGCCCTTGGCGCTCGCGCGCTCGCGGCTGCGTTCCACGCTGTGCAGCGGCAGTCCGGCGTCCAGCCTCTCCAGCTCGGCGCGGGCCCGCTGGTTGCCGGGGTTCTTTTGCAGCATCTCCACGAGCACGCCGCGCGCGGCCTCCATGTCCCCGGCGGCTATGTGCTGCCGCAGGGCGTGCATGGCGGGGTCTGGGCGTCTCCTGCTCATGGCTCTTCCTGGGGGAGGGGAGCTTCCGGCAGCTCCAGGTTTTCCGTGATGTCCAGGATGGGGTGCCCCGCCTGGCGCGCGCGCTTGACGATGCCCTGCGCCGCGGCCGTGCACGCCATGCGCTGCGTGTCGGCAAAGGAGTCCGTGTCCTCTGCCGCCGTGGTGAAGGTGTGCCCCCAGCCGCGCCGGCATGTGAGCCAGTCTCCCTCGTGCAGCAGGCGCAGGATGTCTGCGCCCTCCGTTCCGGGGGGCACCAGCAGCACGCAGTCGCCTTCATACGGTGGCAGGCTGAACGCGCGCGCGTTGCCCTTGTGGCCGGTCATGCGCTTCCACGTGGGCTGGGCGGCGGCATCCGGCATGTCGTCTGCACAGAACACCGGGACCCCCGTTAAGAAGCTCGGCTCGCCGTCCCAGCAGCAACGCCATAGCCCGCGCTGCTCCATGGCCAGCATGATGCCGGCGGGCGTGGGGCGCGCAGGGTGCCGCCGCATGGCCTCCGCTTCCCCGGCGGTGAGAATGAGGTGGTGTGCAATGTGGCACGCGCGGCCGGAGTAGTCCGCCCCGCATGCTTGCACGCGGGTGAGCACGTGGTGGGCGGCGCCGTGGTCTTCCAGCACGCGGTACGCGTACTGCGCCCCGCGCAGCTCCCGGCATGCCACCTCGCGGTACCCGCTCAGCGCGGTCAGCTTGTCGCGCAGGATTCGCGTCATCTCCTCGCTGCGCGCCACCGTGCCGTAGCCTGAGCCGTTGCGGTCCAGCAGGTGGCTTGCGCTGGTGTGGATAAGCTGTTGCGGCATGGTGGCGGTTGGAAAAAGTATCAGGTGGTTTGTGCGCTGGGCAGCAGGGATGGCGCGGCGCAGCTCAGTGCCCACAGCGCGGCGTCCGTCACGCGGAACGGATGCACTCGCCCGGATGCGGGGCCGATGAGCATGGAGCCGCTGGCCTCGTCGGCGAATTCGATGGGAGACTCGCCGAAGGACGACGCCGCGAAGTAGCGCACGTTGGAGGAGATGGCCTCCGCGTTGGTGCAGATGTGCGGGGCGATGGCGAAGAGGAACTGGCGCAGGCGCGCAGAGTTGGCTTGGATGAGCTCCGGCATGAACATGCCGTTGCGGGTGGCGGGCAGAAGCGGCTCCGGTCCCAGCAGGTGCATCCACGTGTCGCACTTGCCGATGATGATGGCCAGCGGCACGTCCAGCTTGTTGCCGGGTGCCACGTTCAGCTGGGTGCGCATGCGCATCTCCGATTCCGCCAGCAGGAGCGCCTGCCGCCCCGGGGGGTACAGGTTGCGCTGCAGTTGCGGGTCCTTGTTGCCCGCCAGCAGTTTGCGGAAGCCGGGGTTGGCTGTGGGGTCGAACAGGAACAGGATGGCGTCCGACACATCCATGTGGTGGCTGCCGGGATTCAGCTCGCCGCCCTGCCCGGGCTGGAAATCCTCGCCCGCGTTGTCGTACAGCACAATGGAGTGCGTTTCGTCGCCCTTGTTGAGGTTGTAGATGAACGGGCGGGGCATGTTGGCCCACACGCCGTGGCGCCACACCTTGTGGTAGAGGCGGCCCTGCAGCTGGGTCTTGCCGATGTAGGCCTCCTGCGGGGTCTTGGCGGAGAAGAGCCGCATGCGCATGTCGTTGAGCGGCTCGTTGGCCACGGGATCCGCATCGCGGAACGGCATGCCGAAATCACGCGGGAACTCCAGCTCCAGCTCGCGCACCAGTGCCGCTAGAAAGTAGGATTTGCCGGCGGCCGGCACGCCCACCAGGGAAATCATGTGCTGCTGCGTGGCGGTGAAGAACGGCGGTAGCTTGCGGTGGCAGTGCGGGCATGCGTAATGTGAGCACGCGGAGCCCTTGGCATCGATGGGCAAGCCCTGCCAGTTGCGTTCCGTGGGCTTGAAGCGCAGCATGGCGTCCGCTCCCAGTATGTTGTCGCCGCAGAGGTCCGGGTGCACGGCGATGGCCAGCTCCTGCCCCTCGCGGAACTTCTCCCAGCAGATGGGACACAGCAGCTCGCGCGCCCCACCGGCAGCGGATTCGTTCGCCTTGCGCTTCTCCAGGCGGGACGCAAACACCGCCACCGCCAGCATGTCCTTCAGGTAGAACGCGCAGTTCTCCAGCCCCTGGAATGTCACCAGCACATCCGGCGGAAAATCCGGCGCCAGATTCGGCAAATCGCCCAGCGCATACGGCCCGTACCACTCATGGTTCTCCGTGTTGTACAGGAACCACACGTTCGGGTCGTACTGGTCGAAATCCGGTTTGTTCACCGCATCTCCGTACCAGCACACGAAACACCCGCAATCCAGCACAAAGAGGTACATGGTTTCCGGCCGTATCACCACGTCCGTGTTCATGCTCACCCCGTTGAGCGAATACTTTTCAACATGCCCGTGCGGGAAGAAGCGGCACGCGCCGTT
Source organism: uncultured Verrucomicrobiales bacterium (assembly GCA_937905985.1). GTDB lineage: Bacteria > Verrucomicrobiota > Verrucomicrobiia > Verrucomicrobiales > Akkermansiaceae > Akkermansia. The sequence goes on along the minus strand of CALCWC010000043.1, from coordinate 12,696 downwards.
CCTTTGCGTGAACGAGCCCCCGTTTTCCCCCCGCATCGGCAGGCGGAAGGTGTTTTTCTTACCCGAGCCGATGGTCATGAACACGCCGTCCGACGACCAGAGCTTGGCCGACAGGCAATCGTAAATGTAGAGTTGGTTGTTCATGTTCGCAGGCACACGCGCCCGCGCGCATTGTACCCCGTCGGCGGCCTTTCGTCAAGGTCGCTGTTCCGCATGGAGAGGCTTGGGCGGGTGCCAGAGGCCCTTAAATTTCCACATCTCCCTGCAGGGGCTCGCCATCGGCGAAATGGTGCGCCTTGGTGACCGCCAGGCGCCTGACGTTCTTGAGGGAGGGCACACCCAGCGCATCCAGGGAATCAACCAGCATGTACAGCTTGGAATCCAGCAGCACCACGGGAGCCACGCCTCCGCATTCCGGCGCAAGCGTCATGCGGCCATCGTCATTGATGACCACCGCATCCGAGCGCAGCAGCAGCAGGTCGGAACACGTTTTCACCGGGAAGAAGCGGGAGCGCGGCACGCACACGGCGCGGGCTCCGGCGAAGCACTGGATGGCCGCGCCCATGGCGGTTTCAAGCTGGTACACCTTGGGGGTGGCGGCATCGCGCGGGTCCACGGTCTTCACGTTGCGGATGACGGGCAGGGGCATCACGCCGCCGTGGGCGTCCAAATAGTCCTTGAGGGCGTCCAGACGTATCCAGAGGTTGTTGGTGTTGAAGAAGCGGTGCTTGTCGATGTTCTGGAACTCGGGCACATCGTTGGCGGGGCATTGCGCCACCTCCCGCAGGATGGGCTGACCGTCTGCCTTGCGGGTGGCCAGGTGGCCTCCCTTCTTGTCGGCCTCCGTGCGGCGCGTCACCTCCATCACGAAGGGTGCGCCGCTCTCCGCAAACCAGCGCAGGAAGCGCGTGTCCATTTGCGCCCCCAGGTTGTCAGAGTTGGACACGAAGGCGTACTTCACGCCTGCTGCCAGCAGCTTGTCCAGCCAGCCGGAGCCCACCAGCGCGGGGTAGATATCGCCGTGGCCGGGCGGACACCACTCCAAATCCGGGTTGGCGGGGAACGCCGCGGGCTGCAGGGTGTCCACCGTGAGCTTGGGCACGCGGTTCTGGAGCATTTCCACGTTGGCGCGGTCCGCAAAGCCGTCCTCTGCGTAGCGGGAGAGGTACGCCATGGTGTCGTCCGACGTGGAGAAGGAGTCCATGAGCAGCAGGTTCACATGGCAGCCCGCTTGGCGCCGCAGGCTCTGCACCTGCCGCACGATGAGATCCAGGAAGGTCACGCCGGGCTTGATTTCCAGCAGGCTCTTGGCCTTCTGCAGCCCCATGCTGGTGCCAAGCCCGCCGTTGAGTTTCACCACCACGGTCTGCTGGAGCATGGCGGCGTCTGCGGGCGCGGTTTGCGCCACCAAATTCTCCCAGTCCTCCACACCTTCCGCGGGCGCAATCTCGTCCTCCGCTATCAGCATGGATTCGTTGGACGTGAGCACGTGCACGCTGTGCCGGAACGCGTCGATTGCCGCGCGGGAGAGCCCCACGCCCTGCATCTTCTCTTCAATGGCAGAAAAGTCCTCGCTCATGTCTCCCAGTATACACCACGCGCGGGCCGGTGCAAGGCATTTTTGCTTTTAAGGGCGGAGCGGGGGAACCGACCGTCACTCGCCGTGGTGGTGGCCGCAATCGCAGTGGTGATGGTGGTCGTCGCCGTCGTCGGGCTCGATGTCGGCGTCCTCGATTTCCGGGGGCAGGGGAGCATCGTCCTCTTCCCTGTGGGGAGGCTCCAGCTTGGCGGCGAGAGCGGGGGTGGCGGCCACTTGGGCGGCGAAACGCCCTTGCGCGTTCTTGGTGCGAAGATCCGCACCGGCGGCCAGCAGGCGGTCGACGATATCCTCATACCCATAGTGGGCGGCGAGGTGCAGCGGCGGCTGGCCGTAGGCGTTGCGCGCGTTCACATCTGCGCCGCAAGAGAGCAGCAGCTCAATGAGCGGCATGTCCGGCTCCACGCCGTGCGCGGCCATGTTCGGCGGCAGGTCCACCTCGTCCTGCAGCAGCAGGGTGGCGGCCTTGTTCAGCTCGTCGTCGGGCGTGTCGCCCATCAGGCCGTCCAGAAAGGCTCGCACGTCGTCATCATACTCGTCGGGGTCGAGGTCGCGCACCATTTCACGCAGGTCCTCCCTGCTGACGGTTGGCTTTTCATCTTCGTTCACGGGAACGCTGTTCCATTGGATATCGCTCATAGTTTTGAAAAGGGGGTGTTAGTCTTGCCAGAGGTCCACAAGCTCTTGGGGAAGGGCCACCAGGAAGCGGGAGGGGGCGCAGCGCATGGAGTCGTAGCTGCGGCCGTTGAAGCGGGGAAAGCTCATGTAGAGCTGGTCCTGCGCGCGGGTGACGGCCACGTAGAAGAGGCGTGTCTCCTCCTCCACGGCATCCTCGTCGCCGCTCTCCAGCACGCGGCTGTGCGGGAACATGCCGTCCGCCAGGAAGATGATGAAGACCACCTTCCACTCAAGCCCCTTGGCCTGGTGGACGGTGCTGAGGGTTACGCAGTCGTCATCGTCCACGGGGGCGTCCTTGTCCACCTCGCTGAGCAGGGCGATTTGGGAGAGGAAGGCCTCCAGGTCCTCCTCCTCGCCGACGGTGCGGGCGAGCTGTGCGATGTCCTCCTCGCGCTCCTCGTAGTTTTCATAGGCGGCGTGCAGGTAGGGGGTGAGGTACTGGTGCACGGCATGCACCAGCTCCGGCGGCAGCAGCGTGTGGTCGTCCGGGTGCAGGGAGTCCATCAGCGTGAGGAATCCCTGCCAGAACGGGCGCACCTTGGGCGGCACGGCCGCCTTCTCCATCACCTTGGAATGCGGCTCTGAGATGCGCGCGGCGCCGTCGTGCGCGGTCATCCACTGTTCCACGCAAACGTGCCAGGCAGCCCACATCTTGCCGGCGGTGACATCTCCCACGCCGGGGAAGGTTGCCACGATGCGGCGGAAGGCGATTTCATCCCGCGGGTTGGAGAGGAGGCGCAGGAAGGCCACCACGTCCTTGACGTGAGCCTGCTCAAAGAATCTCAGGCCGCTGGTGATGCGGAAGGGGATGTGGGCGCGGGAGAGCTCCATCTGCACATCCAGCGAGTGGAAGTGGGCGCGGTAGAGCACGGCAATGTCCTTGCCGGGGATGCCGCCGCCCATCAGTTCGTCGATGCGGCGCGCCACGCTCTCGGCCTCGCGGTGGTTGTCCGGGGCCATGATGATGGCGGGCTTCATGGCTCCCGATGGCCGCGCGGCGCGCAGCTCCTTGGGAATCTGGTTCTCGTTGAGCGCAATGGCGGCGTTGGAGATGTCCAGGATGGCGGGCACGCTGCGGTAGTTGGTGGTGATGCGGTAGACCTCGGCGTCGGGGTAGGTGTCCTGGAAGCGCAGGATGTGGCGCACATCCGCGCCGCGCCAGGAGTAGATGCTCTGCGCATCGTCCCCCACGGCCATGAGAGAGGCATCCTCGCCGCCGCTCAGCAGCGCCACTATCTGGTCCTGGATGGTGTTGGTGTCCTGGTACTCGTCCACCAGCACATGCTGGAAGCGGCCCTGCAGGTCGTCGCGAACGTCCTCACACTCCTGCAGCAGGCGCAGCAGGTTGGTGAGCAGGTCGTCGAAATCCATGGCGTTGAGCGCCTGCTTGCGTTTGGCGTAGTCCTCGAAGATGGCGGCGAAGGTGTTCTCGAAACGGTCGTAGCCCTGGTAGCGGGTGTGGAGGACGTGACGCCAGTCGTCCGCGGTGTTGACGGCCAGGCTGTAGAGGCCGAGCAGGATTTCCGCCTTGGGGAAGCGGTCGCTCTTCTTCATGCTCCCGGCGTGCTGCTTGACCAGGTTTTTCATGAGTGCCTTCTGGTCGTCGGAATCGAAGATGGTGAAGCCGGGCAGGTAGCCCAAGCGCTCTGCGTGGCGGCGCAGGATGCGGAAGGCGATGGAGTGGAAGGTGCCGCCCCAGAGGGAATGCGCGTCCGTGCCGGTGAGGTCAGCCACGCGCGTCAGCATCTCTCGCGCGGCCTTGTTGGTGAAGGTGAGCAGCATGATGCGCCACGGCGGCACGCCCTGTTCCAGCAGGTACGCCACGCGGTAGGTGAGCGTGCGGGTCTTGCCGCTGCCCGCGCCGGCAATCACCAGGGCGCGGCGCGCGGCGGTGGTGACGGCGCGGAACTGCTCCTCGTTGAGCTCCGCGGCGTAGTCGTGGGCGGGTCCCTGTGGCGGGAATTGCATGGGCTACTCGAAATCGAGGTAGATTTCCGCGCGGCGGTTCTCGCCGCGGGCGGTGTCGATTTGCTCCTCGGAATCCTGGTCGGAGTAGGTGCGGCGGGGCTGGCTCATGCCCATGCCGCGCGTGGTGATCTGCGCGGCGTCCACACCGAAGGACACCAGGGCGTCACGCACGGCGGCGGCGCGCTTCTCGGAGAGCTTCTGGTTGTACTCCGCCGTGCCCACGTCGTCCGTGTGGCCGGAGATGTCCAGCTTGCGCTGGCTCTCCTTGAGCAGCTGCGCCACAATCTCCAGCTGGCGCAGCGAGCGCGGCGTGAGCGCCGCATCATCGAACGCGAAGAACAGCGCCAGCGAGTCACCGCCCTTGGGGTTCTTCACCAGCGGGAAGTAGTGCCCGGCCTCCTCCATGCCGCGGTCCTCGTAGCTGCTGAGCAGGGAATCCAGGGAGACGTGGGTGATGCGCCAGGCATCGCCGTCCTTGGCAAGCTCCACGCCGATGTGGGCGGGCTTGGCGGCATTGCCCTGCTGCGGGGTGACGTAGACGAGGTAGCCGGAGTGGGAGTCGTTCTCAAAGGTGTTGCGGATGGGGTTGGCGGCGCGCAGGGAGTACGCGCCGTCCTCGAACACCATGCACAGGCCCGCGATGGTGGCGTCCGTCACCTCCGCGCCGCCTATTATGCCGCCTATCATGCCGCGCGCGGCCGCGGTGTCGCCGCGCTGTACGGCCTCCACGAACGCCTGCACCACGGCTTGCGAGCCCGTCAGTTCCGCGGCGGGCTGGGGCTGGGGTTCAGGCTCCGGCAGCGGCTGAGGTTCGGGCTGGGGTTGAGGCTCTGGGTCGGTCTGAGGCTCCGGCGTAACGACGGGTTGGGTTTGCTCGGTTGGGGGCTGCTGGGACTGCTCGGCGGCCTGTTGTTGCTTGGCCTCCTCTTGCTTCTGGAGCAGGAGGTACACGCCGCCGCACACGGCTGCGGCAATGATGAAACTGACAATGAAAAGAATGAGGTTGCGTTTCATGACGGGTTACAGGAATTGGGTGGGATTGACGGGGGCCACGCCCTCGGGAAGGGGTTCCGCAGGGGCTGCGGCGGGCTCGGCTTGCCCGGCCTCGCGCTTGCGCAGCAATCGCACCGCGCCGTACGGGTCCGGGAAGTTCGGTGCAGGGTATTTCTGCATCAGCTCTTGCGGGTCGATGCGGTTCATGGTGCCCTGGGGGGCGTACGCGGGCATGCCGGCCTCCACGCAGAGGGAGGGAATGGCCTCAAAGTGCAGGTGCGCCAGATAATGGCCGTTCGCGGTGCCGATGCTGCCGATGGGCTCCCCGCGCCCCACGGTTTCGCCCAGGCGTGCGGAACGCTCCTTCAGGTGCGCGTACAGGGTTTGCACGCGCGTGCCGTCCGGCAGACGGTGCAGCAGCACCACCACGTTGCCCCATTCGTCCGCGGGCTGGCCGCTGTACACCACCAGGCCGCGCGCCGCCGCGTACACGGGTTCCCCCTCATCGGTGTTGTTGCCGCCAATGCCGTTGAGGTCTTGCCCGGTGTGGTTGCCGCCGCGCATCTCGTTGGGCGTGCCGAAGGGCTGGGCGTCATAGGTGAACGCGGCGTTGGGTGTTCCGATGGGGGACTGGAATCCGTCGATTGTCGGAGCCTTGGTCATCTGCTCCGCGGTGAGCGGAATGTAGCCGGGATGCAGCACGGCGGGCATGCCCTCCGGCGCTACATCGCGCCCGTAGATGGGGGTGGAGTCCACCTTGCCGCCGTACTCCTTGCGCGCCAGTTTGCCTATCACCACCATGATGGTTACTCCCAGCGCTCCCACCAGCAACAGCAGCAGGAACGCCTTCCGCATCGGGCTTATATGGAATCGACTCGACATTTCGCGGCCATTATAGGCATTTCCACACCCCCGTTCAAGCAAAATGGCTGTCGTACCCGGGGGCGTGCCCGCGCGGGCGCGCGAATAATCTTGCTGGAGCGGGTGCGGTGTGTTAGAATACCCGCAACATGACCCCGAAACACATTGTTGCCGTCATCGACTACGGCTCACAGTACACGCAGCTCATCGTGCGCCGCGTGCGCGAGCTGGGTTTCCTTGCCAAGCTTTACGCGCTGGAGGACCTGCATGAAATCAGCGAGCCCGGCGCCATCATCCTCTCCGGAGGCCCCCGCAGCACGTCCGAGCCCGACGCCCCGGACATTGACTTCGAGTGGCTCAAGGCGTTCAACGTGCCGGTGCTGGGCGTGTGCTACGGCATGCAGCTGCTCAACATCAAGACCGGCGGCTCCGTGCGCAAGAGCAACAAGCGCGAGTACGGCCCCGCCGCCCTCATCCCCGACAAGCTGGAGGGCCTGTACGCCGATATGTCTCCCTCTTCCCAGGTGTGGATGAGCCACTCCGACACCGTGGACCATCTGGCGGACAACTGCAAGGTCATCGCCCGCAACAGCGAGGGCGTGCCCGTTTCCCTGCAATGGGGAGAGCAGATGTTCGGCATCCAGTTCCACCCGGAGGTGACCCACTCTCATGAGGGCCGTACCATCCTGAAAAACTTCCTCTCCTACGCCAAGAACCTTGCCAAGTTCGACATCGGCGACTTCAAGCGCGAGCTCATCGAGGAAATCCGCGCCAAGGTGGGCGACAAGCAGGTGGTGTGCGGCGTCTCCGGCGGCGTGGACAGCACCGTGCTCGCCGTCCTCCTGCATGAGGCCGGCGTGAACGCACGCTGCATCTTTGTGGACAACGGTTTGCTGCGCAAGGACGAGGCCAAGGAGGTGCAGGCCAATTTCCGCCGCATGGGCGTGGAGATTGAAACCGTGGACGCCTCCGCCCGCTTCCTGGAGGCCCTCAAGGGCGAACCCGCCCCGGAAAAGAAGCGCCGCATCATCGGCAACCTCTTCATCGATGTGTTCTGGGATGCCGTGGGCGATGCCGAGATGCTCGCCCAGGGTACCCTCTACCCGGACGTCATCGAAAGCGCATCCAACGCCAAGAGCAAGGCTTCCGTCATCAAGACCCACCACAACCGCGTGGAGCGTGTGCTGGAGATGCAGAAGCAGGGCAAGGTCATCGAGCCCCTGGCATTCCTCTTCAAGGACGAGGTGCGCGAGCTGGGTGCCTCCATGGGCATCCCGCATGATATCCTGTGGCGCCATCCGTTCCCCGGCCCCGGCCTGGCTGTCCGCTGCCCCGGCGAGGTCACCAAGGACCGCCTCGACATCATCCGCGAGTGCGACGCCATCTTCATCGGCACCCTCCGCAAGTGGGACTGGTACGACAAGTGTTGGCAGGCTTACGCCGGCCTTATCCCCGTCAAGACCGTGGGCGTGAAGGGCGACGAGCGCTCCTACGAGTTCGCCACCAACCTGCGCGCCATCGTCTCCGAGGACGCCATGACCGCGGATTGGGTGCAGCTGCCCTACGACCTCCTGCGAGAGGCCTCCAACCGCATCCTCAACGAGGTGAAGGGCATCAACCGCGTGCTCTACGATGTGAGCACCAAGCCCCCGGCAAGCATCGAGTGGGAGTAACCCCCACACAACAACCTCTATGGACCGTGAACATGCCATAGATGTGTTGAAAGCCCTCCGCGTTATCTCGAAAGAGGAGGATATCGCGGAGGGTTCCATTCTTGGTCAGAACGCCCTTTTGGGCCGTATGGAGATTGCCCGGCTGCTGTTGGCTGCGGGCGCAAACGTGAACGGCACGGATGACAAGGGATTCACGGCCCTGCACCAGGCATGCATGGTCAATTGGCCCGGGCAGGGCGATGTCGTCCGCTGGCTCATCGAGAATGGCGCAGACCTCTCTGCCCATGCCTGCAACCTCGGCTACCCGCTGCACATCGCCGCACTCAACGGCTGCACGGAACACATCCGGGTTCTCCATGCCGCCGGGGCGGATATCCATGCCCGGAACAGGGCCGGTGCCACGCCGCTGCACACGGCATGCGTGTTCGGCCAGGTGGAAGCCGTGCGCCTGCTCCTGGAGCTCGGTGCCGACCCCGCCGCAAAAAACAATGCAGGCAATACACCGGCGGAACTGGCCGCCGCCTTTGGGCGCGAGGATTGCGCCGCCCTGTGCCGCTAACGAGCGGTGCAACCACGTTGTTTGGCACCAACGGCAAAACAAACGGGGTCTCCCGAAAATCGGGAGACCCCTTGTAGTAGCAGGAGCGAGATTTGAACTCGCGACCAAAGGCTTATGAGTCCTCTGCTCTACCACTGAGCTATCCTGCCATGGACACCTTGGCGGTGTGCGAGAGAATATACGCCAATCCGACCGCTTTGTCCAGCACTATTTGATTTTTTATGACAAAAAACTGCCCGCAGGTCAGCGGGTGAGCAGGTCTCGCTGCCAGTTCATGAGGGCGGCAAGGCCCGCGTCTTCGTGGTTGGAGATGGTTTCCAGCTGGATGCGGGAGGCGATGAGCGAGGGCTCGATGTCCAACTGTTCGGCAATGGTATCACGCTTGGCGGACCAATGCGCCATGTGCATTTCGAAGTGCGGGTCCTGCTCGTGTCGCACGCGCTTGGGGATGCAGGGGTAGTCGTGCTCGTCCAAGAGCTGGAAACGCTCAATGGTCTTGCGGAGACGGCTGGCGCGCTGGGCGTGCATGCGGTTGCGCGGCTCCACCACGCGGAACTCCTGCAGCATTTCGCTCCAGCGCAGCAGGTCGTCGTTGCTGCACACCATGAACGAGGGGCGGTCCATCTTGGAGGCCTCGTCGTCGCGCCACGTCCAGAGGGCGCGCAGGGCGGCCAGGCCGCGGCGGTTGAGCTTGCCGGAACCGCGGATGCGCCACGGGTCCTCCATGACGGTTTCAAAGCGTTCGCGGCCGTGCTGGAGGTTGCAGGCGCAGCTCTCCAGGAACCAGTCGTGGCGGCCGAGCTCCTTGAGGCGGGCGGTGAGCTTGTCCGCCATCTCCAGCATGTATTTCACATCGCCGGAGGCGTACTCCTGCATCTCCACGGGGATGGGGCGCTTGCCCCAGTCCGCCTTCTGGTTCTTCTTGCTCAGCACAATGCCGTAGAAATGCTCCACGAGCGCCGCCAGCCCGAATGCCCGGAACCCCAGCAGGCGCGCGGCTATCTGCGTGTCCAGGATCATGTGCGGCAGCACGCCGTACGCCCCTTGGAACAGGCTCATGTCGTAGTCCGCGCCGTGCATCCACACGTCCGTCTCCTGCAGCCAGCGCGTGAAGTCGCCCATGTCCTCGATGGCGAGCGGGTCGATGATGCACACGCCGTCCTCGTCCGCATACTGGATGAGGCAGAGCTTTTCCCTGTGGCGGTGGAGGCTGTCCGCCTCCAAATCCAGCACGGTGCGGCCCTGGGGCTTGGCGGCGGCACGTTGTCTCCATGCGTGGAGGCTCTCTTGGTTGTCAATCATCGAACGCCGCGCCTTATACCACACCCCAGCGGATAAGGCAAGGCGTTTCACTCATTTTCACCCGATGTTTATCGCCAGCTTTCCGGGTAGTGCCACACATCCAGCGGGTTGATGATGTTCACAATGATGTTCAGCGGCCAATCCACCACCAGGTGCACGATGCCGCCCGCAAGGTAGTTCAGCGGGTGCACCTTGCGTGCCGGGAGGTCCGCCATGTAGTCCCGCAACACGTAGTCCTTCCCCAGTCTTGGCACCCACTGAGCGTAGACGTACAGGCGGTTTTCCAGCGAACCATCTATTTGGGATGCCGTCACCTTGGAGGCTCGTGTGAAGTCGAATTCCTCCACCGGGATGTATGAAGGCGAACCCTTTTCGGTTGTGGAGTGCACCTGCACCATGATTTCCCGCCGCTCCGTGGGTTCTCCCACCGTTTCCTCCGATGAGTAATTGTAGCCGACGCTGCGGAAAATGCAGTGCCACCGGTGCCATGCCGCCACATGCGTGATGGGCGCGTAGGCGAGCGTGGCGCGCTCATACAGCTTGCCGTCCAGCCGGTACAGCACGGTGTTCCGTATAGCATCCTCCCGCGCCTTTTCCGGCATATCTTTCTGATCCCAGTTCAGCAGGGCCACCTCCGCCCCGCGGAGCCGGATATTGTCCCCGTAGTGGAAGGTCTCGCACGCGGAAAGCAGCAGCACCCCCGCCAGCAGGAAAAGGCGCACCAGCACCGCCGGTGCGCCCTTTTTGCAAGCGTGTTCCATCATCCCAAACTCACATGGTGATGGCGAAGGCCAGCTTGGCATCAATGGTCTTGCGCAGGATTTCCACCAGGACATCGGAGACGGGCTTGTCCGTCTTGACGATGGCGAGGGAATCACCGCTGGCGTGGTCCGTGGGGGCCACGATGTTCTCGATGTTGATGCCGGCGTCCGAGAGGGTCTGGCCGATGGAGGCAACCACGCCCGGGCGGTCCGCATAGCGGAGCACGAGGGTGTTGCCGGGGAGGGCGGCGTACAGGTGCTTGAAGCCGCCGATGCGGGAGACCACGGGGGTTTCGTCCACAATCATGCCGCGCACGCTGGTGATGGTTTCCTGCCCGGCGTCCTCGGTGTGGATGTCGATGGTGAGCTGGTCCTCGTAGAGCTTGTCGTCCATGGGTTCGCAGGCTTTGTAGACAATGCCGTGCTCCCGGAAGGAAGCCTCCGCCGCAGGGGGCATGAGCCCGTGCTCCGCGCCGGGAACGGCACCCTCCAGCACCCAGGGGGTGAACCACTTGCGGAAGCTGCGCAGGTTGTTGTAGAAGGTGCAGTCAATGCGGCGGATGGGCTTGCAGCCCGCGGCGTGGCAGCAGAGCTTGCCGAGCATGGCGGCCAGGTGCAGGTGCGCGGGGTTCAGGTCGTGCGGCATTTCCGCGTTCACCACGCATGAGGTGTCGCCCTGGGCGAAATAGGCGTGCATTTGGCTGGCGGCGCGCATGGCGGCCATCTTGTTGGCCTCCTTGGTGTTGGCTCCCAGGTGGGGCAGCATGATGTCTGCAATATCCGCGCTGGGCTGGTTGGCGGCGGTGTCCTTGGGGTGTACGTCCGTGCAGTAGATGATGTTCTTGCCGGCGGCCTTGGCGGCGCGCAGGGCGTCTTCGTCCACCACGCCGTAGCGGGCGCAGTTCACCAGCATGGCCCCGTCTTTCATCTTGCCGATGAGCTCCGCATTCACATAGTTCTTGGTGGCGGGGCCGCCCGGCACGTGGATGGAGATGATATCCGCGGTGGAGAATATCTCGCTCAGCTCGGCGGGCGTGGCGCCAATGTTGAGCGCGCGCTGGCGGGAGAGAAAGTGGTCGTAGCCGAGGACCTTGCACTCGAATCCCTGGAGACGCTTGACGAGCTGGCGGCCGATGTTGCCGAGGCCGATGATGCCGACGGTCTTGCCGGTGAGCTCGCGGCCCATGTACTTCTTCTTGTTCCATTCCCCGGCGCGGGTGGTGACATCCGCGGGGATGACAAAGCGGTAGGCTGCGAGCACCAGGGCCACCACCTCCTCCGCCACGGCGTTGGAGTTGGCTCCGGGCGTGTTCATCACGTCGATGCCCTTGGTGCGGGCGTAGAGGTAGTCGATGTTGTCGTAGCCGGCACCGGCGCGGATCACGCACTTGAGGGAGGGCAGGGCGTCAATGATTTCGGGCGTCACCTTCTCCGAGCGCACGATGAGCCCGGCGGCATCGGGATGGGCCGCCACCTGGGCCTCGATGGGATCGGTGTCGTTCTGCACCACCTCGTACCCGGCTGCGGTGAGCTGGGCGGCGGCGGCTTTGTCGAGTTTGGTCGGTATGAGTATCTTCATGGTGATGGAATCTTGGGAAAAGGGTTATCGTTCGATTTCGTGGGCGAAGAGGCCGGAGCGCAGCTTCGGCTCGAACCAGGTGGACTTGGGCGGCATGATTTCCCCGCTGTCCGCCACGTGGAAGAGGTCTGCCATGGTGACGGGGTGGAGGGAGAACGCCACGCCTCCCGCGGCTCGCTCCTGCAGCTCGCGCAGCCCGCGGATGCCGCCCACAAAGTCGATGCGCGGGCTGGTGCGCGGGTCGGTGATTCCCAGCACGGGGGCCAGCAGGTTGGCCTGCAGGATGGAGCAGTCCAGGCTCTGGATGGGGTGCGCGGCATCGAAGGTGCCGTCCTTGGCGGTGAGGGTGTACCACTTGCCGCCCAGGTACATGCCGAACTCGTGCTTGGCCTTGGGCGCATACGGCGCGGTGGCCGCGGGCACCACGTCAAACTTCTCCTCCACGCGCGCCAGGAACGTCGGCTCGTCCAGCCCGTTCAGGTCCAGCACCACGCGGTTGTAGTCCATGATGAACAGGTCCTCGTCGCAGAAGGTGACGGCCATGAGGTAGTTGAACTCCTCCTGCCCCGTGTAGTCCGGGTGTTCCGCGCGGCGCTTGGCGGACACGGCGGCGCTGGATGCGGTGCGGTGGTGGCCGTCCGCTATGTACAGCACGGGCACCTCCTCAAACCCCTTGCGGATGGTTTCGATGACGGCGTCGTCGTCCACGGGCCAGAGGATGTGGG
>CALCWC010000042.1 GCA_937905985.1 uncultured Verrucomicrobiales bacterium | reverse complement strand
GTCTTTGTAAAGTCTTTGTAAAGTCTTTGTAAAGTCTTTGTAAAGTCTTTGTAAAGTCTTTGTAAAGTCTTTGTAAAGTCTTTGTAAAGTCTTTGTAAAGTCTTTGTAAATTATCTATAAAGGCCTGCCATCAATGACTACCCAGCGACCAAACCTTTTGCCCTCATCTCGGCACACAATTCCCTGGGCCTTCATGTAGGATATAATTTTACTGATTGCAGTGCGGCTCAACTTCAATTCCTCTGCTATTTGGGTGGTGGTAACAGCGGGATTCTGCCGCATGAGTTCCACGATTCGGCGCATTTGCTGTTCTTTTCGCGACAAGCCAACCGCCGTGTCGGGGACGTTTGTTGCAGCCGTCGCCTCTCTTTGGAAAGAGACCAAGAAAGAAGTAGCGCGGCCCTCGAAACAGGGTTGAGGAAGGGAAGTGACGCTGCAGGCGTGGCAAATCTTTTCAATGCCGCGCCCCCAGGCCTCAATAAACCCGGCGCGGAAGAAGGCTCCGGCAATGGAGGGGTTGAAGGGTTCCGAGCGGTGCTGAGCAACGTAGCGCTCCATGGTCCACCCCTCCATTCCGAACGAGCTGTTGGAAATGTAGAGCTTGTCCTCGTACACGCGGATCTGCATGGGAATGCCAGAGGCATAGCATGAATGCACCAAGGCATTGAGGACAGCCTCACGCATTCTCGCGCGGCCTCATCCTGCGCGAGGGCAGCATCATCGCCCGCGGCGCGCGAGGGGACGTCCTCACCGAGCCCATCCTGCGCCAGGCTTTCGGCCTTCCCCTGCACCTCGTCAACTCCGCCAACGGCCGTCTCTGGGCCGTCATGGAGTAAGGCGATTCCCTTTCGCTGTCACAGGCGGAGATTGACTTTGCCGCGCGTGCGCGCTACATATGGGCGCATGAGAGAAAAGACGAACGAAGCGGAGCAGGCCCCGACTCCGCAAGAGGAGTGCCCGCAGGAAAACGCATGCCCTGAGACGGAGGCTGCCACGCCGGAAGAAGCGGCCGTTGAGGAAGCCCCCACGCCGGAAGACGAGCTTGCCAAGTGGCGCGAGCTGGCAATGCGCACCGCCGCGGAGTACGACAACTACCGCAAGCGCACCGTGAAAGACCGGGAGGAGTTCGCCAAGTACGCCAACCGAGGCCTGCTGGAGGAGCTGCTGCCTGTCATCGACAACTTTGAGATGGGCATGCAGATGGCCGGGCAGGATACGAGCTCCATGATTTACATCGGCATGGATATGGTGCGCAAGCAGCTGCACGATTTCCTGGAGGGCCAGGGCGTGGAACCCATTTCCACCGAGCCCGGCCAGATGTTCGACCACAACATCCACGAGGCCATCATGAGCGAGCCCAGCGACCAGCCGGAGGGCACCGTCCTGCGCATCCTGCGCCGCGGATACAACCTGCGCGGCCGCCTGCTGCGCCCCGTCAACGTTGTCACCGCCGCCCCTGCGGAGGCGGAGTCCAAGCAGGACGCCTAACCCCTTCAACCACCCACCACCATGTCCAAGGATTACTACGAGGTGCTCGGCGTGGACCGCAACGCGGACGACGCCACCATCAAGAAGGCCTACCGCAAGCTGGCCATGAAGTACCATCCGGACCGCAACCCGGACAACAAGGAGGCCGAGGAAAAGTTCAAGGAACTGGGCGAAGCCTACGAGGTGCTCAGCAACGCGGACAAGCGCGCCGCCTACGACCGCATGGGGCATGATGCCTTCAAGAACGGCGGCATGGGCGGAGCCGGCGGCCCCGGCGGATTCGGCGGGTTCTCCGATCCGATGGACATCTTCGCCCAAATGTTCGGTGGTGGCTTCGGCGGGTTTGCGCGCCAGGCACGCCAGCGCCAGGCGGATCCGCGCCAGCCCGGCTCGGATTTGCGGTTCGACTTGGACATTACGCTGGAAGAAGCCTTCAAGGGCTGCGACAAGCAGCTCACCATCGAGCGTCTGGTACCCTGCCAAGACTGCAAGGCCACCGGTTCCAAGGACGGCGCGGCGGGCTTCAAAACCTGCCCCACCTGCCACGGCACCGGCATGGTGACGCGCCAGAGCGGCTTCTTTGTGCAGCAGAGCACCTGCCCCACCTGCCACGGCGCAGGCCAGACCATCTCCAACCCCTGCTCCAAGTGCCACGGCGAAGGCCGCGTGCATAAGGACGAAACCATCACCATGCACGTTCCCGCCGGGGTGGACAGCGGCATGAAGCTCCGCTCCACCGGCAACGGTGATGCCGGCCTGCACGGCGGCAACACCGGCGATTTGTACGTCTTCATTGATGTGAAGCCGCACGATGTCTTCACTCGCAACGGCGCGGACCTCTCCTGCACCGTGTTCATCCCGCTCACGGTGGCGACTGCGGGCGGCGTGCTGCCCGTGCCCACGCTGGAGGGGCCGTCCAAGCTCAAGGTACCCGCGGGCACGCAGAGCGGCACCATCCTGCGCGTGCGCGGCAAGGGCATGCCCAGGCTGCGCGGCGGTAACCGCGGCGACCTCTTGGTGGAGGTGCAGGTGGAAACGCCCAAGGATTTGAGCTCTGCCCAGCAGAAGGCGCTGGAAGCCTTCGCGCAGACGCTTACCGACAAGAACCAGCCGGAGGTGGCAGAATACCGCCGCCGCGCCGAGCGTTTCCTGCAGTCCTGATTCATTCTGCTCCCGGCCATGCACCGCTGCTACCTGCCGAACGCCGATTTCAGCGCGCCCGCGCTCACCATCGAGCGTGAGGAGGCGCACCACGCGCTGCGGGTGCTGCGCATGAAAACGGGAGAGGAATGCGAGGTATTCGACGGCTGCGGCAACGGCGTGCGGGGACGCATCATTTCTACGCAGGGAAGCAGCTCTCTCACCATCGGTGAATTGCAGTCCCTGCCGCCGGAACCCCCGCGAGCGCAAATCACACTCGCCGTTGCCCTCGCCAAGGGCACCAACACCGACCTCATTATGCAGAAGGCCGTGGAGCTGGGTGCGGCGCGCATCATCCCCGTCATCTCAGAGCGCACCATCGTGCGCCTGAAACCGGACGAGGCGGAAGCCAAGGCGGAGAAGTGGCGCCGCACCGTGCTGGAGGCATGCAAGCAGTGCGGCGTGCGCCGACTTCCCGCGGTGGACACCCCGCAATCGTTCGCCGCTCTCCTGCAGCGCTCAGACTTGCCCGCGCTGAAACTCGTCTGCGCCATCACGCCCCAGGCACAGCCCCTGCGGGACGTGCTGGAACCCGCCCGCGCCCGCGGTGAGCAGGCCGCTGTGGTTCTCATCGGCCCCGAGGGCGACTTCTCGCCCGCGGAATACGCAGCCGCCTCAGAGGCCGGATTCCTCCACGTCTCCCTGGGCAGCATCATCCTGCGCGTGGAAACCGCCGTTTTCATGGCGCTTTCCGCCCTGCGCTACGCCCTGGACCGCTGACAACCACGCGCGCGGTTCGCCCTTGATATGCGCGCGCGGGTGTGGTAGGATGGGCCCAGATGGAAGGCAACTACACGGAGAAGGACATCATGTCCCTGGACTGGCGGGAACACATCCGCCTGCGCCCCGGTATGTACATCGGCAAGCTGGGAGACGGCACGATGGCGGACGACGGCCTGTACGTGCTGCTCAAGGAGGTGATCGACAACTCGATTGACGAGTTTGTGATGGGGGTGGGAAAGAAGATTCTGGTGAACATCAGCGAGGACGGGCTGTGCGAGGTGCGCGACTTCGGGCGCGGCATCCCGCTGGGCAAGCTCTACGAGTGCGCCGCCAAAATCAACACGGGCGGCAAGTACGACGGCGAGGCCTTCAAGAAATCCGTGGGCCTCAACGGCGTGGGCATCAAGGCCGTCAACGCCCTCTCCGAGGAATTCGAAATCCAGGCCTACCGCGAGGGCAAGACCCGCCGCATGCGCTTCGAGCAGGGCGTCCTCGTCAAGGGCAGCGATTCCACCCGCAAGAACACCGAGCCCGACGGCACGCGCGTGGCCTTCCGCGTGGACCGCACCATCTTTGCGCCCAACGCCGCGTTCAACCCGGAGTTCGTGGAGCGCATGTGCCGCTACTACTGCTATCTGAACACCGGGCTGACCATCTGTCTCAACGGCCGCAACATCACCTCCAAAAACGGTCTGCTGGACCTGCTGAAGGAGGAGATGAAGGAAGAGCCTCTCTACGAACCCATCCACCTGGTGGGCGACGACATCGAGGTGGCCATCACGCATGGCGACCAGTACGGCGAGGAGTACTACTCCTTCGTGAACGGCCAGCACACCACCATGGGCGGCACGCACCAGGCAGCCTTCCGCGAGGCCATCGCCAAGACCCTGCAGGGTTTCTTCAAGAAGAACTACGAGGCCGCCGACACCCGCACCGGCATCGAGGCCGCCATCAGCTTGAAGGTCATCGAGCCTGTCTTCGAGTCGCAGACCAAGACCAAGCTGGGCAGCAACACCATGGGACCGGACAAGGAGACCATCCGCACCTTCGTGCTCAACTTCCTGGCGCGAGAGCTGGACAACTACCTGCACCGCAACCCGGAAACCGCCGCCGCGATTGAAGAGAAAATCAAGGAGAGCGAAAAGACGCGCAAGGAGGTGGCCGGCGTCACCGGCAAAGTTGCCCGCGAGCGTGCCAAGAAGGCCAAGGTGCACACCCGCAAGCTGCGCGACTGCCGCGTGCATTTCGACACCAAGCACAAGCGCGCCAAGGAAACCATGCTCTTCATCACGGAGGGCGATTCCGCATCCGGCTCCATCACCACCGCGCGAGATGCCGAGACGCAGGCCGTGTTCTCCCTGCGCGGCAAGCCCGCCAACAGCTTCGGCATGAAGCGCGCCGCCCTTTTCGAGGAAAAGTGCAACGAGGAGCTGGACTTCCTGCACCTCGCGCTCAACATCGACCGCAGCATCGAGGACCTGCGCTACAACAAGGTGGTGATTGCCACGGATGCCGATGTGGACGGCATGCACATCCGCCTGTTGCTGCTCACCTTCTTCATCCAATACTTCCCGGAGCTGATCCGCGAGGGGCATTTGTTCATCCTGCAGACGCCGCTGTTCCGCGTGCGCAACAAGCAGAAAACCATCTACTGCTACTCCGAAGCGGAGCGCGACGCCGCCGTGGAGCAGCTCGGCAAATCCCCCGAAATCACTCGCTTCAAAGGCCTCGGCGAAATCTCGCCCAACGAGTTCAAGGGATTCATCGGCGATGACATCCGCCTGGAGGAAGTTTCCCTGGAAAACGCTCACAACCTCAAGGAAATCCTCCGCTTCTACATGGGAACCAACACCGACGACCGACGCCAGTACATCGTCGACAACCTCATCGTGGAAGAGGACCTCGCCTAATCCTCCCCTTCCCCCTCTCCACCATGTACACCAGCTTCTTTGACGTCTTCTCCATCGGCATCGGCCCCTCCAGCTCACACACCATGGGGCCCATGCGCGCCGCCGCACACTTTGTGGACGACCTGCGGGAGCGGCACCTGTTCGACTCCGTGCGGAGCGTGAAGGTTGCCCTGTACGGCTCGCTCGCGCTCACCGGGGAAGGCCACGGCACGCCCGGCGCCGTGGTGTACGGGCTGATGGGCTACAACGCGGAGACGATGGACCCGCAGGAGATGAAGCCGCATGAAGGCGATCTCATGCTCAACTTGGGCGGCGAGCGACCCATCGCGTTCTGCGCCGAGAGCGACATCGAGCTCAAGATGGAGGAAAGCCTGGAGGAGCATCCCAACGGCATGCGCTTTTACGCCTACGGCGAGCGCGGCGAGCTTCTGCTGGAGGAAACCTTTTTCTCCGTGGGCGGCGGCTCCGTCAAGCGGCTCGACGAGATGGGAAACACCGACACCGAGGATGCACCCGTGGTGCCGTACGACTTCAGCAGCTGCGATGAGCTGATGCGCTTCTGCAACGAGCGCCAGGTCACCCTGGGCGGCCTGGTGATGGCCAACGAGACCTCGCTGCGCGCCGTACACCAGGTGAACGTGCGGCTCAAGCTGGTGTACGATGTAATGATGGCTAGCATTGACCGCGGCGTGGCGGCACACGGCTCGCTGCCCGGCCCGCTGCACCTGGAGCGCCGCGCCCCGCGCATCTTCCAGCGCATGCAGGAACGTTTCCTGAGCACCCAGCTGGACCCGCTGGTCAACATGGACTGGCTCAACCTCTGGGCTTTCGCCGTGGCGGAGGAGAACGCCGCAGGCGGCCGCGTGGTCACCGCGCCCACCATGGGCTCTGCCGGTGTCATTCCCGCCGTGCTGCGCTACTTTGTGCGCGTGGGCGCCAGGGAAGCCGGCGTATCCGTCAGCGCGGGCGTGCAGAATTTCCTGCTCTCCGCCTCCGCCATCTGCTCGCTCTACCGCGCCAACGCATCCATCTCCGGCGCAGAGGTGGGATGCCAGGGTGAGGTGGGTGTGGCATGCTCCATGGCCGCGGGCGCACTGGCTGCCGCCATGGGCGGTTCCAACGCACAGATTGAAAACGCCGCGGAGATTGCCATGGAACACAACCTCGGCCTCACCTGCGACCCCGTCTGCGGTCTGGTGCAGGTCCCCTGCATCGAGCGCAACGCCATCGGTGCCGTCAAGGCCGTCAACGCCGCACGCCTCGCCCTCCGCGGCGACGGCACCCACTTCGTCAGCCTGGACAAGGTCATCGCCACCATGTACGAGACCGGGCGCAGCCTGGCCGCCGGCTACCGCGAGACCTCGCTCGCAGGGCTGGCAAAGAACGCGCTGACCTGCTGATTTTGGGCTTGTCAAAATTCGGGAAGGATGCTATACAGGCCGCGCGCAAGCGCGTGAAACCCCACAGAACCATGAACGCCATACCAAATGTACTTGCCGGGCGCTATGCCTCCGATGCCATGAAATCCATCTGGTCCGCCGAGGGCCGCATTGTCCTGGAACGCGAGTTCTGGATTGCCGTGATGAAGGCGCAGAAGGATTTGGGGCTGGACATCCCGCAGGAAGCCATTGACGCCTACGAGCGCGTGAAGGGCCAGGTGGACGTGGATTCCATCAACGCCCGCGAGCGCGTGACGCGCCACGACGTGAAGGCGCGCATTGAGGAATTCTGCGATTTGGCGGGCTGCCAGCACATTCACAAGGGCATGACCAGCCGCGACCTCACGGAGAACGTGGAGCAGCTGCAAATCTGGCGCTCCATGCAAATCATCCGCGACAAGGCGGTGGCCACGCTGGACCGCCTGGCGAAGCATGCCGGCGCGTGGCGCGACCTGGTGTTTGCGGCGCGCACCCACAACGTGGCGGCGCAGGCCACCACCATGGGCAAGCGCGTGGCCATGTTCGGCGAGGAACTCGTACACTGGACCTGGGCGTGGTGCAGCGTGATGGACCGCTACCGCGTGCGCGGTCTCAAGGGCGCCGTGGGCACCCAGCTTGACCAGCTCTCCCTCTTCAACAAGGACGCCGCCACCGTGCTGCAGCTGGAGCAGCGCATCTGCGAGCACCTGGGCATTGCCGCCAAGTGGACCAACGTGGGTCAGGTGTACCCGCGCTCGCTGGACTTCGAGGTCATCTCCGGGCTGGTGGGGCTTTCCTCCGCGCCCAGCAGCTTCTGCAAGACCTGGCGCCTCATGGTGGGGCACGAGCTCGTGACGGAAGGCTTCGCCAAGGGCCAGACCGGCTCCAGCGCCATGCCGCACAAGATGAACCCCCGCTCCTGCGAGCGCGTCAACGGCTTCCACGCCATCCTCAAGGGCCATCTGGCCATGATCGGCGGCATCATCGGCGACCAGTGGAACGAGGGCGACGTGTCCTGCTCCGTGGTGCGGCGCTGCGTGCTGCCGGACGCCTTCCTGGCGGCGGACGGCCTGTTCGAGACCTTCATCACCGTGCTGGACCAGATGCAGGTGTACGAACCGGTGGTGCGCACGGAGCTCAACCGCTACCTGCCCTTCCTCATGACCACCACCATTATGATGGCCGCCGTGAAGCGCGGCGTGGGCCGCGAGGAGGCGCACGAGGTCATCAAGGAGCACGCCGTGGCCGTTTCCAACGATCTGCGCGAGGGCCGCATCTCCACCAACGACCTGCTGGACCGCCTGGGCGCGGATGCACGCCTGAAGCTCACGCGGGACGAGATACAGGCCATCTACGACGCAAACGCCGGAGACACCGGCATGGCAGGCAGCCAGGTGGACGCCTTCACCTCCATGGTGCAGGAGCTGGCCTCCAAGCACCCGAACGGCGTGGGCTACACTCCCGGTGCCATCCTGTAAGTTCCCCTTTCCCCATCCTTCGCCATGAAGGCAGCTGCCAAAGAGACCGTGCTGATGGAGAATGAGGCGTTCCGCCTCACCACGCAGCGGCTCGTGCAAACGAACGGCCTGGAGGCAGAAATCACCGGGGAGGGCCACCTGCACATCACCGCGCACGGACAAGAGCGCACGGTGGAAATCCCCAAAAAGCTCCCCAAGGGATGCGCCACCTACCACGGCTCCATCCCCGTCCTCGGTGCCATGTACAACCTGGCCGTCAAGGAGCTTTTCCAAGACATCAACGCCGATGGACACATGCTCGCCGGTGCCAACTGGTCCACGGTGTGGACGCGCGATATTGCGTACGCCGTGGCGCTCGGCGCCGCCGTGGCGGCCCCGGAAGCCTGCCGCGCCAGCCTGGATTCCCGCGTGCAACACGGCGTAGTGATGCAGGACACCGGAACCGGCGGCGGCTGGCCCGTCTCCACCGACCGCGTGACGTGGGCGCTGGGCGTATGGGCACTCTTCAAGGTGACGGGCGACCGCGCGTGGCTGGAGCATTGCGCCAACGTGCTGCAAGCCACGCTGGAGCAGGATGCCACCGTGCTGCCGCCCAACCGCATCCTGCGCAGCGGCGAGACCTCGTTCATCGACTGGCGCGAGCAGAGCTACCCGGACTGGATGACCCCGGCGGACATCGGTGCATCGTATGCGTTCGGCACCAACGTGGCGCACTACATCTGCCGCCAGGTTTTGGTGCGCATGCTGAACCTGCTGGGGCGCAAGAAGGAGGCCAAGCCCTACGAGGAGCAGGCCGCCGAGCTGGCCACCGCCATTCGCGACAATTTCTGGAACAAGGGCACGCACCAATTCTGCATCATGCGGCTGGCCAACGGCTACCGCGATGAGCGCACGGACTCGCTGGCCACGGCGCTCGCAGTGCTCTGCGGGCTGCAGAACAAATACTCGCAGGACGCACTCACGCACCTGCCGCGCTCCCCGTGGGGCACGCCCGTGTTTGCGCCGTACAAGGCTTCCCAGAAGGCAGCCTACCACAACCGCGCGGTGTGGCCGTTTGTGGAGGCATACGTGATGCTGGCGCACGCGGAATTGCAGGACACGGCGGGCGCGGGGCGCTCCATGTCGCACCTGCTGCGCGCATGCATGGCCTTCGGCACCAACAAGGAGAACTTCCATGCAGAAACGGGTGAGGCCGGCGGCACCCTCCTGAACTCCGACCGCCAGCTCTGGAGCGTTTCCGGCATGCTCGGACTCTTCTACCACGGCATCTTCGGCCTCCAGTACGAAAAGGAGAACCTCGTCATCGCCCCCTGCGTGCCCAAGGAATACCGCGGCAGCCACTGGCTCACCGGCCTGCGCATCCGCAACATGGTGGTGGACATCCACCTCAACGGATTCGGCACGGAAATCGCCTCCGCCATGATCAACGGCAAGCCCGGCTCACCCGTCATCCCCCTGGCGACGGAGGGCCATGTGCAGATTGAGCTGGAGCTGCTGCCCAACGAGGACGACGAGGCTCCCGCGCAATCTCCCGCCGCGCGAGAGGACCTGCCGGAGCCGGAATGGGATTCCCCCACGCCGGAAATGCTGCGCTGGAAACCCGTTCCCGGAGCCGTCTCCTACTGCGTGTTCCGCAACGGAACCGCCCTGGCCTCCACCGCGGACTGCGCCCTGCCCGTATCCTCCCCCGCTCCCTACACCGAATACCAGGTGCAGGCCCGCAACGCCGACACCTTCTCCTGCCTCGGCAAACCCTTTGAGGCCACCGCCCCCGGCGCTGTCGTCAAGCTCCTTCCCTTCCGCATCGGCGAGCACGCGGAATACCCCGTGGACCACGGCCGCGCCTGGCTGGACACCCGCCCCTGCACCGCGCGCCTGGACTACATGGACACCTACCTGCCCAGCGGCGTGTACGCCGTGCGCGTGCGCTACAGCAACGCCACCGCCTCCCTGCGCGATGCCGACACCTGCGCGCTGCGCGAGTTGGAGGTGGACGGCGTGCCGTGCGGCATCATGGTGCTGCCGCACAACACGGAAGCCGGGCAGTGGGAGAACTACGCGCTCACCGCACCCCTTGCCATGCCGCTCATGGAGGGGCGGCACGTGTTCTCCCTGCGCTACACGCCGCGCTGCGTGAACGCCAACGGCTCCACCAACCAATGCATGGTGCAGGAGCTCGTTGTCACGCGAATCAAATAAGCCGCGCGCGGCTTATTGCTCCTTTGCGGGCCAACCGACGGTCTGGTGGAGGATGGCGCGCTCCTCGCCCTTGAGACCGAGCTCGCGCGTGAGGGCATCCGTGTCTATCAATCCGCGGATAACGGTGGCCATGCCCTTGGAGGTGGCGTAGAGGTACACGTTCTGGTAGGCGGAACCCACGTGGCAGCGTCCCCAGGCATCATCCTTGGCGGTGAATATCAAATGCACGGGGGCATCGTTCACAAAGTCCTGCGTGGCGCAAAGCGGAATGAGGTTCTTGTCGTTCACCTTCTCCAGCGTGTTCTTCTGGCCGTCGTACACCCAGGTTCCCTCCTTGGTGAGCACGTAGAGCCCCATGTTCTGGAGGTTGCGCGCGGTGGCAATGGTGCGCTTGCCGTTCGAGTTCGCGCCCCAGGCCACCCACAGGATTTCGGAGAGTGTCTGGTCGTCCACCGCCTTGTCCTTGTCATAGAAGCGGCCGCTCTGGCGCTGGTCGATAGCCTGCATGAGCGGCATGCCGCCCGTGATGACGGGCTTGGGCAGCTGCTTCACCTCACCCGCGAGCGCGGGCACCCCCAGAGCCACCAGCCCTGCCGCCAAAATGGATTTGTTCATCATGTTCATATTCAATATGGTTAGCAGCGTACACCTTACGCGCTATCAAACCGTGCGTCAAGATGGAAATGCCGGCATGGAGCAATTCCCCTATCTCATCCAGCCTTGCATGAGGAAGTTTTGCGAGCTGAGCTTCATGGGGTCTCCCTGGTAGGGGACGAACCAGATTTCCCAGCGGCTGCCGTAGTACTGGTTCCAGTTGCCCGTATACACCATAAAGTGATTGACGGTGATAACGCGGCAATCCAGCAGCTCGCTGGTGACGATACGATCATCGGGCTCACCGACAAACTGGAGATAATCTGCCCTGTTATCAAGGGAAAGCTGTTTGCCGCTCTCGTATTCGAAGGCGCGGATTTCGTAATGGCCGTCGTCCCTGGCATCCTTGGGCAGAAACAGGGAGAGCTTGTAGATGCCGGGCTGCCCATCCTGACCAAGGCAGATGCTCGGGCGCACCGGCAGAGGGAAGATGGCATCCACGGTTTCACGTGTGGGAGCAGCCTCCAGCTGCGCGAATTTCTCATCCATCCGCTGCATGACGCAGCCCTTCAGGCGTTCGATAGCCTCCGGGCGGTCCTTTGCCTTGTTCGGCTGGGTGATGCGGTCCACCAGAAAGCGGAGTTCCCAACCATTGGCAAGCGGGTGGGTGTATACGAAGTCCTTGGAGAAAAGGGATTCCTCAAAACCGTTTTCGCCCTTCCTTTGCAGGCACGCGTTGCACCTGTAGCTGTATTCACCCATCTCGCCGCTGGAGACCCACGCCTCTCCATAGAGAAGCTCCGTTTTGGACAAGCACAACGCCCTGCGGTAGAGCTCGCCCAGCAGGTCCGGATGCTGACTGGCCAAAAGCTCCAAATGCGCGGCGCGAAGGGGGAAATCCCCTTCTGCAGGGACATGCGTTCCTACACCGAAGCGGTCGTTGTTGCTTCTGCCAACAATGCGCTTCACGATATCCGGAGCCGTATCCTCCACCCAGAATTCTTGCGGCACCTCCAAGGCCACGCCCTCTGGCACGCGCCAACCGTCCGCCCTGTGATCGATGTCGGCAAATGCTAAGAAGATCGTTGTAACGGCACCAATGACAAGGGCCGCTCCACCGCCGAGGAAAGCAAAGAGCACGCGCAGGCCGCGTTTCCCGTTGGTCTGTTTCAGGAACATGCTGCCCACGAGCCATATTACGAGCAGGAGAAGCGCGAGCAGGGGCAGGCCGGCAGCCAGCTCTCCCGCCAATTCCCACGCGGGAGAGGTGCTCCCCAGCGCTGCATCCAGAGCAACAACCCCGGCGTACAACAGCGCTGCGGCAACACACAGCACGGGAACCATCCATGTACTCTTGACCACGCGCTTCACGAGCACCCAGAAACGTAAAAGGAACGGAGGCATATAACAGTTGGACGCTGCGGAGGGGGGGGCGTTCAATCTTTGGCCCAATATTTCCGCAGCCCTGGCGGCGCAGAGCGCGCCGCGTTTGGCAGCCTACTTGCGGCGGGACCCGACGAAAAGGCTCTTGAGGAGGGTGAAAAAGCGCTGCGGCAGCTTGATGTTGAAAAAATAGGCGCAGAGGTCCTGAAGGCACCGGGCCAGGGAAACGTTGCGGGAAGTGCGGCGGCGGGTGCCGGAATACGTGCTGCGGCGCCGCCGCGAGGTGGTGCTGCGTTTGGAGCTACGGCGCAGGGAGGAGGTTTCATCCACCTCCTCCGGCAGCTCGAAATCCTCAGGAAAATCTGTTTGGCTCATGGCATTGCTGTATGGTGCATCCTACTATGGCAGCGGAAGCAAGTCAAGGCAACAAAATCCTTGACTTGGAGGGCGCAAATCGCTAGGATTCCAGCATGAGAACGGCAGCATCCCGTTGGAAATTGGTTATGACCGCCATGGCATTCACCATGGCAGCGCCTGCCTTGGCGCAAGACGCAACGGACGATCCGTTCCTGAAGGCCATGATGCAGGACGAGCAGAAGGCCACGGAGGAAAAGGTGGAACAGGCCAAGGAAACACCTCAGGCCGCCGAGCAGGCGGAAGCCTCCGTGCAGGCGCCCGCCAAGCCCGCCACCCTGGAGGAAACAAGCGATTTGGCCAAGCGTGATGCCACACCCCTGCTGGACAACGCCGCCGTGATGCGCGAGCTTGGTCCCACCACCGGATTGTTCAACAACGATGCCGCCTTCGATGGCAAGACCGTGACGCGCGTGGTGTTCCGCTACGCCGGGCACAGCAACCTGCCGGAAAGCCGCCTGCGCGACGTGGTGCAGACCCGCCAGGGCGGGCGTTACCTGGCCACCCGCGTGAATGCGGACCTGGAGCGCCTCATCACCACCGGCGTGGTGGATTCCGACACGCGCGTATCCGTAACCCCGGAGGGGAACGGCGTGGCGGTCATCTTTGACGTGCGCGCCTCCAGCGTGCTGGCGGGCGTGGGCTTCACCGGCAACCGCAACTTTAACGAGAAGGACCTGCGCGAGGCCATTCAGCCGGACAAGGAAAAGGGCAAGCCCGGCCTGGCTTCCGGCCTCATCATCAACGACAAATCGCTCGCCCGCGCTCGCTCCGAGCTCGTGAAATACTACCAGGAGGCCTTCTACCCGGACACCCAGGTGAACTGGCAGACCAGGTCCACCGCCAACGGCGCGTACAAGGACGTCATCTTCAACATCAACGAGGGCCCGCGCCAGGCCATGGCGGAAATCCGCTTCAAGGGCAACCGCGCATTCGACTCGGTGCAGCTGCGCCAGCTGCTGGAGACGAAGGAATACGGCCCCCTGTTCACGCTCATCACCTCCTCCGGCCGTATCGACCGCGAGAAGGTGGAGGACGACCTTCAGGCCATCATCAAGCACTACCGCAACTACGGCTATCTGCGCGCCCGCATTGCGGACGTGAAATACAGCTACACCGGCGGCACCACGTTCTGGTACACCGGGGCCAAGAAGGTGAGGATGGAGGTGCAGATTGAGGAAGGCCCGCGCTACGAGGTGCAAAACGTCTCCTTCGGCCCGCTGACCGTCTTCACCCCCCAGCAGCTGGAGCCCGGTCTCAGCATGATCGGCGGGGATATCTACTCCCTGCAGAAGGTTTCCGACGACGTGGAGATGATCCGCAAATACTACGGCTCCAAGGGCTACGCGGATGCGGATGTTCGCCCCGACATCACAGAGGTGGGCGTGCGCCCGGACGGCACGCGCCTGGTGAACATCCGCTACAACGTATCGGAAGGCGGGCGCTACCTGGTGGGCCGCATCAACGTGCGCGGCAACACCAAGACCAAGCAGCACGTCATCCTGCGTGAGCTTCCCCTCAAGCCCGGCGAGTACCTCAACTCCGTGGACCTGGAGACCGCCCGCAAGCGTTTGGAGAACCTCAAGTACTTCGATGCCGTGGAGGTTTCCGAGGGCTACTCCGGCAACAGCGGCTACCGTGACATCAACATCAACGTGCACGAGACCATGACCGGCAACGCCACCTTCGGCGTGGCCTTCTCCTCCATTGAGAGCGTGTACGTCTACACCACCATCACCCAGTCCAACTTCAACCTGGGCGGCATCTTCGGCAACTCGTTCGTGGGTGGCGGCCAGCGCCTCAGCTTGAACGGCAAGCTGGGCACGGAGTACAAGAGCGCATCCATCTTCCTGCTGGAGCCGTGGTTCCTGGACCGCAAGCTGCAGCTGGGCAATGAGGTGTACTACTCGGATTCCACATACCTGAGCGACTACTACCGCCAGAAGAACTACGGGTACGCGCTCTCGCTGCGCCGCGGGTTTGCGGACCTGCACTCCGTGCGCTTCGAGTACCGTCTCGAGCGCTTCAACATCGAGCCGCAGAGCAATCCTCCCCAGTTCTTCCGCGACCAGATGGGCAACTACAACCGCAGCCGCTTCGAGCTGGGCTACGAGTACGACTCGCGCGATGCCATCATCACCCCGCGCAAGGGCGGCAGCTTTAACATCCACGGCAACTGGAGCGGTCCCGGCAGCACCGTGCAGACCTATGGAATGGGCCTGTCCGCCTCCTACTTCTACAACTCGGTCTGGGATTCCATCTTCAGCGTCACCATCGGCGGTGAAACCATCAAGGCCGTGGACAGCGACAAGGAAGTGCCCATCTTCGAGCGCTGCTACCTGGGCGGCCCCACCAACCTGCGTGGCTTCCGCTACCGTGACGTCGGCATGGTGGACCGCGAATACGCGGGCGACGAGACGATGGGCGGCAACACCTCGCTGTACGCGCAGTTCGAGGTGACGGTGCCGCTCATCGAGCGCATCCGCTTCGCCACGTTCTTTGACGTGGGCTTCGTGCACAAGGACAGCTTCGACTTCAAGCTCCAGGACTTCGCGTCCGACTACGGTATCGGTCTGCGCGTGAACCTGCCCATGGGCCCGCTGGCCGTGGACTACGCCATTCCGCTTTCCGCCAACAACGCCGCAGAGAAAAAAGGCCAGTTCCAGTTCTACGTGGACTACAAGTACTGACACCCTGCCACCGGCAAGAGGGCGCGGTCGCGGGGATGTCTCCGTTGCCGCGCCTTTTTTTCCTAACACCTGAACCCACCCGTGTGCGCGCGCTACAAAGCCTCTGAACCAGACAACACCCCTGCCCCGCGGCGGGGGCGGATGGCCGAGCGCCCGCAAGCTGCCCCGCGTCCCCGCACGCGCGCCAACCATCCCGCGCAAGAGGAGCTGCCCGAAGACGACTGCAACGACGTTCCCGAAACCGACAACGGATACATGGAGGAACCGCCGCGGCCCGTGCGCAGCAGCCGCCCGCGCCGCGTGCCCATGCCGGCGCGCACACCATACGACGACAGGGACGAGGATTACCCGGCGGATGCATTCGGCACACCCAACCCGCACCGCGAGTACCGCCACTACCCGCCGGCGGACGAGAACCCGCTCTGCGAGTTTGGACGGCCACCGCAAAAGGGCATGGGCTGCGGCGGCGCCATCTTCCGCATCATCACGCTGCCGTTCCGCCTGATAGCGTTCTTCACGCGGGCGCTGCCCACGCTCATCCTGTGGCCGCTGCGTCTGCTGATCAGCGCGGCGTTTGTGGGCGGCTTCTTCCTGGTACTGCTGGCCATTGTGTACGGCATGAAGGCGGACCGGTATGATGTGACCCAGATAGAGCGCATGCCGGAGCGCAGCATCGTGCTGGACCGCAAGGGCAAGGAAATCGGCACGCTGCACGGTGAGAACCGCCGCAGCATCACCAAGCTGCATGAGGAGGTGCCGCAGCACTTCATCGATGCCCTCATCCTGCAGGAGGACCGCTCGTTCTACGAGCACGGCGGTGTCTCCCTGCGCGGCCTGGGGCGCGCCGTCATGCAGGTGGTCAAGCACCACCGCACCACGCAGGGCGCCTCCACGCTCACCATGCAGCTCGCCAAGAACACCTACAACCACCGTTCCCGAAACTTCGACGCCAAGTTCACGGAAATCGCACTCGCGCGCCGCATTGAATCCACGTACGACAAGGACACCATCCTGCTCTGCTACATCAACCGCGTGTTCTGGGGGCACACCTTCCTGGGGCTCAAGCAGGCCGCACACGGGTACTTCGACAAGCTGCCGCGCGACCTCACCATCGGCGAGTCCGCCATGCTGGCGGGCATCGTCTGCTCTCCCAACGAATACTCCCCCTACCGCAACCCGCGCTTTGCGCAGGTGCAGCGCGACAAGGTGCTCAAGCTGATGGTGGACCACGGCAAAATCACCACCGCCCAGTATGAGGCCGCGCTGAAGGAACCCATAGCCACGCGCCGCCCGGAGCCCATGGGAACGGACAACTACGCCCTGGACCTCGTCCGCAGCGAGGTGGACCACATCCTGGAGATGCTGGATTCCTCGGAGCAGCGTGTGAAGTCGGAGGCCGTGGTATCCGGCGGCTTGCGCGTGCGCACCACGCTGGACGTGGACCTGCAGACGGATGTGATGAAGGAGCTGGACCGCCGCCTGGTGGACATGTTCGAGAAGGCCAAGAAACCGGCTCACCAAACGCGCGCGCAGTACAAGGCCGCGCTGGCAGCCGCCACGCCGGAGCAGGCCGCCCGCATGCGCCCCGCCTACATCCAAGCTGCATGTGTCATCATCGACAACGCCACCGGCGCGCTCATTGCCGTCATCGGCGGGCGGGACAGCACAGAATCCCCGCTGAACCGCGCCGTGCAAAGCCGCCGCCAGGTGGGCTCCATCTTCAAACCCATCGTCTACTCCACCTTCTTCGACAAGGGCGGCAGCCCGGAAAGCATGATTTCCGACGACTCCATCCAGCCCGGCGAAATCAAGGGTGGCAAGAACTGGCGCCCCGGCAACTCCGACGGCAAGTTCACCGGCATGCACCCCGCCGGATGGGGACTGCTCAAGAGCCGCAACACCATGTCCGTGCGCGCCGGCAACCGCGCCGGGCTGCAGAACGTGGTATCCTCCGCCCTGCTGGCGGGCTTCCCGCGCCCCACGCGCTCGCCCGGCCCCACCATCTTCCTGGGCACATGGGAGGCATCCCCGCTGGAGGTGGCCGGCGCGTACACCGCCTTTGCCAACGGCGGAGTCCGCCCCACACCGTACATCATTGAATCCATCACGGACGCCAACGGCCGCGTCATCTGGCAGAACGCACCCTCCGCGCGCCGCATCTTCTCCCAGCAGACCACCCGCGCCACGTCCGCCATCCTCCAGCAAATCACCAAGCCCGGAGGCACTGCCGGCAGCATGCAGCGCCTCGGTTTCAAGCACCCCTGCGGCGGCAAGACCGGCACCACCAACGGATACACCAACGCCTGGTTCTGCGGCTTCACCTCCAACCTCACCGCCGCCGTCTGGGTGGGATTCGACCGTCCCACGAAGATTGCCGAGCGCGCGTACGGCGGCACGGTGGCCCTCCCGCTCTGGGTGGGCGCCATGCAGTGCGCCGCCGTGCGCGGATACGCCATGAAGGACATCCGCACCACGCCCGCCAAGGGACACACCGGCGGCGTGCGTCTCTGCCGCGTCTCCGGCATGCTCGCCCACTCCGGCTGCGAATACGAGGGCGAGGCCTACACCGAAACCATGGCGGACCCCTCCGTCAAGCGCTCCCTCTGCACCATCCACGAGGAACTCGCAGAAGACACCTCCACCGGTGAGGACGACGACTTGGCGGAAGACCCGAACGACATGTTCGACATCGACGACACCGCCGAGGAAGTGGGAGAATAGCCCCCATGTCGCGCTCGGGGCTTGAATACGTGCGGGCAGGCGCGTATAATATGCGCTGCACGAGTATGGTAACGGCAACACACGACACCACTGACAAAGACCTTGCAGGCAAGTTGATGCGCCGCGCAGGGCTTCGGCACACGCGCCAGCGGCACGCCGTGCTGGATACGGTCCTGCACTCCACGGACCACCCGAACGCCGCGGTTATCTACAAGCGCGCGCAGAAACGCCTGCCAAGCATCTCGCTTGCCACCGTGTACAATTGTTTGGAGGCGCTGGCGGAAAAGCGCATCATCAACCAGCTCAACTTCGATAACGGGGCCTCCCGCTTCTGCTCCAACCTGGTGGAGCACGTTCACCTGCTGGATGATGCCAACAACCACGTGCTAGACGTGCACCTGAAGCCGGGGCTGTGCGCGGAAGACGTGTTCGACCTTCCGGAGGGAGTGCGCGTGACCCGCATGGAAGCATGCCTGCACGGTTACATTCCGCAAAAGCCATGAGCCTTGTCATCAAAGACCTCTGCGCCCGCGTGAAGGACGGCGCGGACATCCTGAAGGGCATCACCCTGGAAATCCCCAAGGGCCAGGTGCATGCCATCATGGGCCCCAACGGCTCCGGCAAGTCCACCCTCTCCAAGGTGCTCTGCGGTCACCCGGACTACGAGGTGACGGGCGGCACGGCGGAACTGGACGGGCAGGACCTGCTCTCCATGAGCGTGGACGAGCGCAGCCGCGCGGGTCTGTTCCTGGCATTCCAGTACCCTGTGGAGGTGCCGGGCGTCACCAACGCCAATTTCCTGCGCGCCGCGCTGCAGGCGCGTCTGCCGCAGGGCGAGAACGTGGACGCCGTGGCCTTCTACAGGGAGCTGCGCGCCAAGATGAAGCAGCTCGGCATGGATGCCAAGTTCACCGCGCGCGCCGTCAACGAGGGCTTCTCCGGCGGCGAGAAGAAGCGCAACGACATCCTGCAGATGCTCATGCTGCAGCCCAGCTACGCCATTCTGGACGAGACGGACAGCGGGCTGGACGTGGACGCGCTGCGCATTGTTTCCGACGGCGTGAACGCCATGCGCGCGCCGTTCCGCAGCTTCATGGTCATCACGCACTACAAGCGGCTGCTGGACTACATCCGCCCGGACGTGGTGCATGTGCTCTACCAGGGGCGCATTGTGCGCACGGGCGGGTTTGAGCTGGTGGAGCACATTGAAGGAGAGGGCTTCGACTTCCTGAAAGACTGATGGCAGAGGTACCCTTCCAGCCGGACACGCGCGGCGAGTTCTCCTACCCGGAGAACCACAAGTTCGACGCGGGCTACGGGCTCACCGAGGAAACCATCGACTACATCTGCGATGCCAAGGGCGAGCCTGATTGGCTGCGCCGGTTCCGCAAGGACGCGCTCAAGAAATTCCATGAGCTTCCGATGCCGTACCACTGGGCGCCGGAGGGTATCCGCGATGTGGATTTCGACGCCATCCGCTACTACCTTTCCCACGGCGTCCAGCCCCGCAAGAGCTGGGACGACGTGCCCGACGACGTGAAGCGCACCTTCGAGCGTCTCGGCGTGCCGGAGCAGGAGCGCGCCTTCCTGGCCGGCGTGGATGCCCAGTACGACTCCGAAACCGCGTACAACAACATGCGCGAGGAGCTTTCCAAGCAGGGCGTCATCTTCGTCAACTCCACGGAGGGGTTGAAGGAGCACGAGGACGTGTTCCGCCCGTGGTTCGGCAAGGTGATCCCCGTGGGCGACAACAAGTTCTCCGCGCTCAACCACGCGGCGTTCTCCGGAGGCTCGTTCATCTACGTGCCCAAGGGCGTGAAGCTCAAGCAGCCCCTGCAGGCGTACTTCCGCATCAACTCGGAAAGCATGGGCCAGTTCGAGCGCACGCTCATCATCGCGGACGAGGGGGCGGAGCTCATGTACATGGAGGGCTGCACCGCACCCAAGTTCGATTCCGCCACCCTGCATTCCGGCGTGGTGGAGCTGGTGGCCCTCAAGGGCGCCAAGATCCAGTACGTCACCGTCCAGAACTGGGCCACCAACGTCTACAACCTCGTCATCCAGCGCGGCCTGGCCATGGAGGATGCGGAGATTCGCTGGATTGACTGCAACCTGGGTTCCAAGCTCACCATGAAGTACCCTGCCGTGGTGCTGCAGGGGCGCCGCGCACGCGGCGAGGTGGTCAGCATTTCCCTGGCGCGCGACGGGCAAGTCCAGGATACCGGCGCACGCATGATACACGCCGCGCCGGAAACCACCTCCAACATCGTTGCCAAGTCCATCTCCATCGGCCAGGGGCGCGCCAGCTACCGCGGCGAGGTGAACGTGCTGAAGGGCACGCCCGGCTGCCGCAACAACACGGAATGCGACGCCCTGCTCATCAACGCCGACAGCCGCACGGACACCTACCCCGCCATCACCGTGAACGGCAACGCCTCCGCCGTGCAGCATGAGGCATCCGTCTCCCAGGTGGACGAGGAGATGCTCTTCTACATGCAGCAGCGCGGGCTCACGCGCGCACAGGCCATGAGCCTCGCCGTCAACGGCTTCATCAACGACCTCGTCAACGAGTTCCCCATGGAATACTCCGTGGAGCTCCGCCGCCTTATCGACCTAGAAATGGAGGATTCCATCGGATAGCATGCACACCACGGACAACAGCAACCTGCAACTCCCCAACCGCCTGTGCGAGGACTGGCGCTTCGGCGCGCCGCACAAGCACGCCGCCACGCTGGCGCAGATGATGCAGGAAGGCGCGTGCCGCGGCTCCATCACCGTGGAGGGCGCGGACGACGCACTCGCCAAGTGGGAGGCATGCGGTGTCCGCAGCATCGGGTCGGACGCCTTGCTGGCGCTGCGCCAAGCCCCGGAGGGTGTGTGCGTGCGCCTGGAGCACGACTACGCGGAGCCCATCACCATCACCTGCGAGACGGACGGCGTGTTCACGCCCGCCGTGCACATCGTGGCAAAAGCGGGCGTGCATGCACACATCATCGAGCGCCACATCTGCCGCGGTGAGCATGCCGCCATGGTCTGCGAGCGCCGCATTGCGGCGGAGGAAGGCGCGCGGATTTCCGTGGAGCTGCAGGAGGAAGGCTGCGCCACCTCGCGCGCCCTGAACATCACGGATATCACCGCCCGCGGCGCATGCGTCCGGCACCTCACCACCCACGCCAACCACGATTGGGCGCGCGAGGAAACCACTGCGGAGGCCCTCGGCGACGCCGCGGATATCCTGCTCTTCTCCGCCAACAGGCTGGAGGGTAGCCAGATGCTGGACCAGCACACCCGCCAGCTGCACAGCAACCGCGGATGCGCCAGCAACCTGCTCTACAAAAACGTGCTGGACGGCCATGCCACCGCCGTCTTCGCCGGCAACATCTTCGTGGCTTCCGGCGCGCACGACACGGATGCCTACCAGAGCAACCGCAACATGCTGCTCTCCGAAAACGCCACCGTGCATTCCCTGCCGGGGTTGGAAATCCTGGCGGACCGCGTGCGCTGCTCCCACGGCAGTGCCTCCGCACCCATGGATGCGGAACAGCTCTTCTACCTCCTCTCCCGCGGCATCCCGCGCCACCAGGCCCAGCTTCTGGTGGCGGAGGGTTTCCTGGAGGACGTGTTCACCCGCTTCCGCGGGGAATAGGCACCGCGCATGCTTTTTGGCAGATTTTTGCAAAAAAAATAAAGAAAAGGCTTGACAGGCAAACGAATTTTGCTATACTTCGCTCACCGCGCAAGCGGTTCCTTCGGGATGCGCCGGTAGCTCAATTGGATAGAGCATCTGACTACGGATCAGAAGGTTCGGGGTTCGAATCCCTGCCGGCGTGCTACACTTGACAAGCCCTATGACCCTGCTAACGTGTCCTCTTTGGCTCGCCCTGTGTACCAACAACATGGGGGCGTCTTTGGTTTCGACTGAATACTCGAGATGCCGGCTGCATGTGGAGGTTGAACGGCTGGCCTCCTTAAAAGCCGCTCAAAACATTAAGTGCCTATTCCAATAACGAATACGCCATGGCTGCGTAACTAACGCACCCAGACCCAAGCCCCGACGTCTACTAGGGGGGCGGGTCCTAGCTCAGTAGGCTGGCCTGCGGCGGGGATACCGCGCCGTTGGCGACATCCACAGGTATCTGGCTTGGTGCAAGGCTGACGCAGAGCGGCGCACCGGCGAGAGCAGCAATCTGCGTCTGAACATGGAGATGCTTGCATCAACGGTGTCCAGGACAGGGGTTCGACCCCCCTCGCCTCCATCATGAAGCAACCGCCCGCCCCGCGCTAGGGGGACGGGCGGTTGTTTTGTCTTGAATCATGCGGCGGTGGGCGTACAATGGAGGCATGAGCCAGCTTCATTGCCCCAGCCTTTACCATTACACGCGCCGCGCCACGCGGGAAGTCGTCATCGGAAACACCGGAATCGGCGGTGAGAACCCCATCCGCATCCAGTCCATGCTCACCAGCGACACACTGGACACCGCATCCTGCGTGCGGGAATCGCTTGCGCTGGCGGAAGCGGGATGCGAGATCATCCGCCTGACGGCACAGACGAAAGTGTACGCGGCGAACCTGGAGAACATCGCGCGCGAACTGCGTGCCGCCGGGTGCAACGTGCCGCTGGTGGCAGACATCCACTTCAAGCCGGATGCCGCCATGGAGGCCGCCAAGTGGGTGGAGAAAATCCGCGTGAACCCCGGCAACTTCGTGGACAAGAAGAAGTTTGTGGAGCGCGACTACACGGACGCCGAGTACGAGGAGGAGCTGGAGAAAATCCGCGAGGCGTTCACGCCGCTGGTGCTCTTCTGCAAGGAGCACGGCCGCGCCATGCGCCTGGGCGCCAACCACGGCTCGCTCTCCGACCGCATTCTCAACCGCTTTGGCGACACCCCGGAGGGCATGGTGGAAAGCGCACTGGAGTTCGCACGCATTGCGCGCGACTTGAACTACCACCAGCTGGTGTTCTCCATGAAATCCTCCAACGTGAAGGTGATGATCCAGGCGTACCGCCTGCTCGTGAAGCGCCTGGCGGACGAGGGCCCGGACTGGAACTACCCCATCCACCTGGGCGTGACGGAGGCCGGCGAGGGCGAGGACGCACGCATCAAGAGCGCATGCGGCATCGGTTCCCTGCTGGCAGACGGCATAGGCGACACCCTGCGCGTCTCCCTCACGGAAGACCCCGTGCACGAGGTGGCCCCCGGCTTTGAGCTGGCCTCGCCCTTCCAGCCCGGCGCGGGCGGTCACGGCTCCGCTCCCGCGCAGGAGCCGGAAGCCGTCATCGATCCCTTCGCCTACCACAAGCGCAAGGCGGATGTCATCACCCGCGGCGGCATGAGCCTGGGCTGGAACGAGCCCGTGCGCGTGGTGCTGCCCGCCGCCTCCTGCGCGGCGCTGGATGCCGAACACATGGGTGATTTCATGCCGGAGATTTCTTGCGAGGACGCCGCCGCCGTGGAGGTGGACCCGCGCGATGCCGCATCCGTTGCCGCACT
Organism: uncultured Verrucomicrobiales bacterium; assembly: GCA_937905985.1. GTDB lineage: Bacteria > Verrucomicrobiota > Verrucomicrobiia > Verrucomicrobiales > Akkermansiaceae > Akkermansia. Next base: position 2,172 of record CALCWC010000042.1, on the reverse strand, counting down.
GCAGGATGCGCCCGCCACGCTGGTGACGGTGAAGGACGGCGTGGGCATGCCGCCGGTGCAGGCGTTCCGCTTGCTGGCCGCGCTCATACCCGCTCGCCATCCCATCATGCTCAAGGACACGCTGGGCGGCGAGAGCCCGCTCTCCGCGCCCATGGCGGCCGGCGTGAACATGGGTTCCCTGCTGTGTGACGGCATCGGCAATGCCGTGTGCATCCGCACGGAGAAAGACCCGGAAAAGGCCGCGCGCCTGGCGTTCAACCTGCTGCAAGCCGCCGGTGTGCGCGTCAGCAAGACCGAATTCGTCTCCTGCCCGTCCTGCGGCCGCACCCACTACAACATTCAGGAAGCCTCCGCGCGCATCCGCGCCGCCATGGGCCACCTCAAGGGCGTCAAAATCGCCGTGATGGGCTGCATCGTTAACGGCCCGGGCGAAATGAGCGATGCCGATTTCGGCTACGTGGGCGGCGCGCCCAACAAAATCAACCTGTACGTGGGCCACACTCCCGTGGAGATGAACATCCCGCAGGAGGAGGCCGTGGATCATCTCATCGCCCTCATCAAGAGGCACGGCCGCTGGGTGGAGCCCAAGTGATGCGGCGCGCCTGCGCCATCACAGCTTCAGCAGCAGGGGAAGAAGTTCCGCCATGTCCGTGAGACGGTAGTCCGGGTGGAGCGCCAGGCATGCCTGCTCCTCCTGGGCCGCAGCGGGAGCCCAGGCGGCGTTGACGATACGCACGCCCGCCTGATGTGCCATGGTGATATCGCTCGGGGCATCGCCCACGTACACAAGCTCGTGCGGCTGCAGGTTCCACACCTGCATGGCTTCCTGCAGGCGCTCCGCCTTCACATTGCGGTCCGGCAGGCCAAAGGCCGCCCAGTCGTACAAATCATCCAGTCCGAAAAAGCGCAGGGTTGGCACGGCGGTGTGCGCCTCCTTGCCGCTGATGATGCCGATGCGCATGCCGGCGGCGCGCACGGCGATGAGCATTTCCACCGCTCCGGGAAAGGGGGCCGGGGCCATGGTGGGGTGCAGTTCTTCGTAAATCTGCACCATGCGGCGCAGGGGGAGCGCAGGGTCGTTTGGTTCCATGCCCATCAGCTTGCCCAGCACACCGCGGTCGCTCAGGCCGAAATGGCTCACCACCTCCGCCGCCTCCGGGCGGCGTCCCGTCACCTCTTCCGTTACGCGCCGGTAGGTCTCGATGCACAGCGGGAGGGTGTCCCCCAGCGTGCCGTCCACGTCAAACATCACCGCCTTGAGCATGCCTGCATCATACCACGCCTGTGCCGCCCGCATGAGCTTTTTGTTTGCCATCCGCCCGATGCGGTGTCATAATGCCCAGCGCATATGGCTTTCCTGATTATCAAAGACTCACACGACGAGTACCAGACGCGCGACCTGCCGGACAACATGGAGGAGAACGGGGCGCTCACCGTGGGAAGCGATGCGGCGTGCGACATCGTGCTGCCGGCGGGCGAGGGCTTTTCCCCCGTGCACTGCAAGGTGCGCTGGCGCGACGGCTTCTGGGCCCTGCGCAGCGTGGACGGCGCGATTCTCGTGCACGGCGTGGAGGAACAGCACGTCAAGCTCGTGGAGGAAACCAACTACCACATCGGCCCGCACACCATGGCCTTCGTGCAGGACGACTTGCCCGACGATGACGACGACGAGGAAGAGGATGACAAGAAGGCCGACGAGAAGCCCGAAAAGGACTCCAAGGGCGAGAAGAAAGCCATCACCAAAAAGGACATTGCGCGCACCCGCAAGAAGCGCAAGCTGGCACGCAAGGTAGGCACCGCGCAGAAGGTCTCCCTGGCGGAACAGAAGAAGCAGTCCGCCGCGCTGGGCATGCTGGGCGCGCTGTATGTGCTGGGCGTCATCGTGGCAGCCTTTGTTGCCGGCCTCACGCTGCGCTACTTCCTGCTCACCGGGAACTACCTGCCCGACAAGTGGTAACCTGCGGGGAATTTACAATTTACGGATTTACAATTTACAATTTGGGAAGTTCGCCGCGCCATCCGGCGCGGATGATTATGAGTTTCATCTGGCAGAATGCCAGATGAAACGTTTTGTCGCGCGGCTCCGCCGCGCCTAACTCTCCAAATTGTCAATCGTCAATCACTGCCGTCCCATAGCGCTCCGGTAGCGGAGCGCTAACCCGCATGGTTGCG
>CALCWC010000041.1 GCA_937905985.1 uncultured Verrucomicrobiales bacterium | reverse complement strand
CCCGCCGCCACTGCGTGGACCAGAGCGTGAACGCCAGCGTGCGCTACACATTCTAGGCCATTCCAACAGCATCAACATTCATCCCCCCTCCCGCCGAAAGGCGGGAGGGGAGTTGGAAAAGGGAAACCGCAACGCCGGGTTGCAACCTTTCAATAAACCTTAACTGATACTGACTATGAAACGCACCATGTTCATCACCGTGTTGGCTGCCGCCCTCCTGGGCGCGCAGGGCCGCGCCGCCGATCACATCCCTACAACCATCACCGGGTGGACGTATGCAGACGAAAGCAACTGGAACTTCTATGGAAAATACAGCGAGACGGATGCCGTTACCGGAGGCGATGTTGGTATTAGGGAGGATGCCCAGTCAGGAATCAACCACTGGTATGACAATGTGTATGGAGGCTACTCCCGGTTTGGCACCGCGTCCGGCAACAATGTCACCATGGACAGCGGAGAGGTATACAGCATCTACGGTGGCGAATCCCTTGCCGGTGCATGCGTCTCCGGCAATACCGTTACCATGAACGGCGGGGTGGTCTACGACAATCTTTGCGGAGGCTTCACCGATTATGATTCTGAAAACCCCAAGTTTGAGGATTGCATCAATAATACTGTAACCATGAATGGCGGGGTGGTTTCCCACGGCTTCGTAAAGGGGGGCTGGGCTGCAATGTTCGGTTGTTGCTCCGGCAATACCGTCACCATGAATGGCGGGGATGTGACATATGGTAACGTTGTTGGGGGCGATTCAAATTTTGGAAATAGCACCGGCAACAGTGTCTCCACACTGGGTGTCATATCATCAACCGGGGTCCTGGAGGTTGTAGGAGGCACCAGCTTGGGAGCAGAGGCGTCAGCCAACAAGGTAGACGTGGTGGAATCCACGCTAGGCGCGGTTACCGGTGGCCGAAGCGTGGACTGGCATGCAAACGACAACAAGGTCACCATCACGGATTCACAGATATACACTGTTTATGGCGGAGATGGTGGTGCTGACAGCACTGGAAACACGGTCATCATAGATGGCTCACAAATCTCCAGTTTTCTCATCGGCGGGCGTGCCCAGAAAGGGGAAGCCGGGGGAAATGCGGTCACCATAACCAACTCTCAAACTACTGCATACGTTTATGGAGGATGGACATGGCAAGACGGCAATGCCGATGGAAACACGGTTGCCATGACGGAAAGCTCAGCCTCACTCGTAATTGGAGGTGATGCAGCGGCTGGGACCGCAAAAGGCAATGTGGTCACCATTACGGATTCGCAGATTTCAGCCGCAATGGGAGGCGTGGCTTCAGAGGATGCGAGCGACAATGTCGTCACGCTCACCGGTTCGCAAGTCTCTTCGTTCGTCAGGGGTGCTGGGTCCGGAAGCGGAAGCGCCGCAGGCAACAGCGTCACCATCACGGATTCGCTCATTAGCGGTTCGGTGGAGGGTGCCAGAGCCGCCGATGCCAGCGGCAACAAGGTCACCATCACGGATTCGCAGATGCAGCTTGCCGAAGAAAGCCATATCCTCGGAGGATATGCCACAAGCCGGGATGCCACGGGGAACAGCGTTACGATAACCGGCACGGAATTTCTCGGCGACTACTTGCCCGAGGTAATGGGCGGCCAAGCCGACGCCGGCAACGCCGGCGGCAATTCCGTCGACATGACGGGCGGGCATGTTTCTTCCGTCTACGGCGGGCGCGGGCTTGCAAGCGCCAATGAAAACAAGGTGAACCTCACGAACGCGCAAGTTGACGAGTACGTATACGGCGGGGATTCCGAAGAAGGAGACGCCAATGGAAACAGCGTCACCCTGCAAAACACAAAGGCGGCATGTGTGTACGCAGGCTATTCCCAGAACGGACACGCCGATGGCAATAAAGTCACTGCAAACGGCGGACAGATTGGGCAGCTGCTGGGCGCCCGTTCCGGTGGTGAAAGCGGCGGTGCCTCCGGCAATACCGTGGATGTGACCGGCATACAAGGCGAATGGGTATATGGGGCGCACGCCCTCAACGGCGATGCAAATTCCAACACCGTCACGGTGACCGACTCAATCATTGGCACTACAATCTACGGTGGCTCTTCCTATCAGGGCAACACAACCGGCAATCGAGTCACGATGACGGGCGGTCAAGTTTTCTCTGTTGAAGGCGGGATGAGCAACCGAGGACAAAGCACCGGAAATACCGTCACCTTAACGAACGTTGCGGCCTCAATTGTGGACGGTGGCCAAAGTTACGCCAGCACGGACGGGAAGGCAAACGACAACAACGTCACCGTGACCGATTCGCAAATTGAATCGTCTGTTTATGGCGGCAATAGCTATGGCGAAGGCGAGGCAAGCGGCAATAGCGTCACCATGAACGGTGGAACGGCATACGATGTCATTGGCGGGTATGTCGGCAAGGGTGCCGCAAACGGGAATACGGTGATTGTCACCGGTGGACAAGTGACGAAGAATATTGCAGGCGGCTGGCTGTACAAAGGCGGCGAATTGCGTGACAACCGGGTGTACCTTGTGGGCAGCGGGGCGCATGCCGTCATCGGCGGGCAAGTGTATGACGGAAGAGACGGCGGCATCCAGGCCTTGGCGATTGCAGCCGGGATTACAGACAACGCCGCTGCAACGGCTCCGCTTTCCGGCAACGCCATCGACCTATACGGCACGAATATCGTGACCGGGCGCATGTACGGCATGCAGATCCTGAACTTCCATATCATGGAGGGCCTGGCGAACTTTGAGGAAGCCGCCATGGTCTCCATCACCGGAACCATAGAATCAGACCGGCTTGACCTGACCAGCGTCCAGCTCGGCTTCTACGCAGAGGGCGTGGAGGACTGGAGCGCGTTTGCGGGCAAGAGCGTCACGCTGGTGGAAGCGGCCCAGGAAATCCTGGGCGTGGACAGCGGCACGCAGGTGGACATCATGATTGGCGACCGGGTGGTGGGCGCAGCTGCGCTGGTGCTCGGCTCCGGCAACAAGACGCTCAGCCTGGAGAACATCGTTTTCGTGCCGGAACCCGCCACGGGAACATTGGGTCTGCTTGCGCTTGCGGCTCTCGCCGCAAGGCGCCGCAAAAACCAATCGACAACATTGCCATCCCATAAAAACGCTCGGAGAGGTGCAACCCTTGGCGTGTATCCACCCCGCGCGGAGGCGGGGTTACGTTAGTTGTAAGTGCGAAGGGGGACACCCCCCAGGCTGACGCCTGGGGCTGGAAAAAGTGAACGCCGCAAGGCGGCTCAAATTCGGCGTGCTCCGCACGCGGAGACCCGAATTTCACATAGCGTCGCGCCGCAAGGAGCGCTATATTGAGCCGCCTTGGCGGCGACAACTTTTTCCAGCCCACGGCGTAAGCCGTGGGGGTAACCACGTTGATTTGTTCGGCACGCAACCCCGCCTTGCGCGGGGTGGATTCGGGGTCGGTTTGCCTACCAACCACGCTCGTTACCGACAATCATTGCATACCGCCCAATAGGTCACATGCGGACGAATTTCTAAACCCCATTTTTTCCCCCCACCCCGCAACCATGCGGGTTCGCGCTCCTCTACCGGAGCGTTATGGGACGGCAATGATTGCAAAACGTCAATCGTAATTCTACCTGCGGTACTTCTTGCGGAAGTCGAGGATGGCCATCTGCTTGGAGATGGAGGCTTCCAGGAAGGTGAGCTCCTCGCGGGACATGACGGAGGATGCGTTCTTGATGGCCTCCTTGGCGCGCGTGATAGCCTCCTCCACGGTGTCGGTGTTGATGTCGGCGGCCTCCAGCGCGGTGTCGGTGACGAGCAGGATGTGGTCGGTCTCCACCTGGAGGAACCCGCCGCCCACGAAGAGGCTCTTGCGGGCACCATCCTCCTTGGCGCGGTAGATGAGCTCACCGTTGGCAACGGAGGAGATGAGGTCGGCATGGCCGGGAAGAATCTCCATCTCACCCTCTGTGCCGGGCAGCTGGATGCCGAGGACCTCGGTATCCAGAGCGGTTTTCAGCGGCGTGATGATTTTGAGGTGCATGGCGGTTCAGGTCAGGCTTTCTCCACGGTGTCAATGCCACCCTTCATGTAGAAGTTGCCTTCCGGCACGGCGTCCCACTTGCCATCCAGGATTTCCGCGAAGCCGCGCACGGTCTCCACCACGGGCACGTACTGGCCCTTGATGCCGGTGAACACCTCCGCCACGGCGAAGGGCTGGGAGAGGAAGCGCTGGATCTTGCGCGCGCGGCTCACCGTGAGCTTGTCCGCCTCAGAGAGCTCGTCCATACCCAGAATGGCAATCATATCTTGGAGGTCCTTGTAGCGCTGCAGGGTTTGCTGCACGCCGCGGGCCACGCGGTAGTGCTCCTCGCCCACCAGCTCGGGCGTGAGGGCCTTGGAGGTGGAGGCGAGCGGGTCCACGGCGGGGTAGATGCCCTGTGCGGCGAGCGCGCGCTCCAGCACCACGGTGGAGTCCAGGTGGGAGAAGGTGGTGGCGGGTGCGGGGTCCGTCAAGTCGTCCGCGGGCACGTAGACGGCCTGCATGGAGGTGATGGAGCCCTTTCGTGTGGAGGTGATGCGTTCCTGCAGGCCGGCCATTTCCTCCGCCAGGTTGGGCTGGTAGCCCACGGCGGAAGGCGTGCGGCCCAGCAGGGCGGACACCTCGGAACCGGCCTGTGAGAAACGGAAGATGTTGTCCACGAACAGCAGCACATCGCGGTTCTCCTCGTCGCGGAAGTACTCGGACATGGAGAGGGCGGAGAGGGCCACGCGGAGACGCGCGCCCGGGGGCTCGTTCATCTGGCCGTACACCAGTGCCACCTTGGAGTTCTCCGGGTGCTCCTGGTCGATGACGCCGGATTCGGACATCTCGTTGTAGAAATCGTTGCCCTCGCGCGTGCGCTCACCCACACCGGCGAACACGGACAAACCGGAGTGAGCCTTGGCGATGTTGTTGATGAGCTCCATGATAAGCACGGTCTTGCCCACGCCGGCACCGCCGAAGGAACCGGCCTTGCCGCCCTTCAGGAACGGGCAGATGAGGTCAATCACCTTGATGCCAGATTCCAGCACCTCGGAGGACGTGGCCTGCTCTTCCAGGGAGGGGGCGTCTCGGTGGATGGGATAGCGCTTCACATCCTCCAGCTGGCCCTTCTCGTCCACGGTCTCGCCCAGCACGTTGAAGATGCGGCCCAGCACCTTCGGCCCCACGGGAACCGAGATGGGGGCGCCGGTGTCCACCACTTCCATGCCGCGCTTCAGGCCGTCCGTGGAGCTCATGGCCACGGTGCGGGCCCAACCGTCGGTCAGGTGCTGCTCCACCTCCAGGGTGAGGGACTTGGGCTGGCCGTCCACCTCATAGGTGACGGTGAGTGCGTTGTAGATGGCGGGCATTTGCGCGCCGGAGAAGTCGACGTCGACGACGGCTCCGATGATTTGAACGATTTTACCGGTGTTCATAGCGAGGGGGATGGTGGTGGGTTATTCCATGGCCTTCATGGCGGTGGTGATTTCGAGAAGTTCGTTGGTGATTTGGGCCTGTCTGGCCTTGTTGTATTCGAGAGTGAGGTCGCCGATGAGGGTCTTGGCGTTCTCGGTGGCGGCCTTCATGGCCACCATGCGGGCGCACTGCTCGGAGGCCTTGCCCTCCAGCACCAGCTGGGTGATGGCGTTGCTGAAATAGATGGGCAGGATGGAGTTGAGCAGCTCCGCCGGGTTGGGCTCCAAGATGAAGTTGCCGTTGCTGGTGTCCGGCAGGTCATCCGCCCCGGCCACAGCCAGCAGCTCCTCCTTGGTGATGGGCAGCAGCTCCTCCACATGCGGCTTCTGCACCATGATGTTCACAAAGCTTTGATACGCCACCAGCACTTGGCGGTACGTGCCGTCCGTGAAGGCGTCGCGCACGTGGTCCAGCACGGGCTTCAGGTCGGAGTCCGTGAAGTCGTCGCCCAGCGAGTAGGTGGCCGCCAGGTTGCGCCCGGCCTTGGCGATTTGCGCGTTGAGCTTGCCGCCGATGGTGATGTAGTCCGCATCCGCGGGGGCCTTGAGCAGCACCTCACGCATGAGGTTGGAGTTCAGGCCGCCGCAGAGCCCGCGGTCCGTGTTGACCACCAGGACGAGCACCTTGCCGTGCTCACGCCTCTGCATGAGGGGGGAGGCGCTTTCCGCGATGGTTTCCTGCAGGTGACCGAAGACGTTTGCGATGGCGGCGATGTACTCGCGGCCGCGGAGGGCGAGCTCCTGGGCGCGGCGCATCTTGGCGGAGGCCACCATCTGCATGGCCTTCGTGATTTTGGAGGTATTGGTAACCGAGCGGATGCGCCGCTTGATGTCTCTCAGGCTTGCCATGTTACTTCTTGATGCGCGTCTTGAACGCAGTCATGTATTCCTTCAGGCGGGCGTCGATGTCGTCCGTCAGCGCCTTCTCGCGCTCGATGTCCGCCAGCAGCTCCGCCGCGTTGACGGAGGCGTCCTCCTCCAGCGCGTCGCGCACGCTGCGGATGTCGTCCACCGGCACGTCATCCAGGAAACCGCGCTGGATGGCGTAGAGGTTGACGGCCTCCACGGCGAGGCTCTTGGGGGCGTACTGGCCCTGCTTGAAGAGTTCCACGATGCGGCGGCCGCGTTCCAGCTTGGCCTTGGTGGCGGCATCCAGGTCGGAGCCGAACTGCGCAAAGGCCTGCAATTCCTCGAACTGGGCGAGGTCCAGCTTCACGGAACCGGCGAGCTTCTTCACGATCTTGGTCTGCGCGCTGGAACCCACGCGGCTCACGGAGATACCCACGTTGATGGCCGGGCGAACGCCCTGGTAGAACAGGTCCGTGTCCAGGAAGATCTGACCGTCCGTGATGGAGATGACGTTGGTGGGAATGTACGCGGAAACGTCGCCGGCCTGGGTCTCGATGATGGGCAGCGCGGTGAGGGAGCCGCCCTTGCGGCCGCCCTCGCTGTTGATGCGCGCGGCGCGCTCCAGCAGGCGGCTGTGCAGGTAGAACACGTCGCCGGGGTAGGCTTCGCGGCCGGACGGGCGGCGCAGGATGAGCGACACCTGGCGGTAGGCCACGGCGTGCTTGGAAAGGTCGTCGTACACGATGAGGGCGTCCTGGCCCTGGTCCATGAAGAACTCGCCCATGGCGCAACCGGCGTAGGGAGCCAGGTACTGCATGGCGGCGGAATCGGATGCAGAGGCCACCACCACGATGGTGTACGGGAGGGCGCCGCTTTCCTCCAGCTTGGCCACCAGGCGGGAGACGTTGGCGCGCTTCTGGCCCACGGCCACGTAGATGCTGTAGAGCGGGCGGAAGGAGGTGTCGCCGCTTTCCTCGCCGCGCTTGTTCTGCCGGGCCTGGGAGATGATGGTATCGATGGCGATGGCGGTCTTGCCGGTGGAGCGGTCTCCGATGATGAGCTCGCGCTGGCCGCGGCCGATGGGAATCATGGCATCGATGGGCAGGATGCCGGTCTGCACGGGCTGGTTCACGCCCTGGCGGGAGATGATGCCGGAGGCAATCTTCTCCACGGGGTAGTGCGCGGCGGCCTCAATCGGGCCCTTGCCGTCCAACGGGTTGCCCAGCGTGTCCACCACGCGCCCCAGCAGGCCGGGGCCCACGGGCACCTGCAGCAGGCGCCCCGTGGTCTTGCAGGTGTCGCCCTCCTTCAGGTCGGCCCCGTTGCCGATGAGCACAGCGCCCACCTCGTTCTCCTCCAGGTTCATGGCCAGGCCCATGACACCGCCGGGGAACTCGATCATTTCATTGAGCATGGCGTTGCTGAGGCCCTCGATGCGGGCCACGCCGTCGCCGATAGCCTTGATGGTGCCGACGTTTTCGGAGGCAGCCTGGGTGGTGATGTTGCGGATTTGCGCTTCAAGTTCTTGTACGATGTTGCTCATACGCGTTCGATTTTGGAAAGGTTTGTTCTGGGAGGTTAGGAGATGCGGGAAAGGCGGTCGATGCGGGATTTGACGGAGGCGTCCGTCACGTTGTCGCCCACCTTCACGGTGAGCCCGGCAATCAGCGCGGGATCCGTCTTCCACTCATACTCCAGCCCGGCGTGTTTGGCATCCAGGCGGGCCTTGATGGCGGCCTGCTGCTGCTCGGTGAGAGGCACGGCGCTGGTGACGGTGGCGGTGCGGCGCGCCTGCTCCAGGCGCAGCAGCTCCGTGAAGGCGGCCAGCAGGGGCACGTAGTTGCGGGGCTTGCGCTCCTGCAGCGTGGCGGCCACGCGACGCACGGCCGCCTCGTCCGGCAGGCCGTCCGCGCCGATGCACGCGCGCATGAGGCGGCGTGCCTGGGCCTGTACTTCCTTGCTGATTTTCATCGGGGGTTAAAGGTTGTTGATGGCTTCGTCGTTGATGCGGCGGTGGTCCTCCTCGGTGAGGACCTTGCCGGTGACCTGGGCGGTGGCGGCGGCCACCAGGCGCACAAACTCGCCCTTGAGGGCGTCCTTCTCGCGCTGGCTGTCCATGGCGGCCTGGCGGTGCGCGTTGTCAATCACGGTCTGCGCCTCCGCGGTGGCCTTGGCGGAGAGGTCCGCCTGCAGGCGTGCGGCGGTCTGGCGTGCGGCGTCCAGCTCCTTCTTGCCGGAGTCGCGGGCCTCGGTGAGGATTTGCTCGCCGGTGGCCTTCACGTCGGCCAGCTCCTTTTCAGAGCGGGCGTGCATGGCCTCTCCCTCCTCGATGCGCTTGCGGCGCTCCTCCAGCTGGGCCATGATGGGCTTGATGCCGAAGAAGACCACCACCGTCACCACAATGGCGAAGGCGATGAAGTGCGCGATGAAGGCGTCCGTGTGCAGGCCGAACTTGTTGGCGAATTCCTGGAGGTCGAAAGCGAGCATGTATGGCATGGCGTGATACGGTGCGGTGAAATGGTTTGGAAAGGGGACGGTGCCGCGGCGGGTGTGCCGCCGCGGCACGCGGGCTGTTTTACTTCGTGCCCATGAAGATGGCCACGAAGGCAACACCTTCCACCAACGCGGCCAGCACGATGGAAAGGGCGAGGATCTTACCGAAGGCGGCAGGGTTGCGGCCGGCGGCCTCGGAGGCACCGCGGCCAATGAGGCCGATGCCGATGCCGGCACCGACGACTGCGAGGCCTGCACCAATTGCGGGTATGACTGTAGGATCTGGCATAATAATGTATTTTTTGTTGTTTCTGTTAAACCCCCGACCTCACGTGGTCATGATCCGCCGGGGGAAGCTTTTCTTTCCCTATGCGGTGGTTTGGGGTTTCTCCTCCTCCTCTTCCTCCGAGCCCACCTGGGTGGAGAGGAACAGGGCCGTGAGCATCAGGAACACCAGGGCCTGCACAAAGCCCACCAGGATTTCCAATGCCATGAACGGCATCACCGCCAGGAAGTTGATCTCGCTCATCTTCTCCATGATGGCCTCACCGGCGTAGATGTTGCCGAAAAGTCGCGCGGCCAGCGCCACCGGGCGCACCGCTATGGAGATGAGCTCAATGATGCCCACAAAGAAGAAGATGGGCATGAGCAGGTATTTCAGCACGCCCACCAGCCCGCCCTTGGGGCCGAAGATGTGCTTCAGGAAATGCCACGGGCCCTGCTCCGCGATGCTCCAGATGAACCACAGCAGCGCGTAGAAGAAGCCCAAGAAAACGGTGACGCCCAGATCGGCGTTCGCGCCGCGCAGCAGGGGCTTGCCCTCGTATGTGATTTCACCCACACCGGGGATGAGCCCCATGTAGTTGCTCACGAGGATGAGCAGGAAGATGCTGGCGAAATACCAAAAATATTTCTTGGCGAGGTACGGGCCCGTCAGGCTCTCCACAAAGTTGTACAGGCTCTCGAACACCCATTCCACAAAGTTCTGCAGCTTGCCGGGAATGCGCTCCATCTTGCGCGTGGCCAGGCGCAGCAGGATGGTCAGCACCACCACCGCCAGGCAGAACATCACCAGCGAGTTGCTGATGGGCAGCGAGTGCCCCGGCCAGAACGGCAGGTCAATGTTCCACAGCACGGGCGCATCCGTGGACAATCCCTCCGCATGCTCCTCTGCCGCTTGCGCCGTCGCGCCCCCCAACATTAAGAGACCCGCCGCGCCGAACATCAATTTTTGCACAAGCATTCTCATTTCGTTCATCCTCAGTATACGCCCCGCCAAAAAGTGCGTCAAGCACAAACCTCCCGCATTTTTTCCTTTTGTGTTGCGCAGGCATGGAATTTGTGGTAGTGTTGGAGCTGCTATGGAAAAGACATTGTTCCAGAAAATAGCAGACAAGGAGATACCGTCGGACATGGTGTACGAGGACGAGCTGTGCGTGGCGTTCCGCGACATATCGCCGAGTGCGCCGGTGCATATCCTGCTGGTGCCGCGCAAGCCGCTGCGGGACATAGCATGCGCCACGGCGGAGGACGCGGCGCTGCTCTCGCACCTGATGCTGAAGGTGGGGGAGATAGCGCGTGCGGAGGGAATCGCGGAAAGCGGGTTCCGCACGGTGCTCAACACCGGCGAGGACGGCGGCCAGACCGTGCCGCACCTGCACATCCACATCATCGGCGGGCGCTCCATGCAGTGGCCCCCCGGTTAGGATTCCTTTCTTCGTCTCCCATGAGCAAGCAAGAGGTGGAGCACACGGTGTGGGTGTCGCAACACACGCTGGAGGTGGTGCTGTCCCACAGCAAGCTGAGACTGTCCTTTTTGGAGGAGGGCCTTGTACGCTGCCGCTACGTGACGAGTCCGGTGTTCGAGAACATCCCGAGCTACGGGGTGGCTCCGGAATACCGCGCGGCACCGCCGCCCCTGCAGGCGCAGGACTGCGGCGACTACCTCCTTGTGCGCACGCCGAGGATTTCCCTGCACATCCGCAAGGAGGACAGCGGGCTGGAATTCTATGATGCGGAGGGAGTGTGCCTGTGCGCGGATGCGGAGGGCTTCGGCCACCGCCTCAACGAGCGCACGGGCGACGACCTTGTGTGGGTGCAGAAGAAGATGCCGCCCCAGGCGCACTTCTTCGGTCTGGGGGACAAGCCCGGCAAGCTGAACCTGCGCGGACGCCGCCTGGAGATGTGGGGGGCGGACCACTACAAGTTCACCCCGCAGAGCGACCCGCTCTACAAGAGCATTCCGTTCTTCCTGTGCCTCAACGAGGGGCGCCAGTACGGCATCTTCTTTGACAACACCATGCGCTCCTACTTCGATTTCGGCAAGGAGCGCGCCGACCAGCTGCTTTTCGGCGCAGACGGCGGGGTGATGGACTACTACTTCATCATGGGCGGCACGGCACTGGAGACGGTGAGCCTGTACACGAGGCTCACCGGGCTGCCGCCCATGCCCCCGCTCTGGACCCTGGGCTACCACCAAAGCAAGTGGAGCTACTACCCCGAGCAGGTGGTCACCGATTTGGCCGCGGAATTCCGCAAGCGCCGCATCCCCTGCGATTCCATCCACCTGGACATCCACCACATGAAGCGCTACCAGGCGCTCACCTGGGACCGCACCCACTTCCCCGACCCGCCCGGCATGATCCGCCGCCTTGACGAGCAGGGTTTCAAGGTGGTCTGCATCGTGGACCCCGGCATCAAAATCAACCCCAACAACTACGTCTGGAAGAGCGGGTTCGAGAAGAACCTATTCTGCCGCCGGCACGACGGTGCGCTGCTGCGCGGCACGGTTTGGCCGGGCGAATGCAACTTCCCGGACTTCACATCGGAGGACACCCGGCAATGGTGGGCGGGCCTTTTCCACCGCCAGGTGGCGGAGTACGGCGTGCGCGGCATCTGGACGGACATGAACGAGCCGGTGATGTTCCCGGACAAAACGTTCCCGGACGACACGCGGCACGCGTTCGACGGCTTCTCCTGCTCTCACCTGAAGGCGCACAACGTGTACGGCCAGTGCATGGCCAAGGCCACACGGCAGGGAATGGAGCAGGCCGCGCCGCAGCGCAGGCCGTTCGTGCTGTCGCGCTCCGGATTCGCGGGGCTGCAGCGCTGGGCTGCCACCTGGACGGGAGACAATGATTCCGACTGGGAAAACCTGCAGATGGCCAACCTGATGATTCAGCGCTTGAGCGCCAGCGGCGTGTCGTTCTGCGGGGCGGACACGGGCGGCTTCCTGGGGCATCCCACGCCGGAGCTGTTCTGCCGGTGGATGCAGATGGCGGCGTTCCACCTCTTCTTCCGCAACCACAACAACGGAGAGTTCGGCGGCCAGGAGCCCTGGTGCTTCGGCGAGGAAACGGAAACGCTGGTGCGCCGCGCCATCGAGGAGCGCTACCGCCTGCTGCCCTACCTCTACACCCAGTTCCACCGCTACCACACCGATGGCACTCCCGTCATCCGCTCCCTCGCCCTCATGCTCCACGAGAACACGGACATGTACTGGCGCAGCACGGAATTCTTCCTCGGCGACGCCCTGTACGTCGTCCCCGTGCATTACAAGGGCCAGGCGGAGCAGAAGCTCTTTGTGCCGCCCGGCACCTGGTACTGCTACCACACGGACAACCGCGTTCCCGTGAGCAACGCGGAATTCGTCACCCCGGTGGTGCGCACGCGCATTCCCGTGCTGGTGAAGGGAGGCTGCATCATTCCGCGCTGGCCCGTGCAGCAGTACGTGGGCGAGCTTGCCGTGCCGCCCTGCACGCTGGACCTCTGGTGGGCGGCCAACACAGACGAAACGAGCAGCCTGTACGAGGACGCGGGCGACGGCCCGGACGCCGAACGCTTCGGCGCGTACCGCCTGCACGGGTTCCGCTACCGCGCGGAGGCGCGCAGCATGCGGCTCACCGCAGAGCACAGCGGAAACCTGGACAACGGCCGCACGGAGTTCGCCTTTGCGCTGCACTGCCTGCCGCGCGATGCCGCACCGCACGCCGTGTGCGACGGCGCCGAGCTTGCGTGCGAGTATGATGCGGAGGCGCATATGCTGCGCGCCACCCTGCCCATCCACTTCGCCACGCTGGAGATTTCTTTCTGAACCACCATGAAAAAGGACACCGTAGGCAAGATTGTGGAACGCCTGGACAGCCTGGGTACGGAGGAACTGCGCCGCATCTTCCTGCGCATGGCTTCCGACAAGGGACTGCTGCAAGACGTCTTCGACGCCCTGCGCGACGGGCTCATCCTTTTCGATGCGGAGGGGCATGCCAGGCTCGCCAACCGCGCGGCGGCCAAGATGTACGCGAGCCCGCTGCACGAGCTGCTGGCCCAGCCGTTCGAGGCTCTGGTGGGCAACACCTGCAGCTGGGAGGACATCAAGGGCAGCGGCGTCGCCGTCACAAGAGACCTCCAGGTCAACTATCCGGAACAGCGCCACTACAACTTCTTCATCACTCCCGTGGGCGACGGATCGGAGTACCTCCTGCTCATCCGCGACGACACGGAAACCCGCATGCAGGGCGAGGAGGACGCGGAGGCGGAACAGATGAACCTGCTCACCTACCTTTCCAGCGCCGTGGCCCATGAAATCGGCAACCCGCTCAATTCCCTCGGCCTGAACCTGCAGCTGCTCCAGCGCAAGCTCAAAAAGCTGCCGCCGCAGGAATGGGAAAGCGTGGCCCCTCTGCTGGAGGGTGCGCTGGACGAAACGCGCCGCCTGGATACCCTGCTCCACCAGTTCCTGCAGTCCATGCGCCCCACGCGCCCGCAACGCCGGCCCGTGGACCTCGCGGATATTATCAACCGCGTCATCTCCACCCTCACCCCGGAGATTGCACCCCGCGGCATCGCCGTCCACACCGAGCTGGACGCGCACCAGCCCGAGCTCTCCGCCGACCCCGACCAGCTCTTCCAGGCCCTCTTCAACCTCATCCGCAACGCCTACCAGTCCATCCCCGGCAGCGACGGCGGCATCTTCATCGCCACCGCCCACACGGACTCCGATGTACGCATCAACATCAGCGACACCGGAACGGGCATCTCCCATGAGGTCATGGGCTCCATGTACGAGCCCTTCCGTTCCACCAAGAAGAAGGGTAACGGCCTCGGTCTCCTGATTGTGCGCCGCATCATCAAGGACCACGGAGGCTCGCTGGCCTTCGCCTCCAAGGAGGGTACCGGCACCAGCGTCACCATCACCCTGCCCCGCGCGGATAAGGTGGTGCGGCTGCTCCCGGAATAGGTGTCAGCGCTTTTGACCCACACAGAAGCGGGGAAATTGAGGATTTCGGATTTGGGATTTAGGATCATTGCCATCCCATAAAAACGCTCGGAGAGGAGCCACCCTTGGCGCTCATCCGCCCCGCCATTCGGCGGGACTCCGTTAATTGAAAGTGCGGAGGGGGACACCCCCCCACCCTTCCGGGTGGGGCTAACCTTGCATCGCCATCGGGATGGCTCAATTATAGCCGCGCCTATCGGCGCGGAGACGACAGGTTTCATCTGGCATGCTGCCAGATGAAACATTTGCGCACCGCAAACCAACCACACATGCCTTTATGCAATGAACCGGCTTTGCAACCACCTCGCCGTTGGCGGGGTGAACGCGTCATTCACCGCGCCTCTGGCGCGGCTAACTTGGAGCCATGCCGATGGCGACTCAAAGTTAGCCCCATCCCGGAAGGGTGGGGGATAACCACGTTGGTACGTCTCGGCAGAGAGTCCCGCCGAATGGCGGGGCGTATGAGCGCCAACGCCCGCTTACTAACCGCGCTCGTTGGCACCAATCATTGCATACCAATCCTTGTCACGCCATAGCCCGCAGGGCGTAGGCGGAACGCCATTCTCCAATTTTCATTGGAACGCGGCTGCAAAATTGCTCAAACTCAAATTTCCGATTTTCCAAGATCTCACCCTGCAACCATGCGGGATAGCGCTCCGCTACCGGAGCGCTATGAAATGGCAATGACATCAGAAAAATCTTGACTTATGTCACCTGTGTTCTATGATGAGTCCATCAGAAGACGACAGTTCTGTTAAGTCTCAACTCTTGAAACGCGCCCGACTAGTCACCGGGTGCGTTTCTGTTTTCCACAGTGGCGGTAGGGGTAAAGACCTGCGCCCATGCCCAGCCACATCGACCGCGCTCAAAGAAACCGCCCCGCTTGGCGGAGAGCCAGGCGGGGCGTGAAATGGCTTTGATAGGCATGCCCTACTTCCTGCGGCGACGTGAGGCGAGTGCGCAGAGAGCCAGCAGGGAGAGCGTGCCTGTGGCGGGTTCCGGTACAACTTGTTGTTCAAAGGAGCCGGAGAGGCTGAGCACGCCGCCGTCCTTGAGATTGTACGCAAGGTTGTAGATGCGGGAATTGAGCTCAGTGCCAGCGTCCAGGCCAGGCCCGTTGGCAAAGGCTCCCTCCTCGGTAGCAACGTAGAACTTCGTTTGCAAGGCAAGGTGTTGCAGGAAATCCGAGGTAAAGACATTCGTGTTGCCGATACCCGTGGCAATATCCATGGAGAAGTCGCCCGTGCCTCCAAGAAGGGTGGCGAGAGCGTCTCCTCCCACGGCGAACTTCAAATTGGCAGCATCGCCAAACGTGAGTTCATTGGTGCCGCTCAATTTCAAGTTGGAGTACGCATCGTTGCTCCATCCATTGAGCTGGTCTGTGGCGGCGGTACTCCAGTCGGAAACACTGAACACAATGTCACCTGCTTTCACGTCAAGGTCGCCGGTGTAGGTCTGGCGGCCGGGGGAGTTGCCCACAATGAGCGTGCCACTGTCCACGGTGACATCAGCAAACGTACCGCAGCCCTTGAGGGTACCGCCCTTCACGGTGGTGGTCAAGGTCAGCGCACCGTCATTGACTTGCACACCGGAGGTGATGGTGAGCGAGAGGGACTTGCCCTCCTTGCCCTGCACGCGGGCACATGCATCCACGGTGAGGGCGGTGGTCTCCGAGATGGTGGCATCCTTGCCGAAGATGAAGCTGCCCTCATGCACGCGGATATCGCCCACGAGCATGACATCGCCTGTCACCTCCGCAGCGCCCTGGCCGGTCTTATCCAAGCTGCCCTCACCCGTGAGCGTGCCGAAGGTGGCGGTGTTGCCTTCCGTCACCTCCAGCGTGTTGGTGCCGCTGGTGGCGCTCAGGTTGATTTTCCCGGCGATAGTGTCCGTGCGGTCCACTTTCAGGGTACGGTCGGTTCCGGCCACCTTTGAATTCTCAAAGCTGATGGCACCCTCGATTCGTCCGCCGCCGTCCAGTTCCTTGCGCTTTGCGTCACAATCAATCAGGGTCACCTGGCCGCCCTGCAGGTGCATGTCACCTGTGGTTACCACTTCGTCAGTGTAGAGTTCATGATATGATGTGAATCCATCTCCCTCGTCCATGGTATACGGCACCACCTTTTTGGCATCCACGGGGCTGCCATCCACGCTGGCATCACGCAAGTCGTATTGAAGCTTGTAGTCTTCCTCGCCGTCCACAATGAGGTTGCAATAATGGGAGAAGAGGAACTCATTATCATCCACGAGGTTCTTTCCAATGCGCACATCATAGTCCAGGAAGCGGATGCCCGTGGTGCGCAAAACGCAAATGTCTCGAATCGTATGAGAATTCCCCCAGTAATTGGAGTCCATTAGCCCAGGGCCATTTGCTGAACTCTCGTCAGAGGGAAAAATGCTAAGTTCACTGTACTTGCCTTTTGCTGCACCTATATCGTTGTTGTCTGATATATAGAACTTGTCTATCAGCCCCTCTTCATTTGCGTTGACCCCATAAACCGTCATTGCATGGGAAGGGGTAGAGAACAACACGGCGTAGTCGTCATCCATGTATTGGATGATTCTCTCGGAAGCAGATTGGTAGAGGGTTTTGTCTGGACTCTCGGCGTTGCTAGACAAGAACCTATACGTTTGAATCATGGTATATTTGTACTTGTAGCGCCAATCCGTCTCAGGGTGGGCCTCGTACTGCTCATGATTTGCCCCGGATGAGTTGCCGTAGTCTGAGCTGCTGAGATTGGCACCGGCAAGACGATTGTAGTAGCCGCTATGCTGTATACCCGATGATTCAAGTGCGGTCTGGGCATAACTCTCGACGGAGTACAGCCCCTCCCAACCAGTCATCCAATGTTGGATGGCTGTCCCAGGAAAACCTCCCTTGTTTTTCCACCACAGACGGATGTTATCCCATACTTCATATCCTCGCGGTGTTCCCTCCGGGATAATCAGAGCACCATTTTCTTCCACACGGTCTTGCCACCACGCAATCGCATTTGCAGCCGAGGCTGCCCAGCACATGTCCCAGTCTATGCTTGGAGAGCGCTTGTATGATGTGTATCCGCCCTCAAGAAGGTTTGTTTCCTTGTTGATTGAAACGCCTTTCCACCAGTGCTCGGTGGCGTTCAGCGGAGTGGCGGCCATCATTCCCAAAAGCGCAAGCAGTGTAAGTGTCTTTTTCATTTCTTTCTGTTATTGGTTGAAAACAAGGTCGGTCACCCTGATGAGCGGTTAGCATACAGTATTTGGAATACTGTTGTCAAACGAAAATGGAAATTTTCGCGTCATTGTGGTGAAATTTGCGGTTTGCCATGTAAGCCCGCCCGACTGCAGCCAATGCGCCCAATCCCATGTAACCCGCGCCGTATATGGGTTTGCGGGGTCGTTGTCCTCCTACAGTATTCCAAAAGCTGTAGGGGATAGGCGGGGAAATTGAGGATTTCGAGGTTGGGATTTAAGATTTTTTCTTGAACAATCGAGGCGCTTGCCGTACGATATAGGGTATGAAAATACATTTTTGCGGAGCAGCGGAGACCACGACGGGATCCCAGCATTTGCTGGAAATCAACGGCAAGCGCATCCTGCTGGATTGCGGCATGTTCCAGGGACATCGCGATGACGAATTGCGCATCAATCGGGATTTCCCGTACTTCGACCCCGCCACGGTGGACGCGGTGGTTCTGTCGCACGCGCACATCGACCACTCGGGCAACCTGCCGAACCTGGTGAAGAAGGGCTACAAGGGCTTCATCTTCTGCACAGACGCCACACGCGACCTGTGCCAAATCATGCTGGCGGACGCGGCGCGCATCCAGGAGAGCGACTGCAAGTTCCTCAACAAGATGGACAAGCGCAAGGGCGGCAGCGGCGAGGTGGCGCAGGTCATCTACACCGAGCAGGATGCGGAAGCCTGCCTGCGCCGCTTCATCAGCATCAACTACGACACCCCCTTCCCCATCCTGCCCGGCGTGACCATGACGCTCATCGACGCGGGGCACATTCTGGGAGCATCCCAGGTGCTGCTGGAGTTCGACGACGAGGAAGACGGGCGGCACAAGCGCCTGCTGTTCAGCGGTGATGTGGGGCGCGGCAACAACGAGCTCCTGCGCGACCCCGTGCCTGTGGAGGACGTGGACATCATGCTGATGGAATGCACGTACGGCGGGCGTCACCACGAGGCGCCGACGCGCAGCGACGATCTGTTCTGCAAGACCATCCGCGATGCGATGGGACGCGGCGGCAACGTGTACATCCCGTCCTTTGCGGTGGAGCGCACGCAGCAGCTGCTCTACCTGCTGAACCGTGCGTACAAGAACGGCACCATCCGCGACTACTACCCCGTGTACGTGGACAGCCCGATGGCGGTGAGCGCCACGGAGATTTTCCGCCTGCACCCGGAATGCTTCAACAAGGAGCTCTACACCTTCCTCTTCGAGGAGCGCGACCCCTTCGGATTCGAGCAGCTCCACATGGTGCGCACCGTCTCCGAATCCCAGAAAATCAACAACCTCCGCGAGAAGGCCATCATCATCTCCGCCTCCGGCATGTGTGAGGCCGGCCGCATCCTCCACCACCTTAAAAACGGTATCGGAACACCCAGCAACACCGTCCTCTTTGTTGGATACTGCGCCGCCAACACCCTCGGCCGCCGCATCATGGACGGTGCCAGGGAAGTCTCCATCCTGGGCGACAGGTTTCCGGTGCGCGCACGGGTGCAAACGCTGGATTCCTTCTCCGGCCATGCGGACCACGATGAGCTGCTGCGCTACTTCAAAGCCACGGGCGGCCGCAAGGAGAAGGTGTTCCTGGTGCACGGCGAGAAGGAATGCACCGCCGCCATGAAGCAGGCCCTGCAAGAGTTCCACGGCGGTGAGGTCCATGTGGCACACCTGAACACGACGGTCACATGCTGAGAGGACGCCGGATCATGCTTGCCCTGGCGCTGGGGGCAGCCCTGTGCTGCTGCGACACCCAGTACAGCCACGCCACCCCGCAGGCCGCGCAGGAGCTCGCCCAGCTCATGCAGGAAATCCAGGAAGCCCCGTTCGACAGCCGAGCGGAGTCCATCTTCCCGGACTGGGATGCCGTGGTGGAATTCACCAAGCTTTATGAACGCTTCCAGGATGCGGACGACACGCGGCTCACCACGCCCGGCGGCGTGAGCATCCTGCACGCCGCCTGCTTCTTCAAGAAACCCGAGCTGGCGCGCTGCCTGCTGGCGGACGGCGCGGATCCCAACGCCGCCACGGAAGCAGGGCTCACCCCGCTCGCCCTGGCCGTGGGAAGGGGCGGGCACGACGACAGCGACGAGGAAGCCGCACTGCAACTGATTGAAGTGCTGCACCGCGCCGGAGCGCGCCCGGAACCGGGGGCCATGGTGCAGGCCGCACAGGCGGCAAGCGACAATATGCCGCGAGAACGCGTGTTTGCCGCGCTGCTGGATATGGGATGCCCGCCGAGCGATGAAAGCGTCTTCCTCACCGTCCTGAACGGCTGGCACGCCCTGCTGCTGCGGCAGGGGGAGTTTGTGAAAACCCTTCCGCAGGAAACGGTGGATGAATTCATCACCGTTGCCACGGCGTGTTACGAGGGCGATTGCACACCCATCATCCAAACGCTGGTGGAATGGAAACCGAACGTGAGCCGCGCAGCGCTGGACACCGCACTGCGGAACACAGCCAACGCCGCATGGCATTCTCCGGATGCGGAGACGCTCGCTTACGCGCTGCGCACCAGCGAGACCCTGCTCCGCCTGGGAGCCAACCCCAACGTGGAGGAAGAGGAGGAGCCCAGCGCGGCGGACATCATCTGCGCCGTGCCTGCCTGGGCGGATGCCCTGCGCCGCGCGGGATACGCCATCCAGCCGAATCCCAGCGTCTTCACGGAGGGAGAGGAGCTGCACCACCAGGTGGTGCGCGCCGACATGCTGCAGCGCGCCCTTCCCGCGGGCGACCCGGATTTGTTCAGCCGCGTGGCGGCCCTGGTTACGGAAACGCACGAGGACCAGGACTGCTGCTGCGAGCACAACATCCACAGCAGCGCGCTGGGCCTGCTGCTGCGCACGGACCCGCAGAAAACCGCGGAAATCATCACCGCCCTGCCCATCTGGCAGGATTTGGACGCGTGGGAGAAGCACGGCGGCACCAGCCTGCTGCCCGCCATGCTCGAGGTGGCGCAGGGAGAGAACTCCCAGCTTGCCCTGCCGCCGCAAAAAGTGTGCCGCATAGCACAAGAAATGAACTCACGCGGCATGCAGGAAGAAGCCTGCACCCTGCTCTCCCTGCTGAGCGCCACGCCCACGCAGGAAGCCGCGGACACCTTGCAACGCTATGCAGGTGATGCCACGGACCCCGCGCTGCAGGCGGGGGCCATCTGCGCGCTCGTGCGCCGCGCGCACCTGCCGCAGCCGGAGGAGGGCGCCGTGGAGGAATGGATGGAGAAACATCCCGACACCGCCACGCACCCCGCCGTGCAAACCGCAGGCCTGCTCACCTCCACCGCCAGGCTCTGGGGCGGCCAGATGAGCCCCGTTCAGCGGCAAAGCCTGCTGCAAGCCATGCGCGACATCGGTGCCGCAGAGGCCGCAGAGAAACACGAGGCCATCATCAAACACCTGAACAACCCGGATGCCCTTGACGAACTGGAAAGCGGCGACCAATCCTGGAAATTCCGCCTCAAAGCGCGGATTGGGGAATTCATCCTCCAACACGGGGAGGAATTCTGACCCGCAGTATGCGTACTGCGGGATTTAGGATTTCGGATTTGGGATTTAAGATTTAGGATTTGTTTGTACGCACACCTCGTCTGCACACCCACCGCGCTTGTACAACCGCCTGCCATTCACGCCATGTGTGCACACACACCGCATGCAAAAAACAAATCCCAAATCTAAAATCTTATTGCTGCGGCATGAAAACTTTTCCGTATCCTACCCTTTTCTGGCATAGTTCA
>CALCWC010000040.1 GCA_937905985.1 uncultured Verrucomicrobiales bacterium | reverse complement strand
CATAAATGGCACGTACAGTGGTGTGAGAGGGGGGCGAAAGCCCCCCTACTCGATTAATCTTAATCCCAATGGTCATTCCTCCGCGCCGTCCTCCGGGGTGAGCAGGGGAATCAGCTCCTCCGGGGTGAGCTTTTGGGTGGAGTGGTCCGCGAGGAATTTCAGCTCCATCTGGGGGAATTCGGTACCGATGATGAGGGCGTAGGTGGCGCCCATCTTCTCGGCCTGCTTGAGGCGGTTGTTGAACTTGGTGGGGGAGAGCGGCAGGTCCACGCGCACGCCCGCATCACGCAGGGCGGATGACAGGGCCAGCATCTGCGCGCGCATCTCCGGCGCAGCCAGCACCATGCACACATCGCAGGATTGCGGCTGCACCGCAGCATCCCGCAGCGCCTTGGCCGCCGGGCATGCCTCGATCAGGTGTGCAATCACGGCGTCGCCCATGGCGAAACCCGTGGCGGGCATGTCCACCGCGCCGTTGGAGAGGGTGCCCACGAGGCCGTTGTAGCGGCCGCCGCCGGCCACGGCGCGCAGGGTGTGCCCCTTGTCGAAAATCTCAAACACCAGACCGGTGTAGTACGCCAGGCCGCGCACCACGGAGAGGTCAAGCTGCACGTATTCCTCCAAACCGCGCGCACGCAGCTCCTCCAGCACCGCATCGTAGCGCGGGGAGCAGCCGGCGGGCGGGTTGGCGATGAAATCCACCAGCTCCTGCCGCTGCATGCCGAAGGCATCCAGCTTCTCCTGGCAGTACTCGGGGCGGTCGCGCTCAAACTTGTCCACCACGGCCAGGAAATCGCCCACGCGGTCCTCCGGCACGCCGTGCTCCGCCGCGTATCTCAGCCACACCTCGCGGTCGGATACGCGCACCACAAAGTCGTCTGCCGTGAACCCGAACTCGCGCATGCAGTCGATAGCCAGCGAGATGAGCTCGGCGTCCGAGCCCTCGCCCTCCTCGCCCAGGATGTCGGCGTTGAACTGCACGAACTCGCGCAGGCGGCCTTTCTGCGGCTTCTCGTAGCGGAAGCAGGAGCCGATCTCAAACCACTTGAGGGGCTTGGGGTATTCGCGCTGGTAGGCGGCGGCTATGCGGCCGAGCGAAGCCGTGAGCTCCGGGCGCACGGTGATGTCGCGCTCGCCCTGGTCGGTGAAGCGGAAGAGCTGGGTGGGCAGCTCGCCGCCGCTCTTCTTCAGGTACAGGTCCGTAGCCTCGATGGTGGGCGCTTCCCATTCCACGAATCCGTAGCGGTGCGCCACCCTCCTCCACGTGTTGAAGAGGTAGTTGCGGAGGGCGCATTCCTGCGGCGCAAAGTCGCGGAATCCCGGCAGCGGTTGAAAGCGTGCATCTGGCATGCGCGCATTATACTATCTTCGCCGCAGTAATCAAGACATTTGGGCTCACATCCTCTTCTTGCGGATGGTGGCGCGGGCGGTGGTGGCGTCCTCCAGCCATTTCTGCACGGCGGCTTTGTCCTGGATTTCCAAAAGGTAGATGAGGTGGTGCAAATCCGCCACGCAATCCTGCAGGGTGGAGCGGATGGCGGAGTCGTTTTCCCAGAGGATGTCCGCCCACATGGCGGCGGGGCCGGAGCACACGCGCGTGGTGTCGCGGAAGCCGCTGGCGGCCAGGCGCTGCAGATTGCCGCGCGGCACCTCGCCAGCCATGGCGGTGCGGGCGCAGAGCCCTGCCAAGATGTGCGGCACGTGAGAGATGCGCGCCACCGCCTGGTCGTGGTGCACAGGCTCCAGACGGTAGGTGCTGCAGCCGATTTCCTGCCAGAAGGACTCCAGGCGCATGACCTGCGCGGCATCCGCGCCGTGAGGGTTGGTGATGGCCACGGTGGCGCCCAGCAGCAGGTCCTCCTGCGCGTTCTCAATGCCCGTGAACTCCGTTCCCGCCATCGGGTGGGAGCCGATGAAGCAGTGGCCGCGCTCCGTGAGCCATGCGCCCGTGGTGCGGTGTACGTAGGCTTTCACGGAGCCGATGTCCGTGACGATGGTGTCCTTGCCGAGGGCGGGGAGCATGCGTTCCGCCAGCTCCTGGAAGGCGGCGATGGGGGTGGCGAGAATGACCAGCTCCGCGCCGCGCACGGCCTCCTGCACATCCGTGTAGGTATGCTGGGTGAAGCCGTTGTCTCGGGCATATTGCAGCGTGGCCTCGCGCCGCGCCCAGATGCGCACGGTTGTACCCGGCAGGGCGTTGCGCGCCGCCAGGGCGATGGAGCCGCCCAGCAGGCCGCAGCCCAAGAGTGTAACGGTTGTGATAGGCATTCGCGGACCCCAAATTGTCAATCGTCAATCGTCAATTCCAAGGGTGCTTTACGGCACATAGAAATGGTAGTCGGTGCCGCGCACCTTGAGCTCCTTGCCGCTGGGGTAGGGATTGCCGTTCTTGTCAATCACGCGGATGGTCTTGCTGGGATCCAGCGGGTTGTACACGCGGGTGGGGTCGCCCTCTACGCGCATGGCGGTGGGGATATGGCCATCCTTGTTGGTGATTTTCTTGGGGGCTTCAGGCGTGATGGTGGGCGGCGGGGTGACGCCGCTGTCCGATGTGGTGATGCCCTTGGAAGTGGGGGCGGGCTTGGGTTCCGTCACCTTAACGGGAGCCGGGGCGGGCGCGGGCTCCGTCACCTTGACGGGAGCCGGCGCGGGGGTGGGCTTCGTTTCCTTCGGCGCAATCGGCTTGGTCAGGTCAAGCGGCTTCTTGGTGTCCGCAGCGGGTGCGGGAGCCGGTTTGACGGGCTTCTGCACGGCTGGCGCAGGTGCAGGGGTGGTGGGTTTCTGCTTGGCCGGGGTGGCCGCCGGAGTGGCGGGTGCCGCGGTGGGCGCAGCCACGGGAGCCGGGGCTGGTTGCACATCGCGGTTTGCGTACCGGGCGGCGTTGTACGGCATGTCGGGCACGCCGGGAGTGACGCGCACGCACGAGCAGAGGGTGATTCCCATCAAAGCTGTTGCACAGAAAAAGGATGTTTTCATGGCGGAACTGGCTTGTCGCTGTCTGACAATGTACCCCTTTTCCCGCAAATGTCAATGCAAAAACGCGTGCACGCGCGGGTACGAATCAAACCTAATCTTAATCTCGGCAGAGGATATCCTCTGCCGCCTTCACCTGCTCCGCGGTGGGAGTGGGCACGCCGTCCAGCGGGTAGGGGATGCCGAGCTGCTCCCACTTGGCTGTGGCCAGGGTGTGGTAGGGCAGGATTTCCACGCGCTCCACTGTCTTCAGGGTATCGATGAATTCCCTGCAGCGCTTCAGCTCCGCGGAATCGTCCGAGATGCCGGGTACCAGCACGCGGCGTATCCACATCGGCTTGCCGTGGTCCGACAACCAGCGCGCCAGCTCCAGGATGTTGGCGTTGTCGCGCCCCGTGAGCTCGCGGTGCGGGGCGGCATCCATGTGCTTGAGGTCCAGCATCACCAGGTCCGTGTACTCCATGAGCTTGCAGAAGGAGGAGTAGAAGGGCTCTTCCGTGGTGAAGGGGTTGCCGGCGGTGTCCAGCGTGGTGTGCACGCCCTTTTCCTTGGCGAGCCGGAAGAGCTCCGCCACGAAATCCACCTGCACGAGCGGCTCCCCGCCGCTGACGGTGATGCCGCCGTTCTTGCCCCAGTAGTTGCGGTAGCGGTAGGCGCGGTTGAAGAGGTCCTGAGCGCTCCATTCCTCCGCCGCACCGTCCAGTTTCCAGGTTTCCGGGTTGTGGCAGAACTTGCAGCGCATGCGGCAGCCCTGGGTGAAGACAACGAAGCGCACGCCCGGCCCGTCTACCAGGCCGAAGGTTTCCAGCTTGCTGATGCGTCCCTTGATATCCGGCATGTGAAGTGGAGACAATGCGGGCGCAGGTGCGGAAATCCACGCCTGCGCCCGCGGGTTGGGGTTACAGAGCCTTGTGGCAGGTGCGCGCAATCACGTCGTCCTGCTGCTTCTTGGTGAGGTCAATGAACTTGACCGCATAGCCGGAAACGCGGATGGTAAAGTTGGCGTACTCTTCCTTCTCCGGGTGAGCCTGGGCATCCAGCAGCTTCTCCACGCCGAACACGTTCACGTTCAGGTGGTGTGCGCCCTGGGAGAAGTAGCCGTCCATCACCTGCACCAGGTTGGTCACGCGCTCTTCCTCCGAGTGGCCCAGCGCATCGGGGTTGATGGTCTGGGTGTTGGAGATGCCGTCGAGCGACCAGTGGTACGGGATCTTGGCCACGCTGTTGAGGGAGGCCAGCAGACCGTTCTGCTCCGCGCCGTAGGAGGGAGAGGCACCGGGGGAGAACGGCGTCCAGGCGGGACGCCCGTTCGGCATGGCACCGGTGGCCTCGCCGTACACCACGTTGGAGGTGATGGTGAGGATGGAGGTGGTGGCGGTGCTGTTGCGGTAGGTGTGGCGGCGGCGCACCTTCTCCACGAAGGTCTTGAGCAGCCACACGCCAATCTCGTCCGCGCGGTCGTCGTCGTTGCCGTACTTCGGGAAGTCGCCGTCCACCTCGAACCCGGTGGTGATGCCCTCCGCATCGCGCAGGATCTTCACCTTGGCGTACTTGATGGCGCTCAGGGAGTCGATGACGTGGGAGAAGCCGGCGATGCCGGTGGCGAAGGTGCGGCGCACATCGGTGTCGATGAGTGCCATCTCTGCGGCTTCGTAGTAGTACTTGTCATGCATGTAGTGAATGAGGTTGAGCACATTCACGTAGATGTCGGCAATCCAGTCCAGCCAGAAGTCGTACTTCTCCATCACCTCGTCAAAGTCGGCGTATTCGCTGGTGATGGGCTCGGTCTTGGGCCCGCACTGGATGCGGTGCTTCTCGTCGAAGCCGCCGTTGAAGGCGTACAGCAGGGCCTTGCCCAGGTTGGCGCGCGCGCCGAAGAACTGAATCTCCTTGCCGGTCTGCGTGGCGGACACGCAGCAGCAGATGGAGTAGTCGTCGCCCCACACAGGCTTCATCACGTCGTCGTTCTCGTACTGGATGGAGCTGGTGTCCACGGACACCTTGGCGGCGTAGCGCTTGAAGCTCTCGTTGAGGCGCGGGGAGTAGAGCACGGTCAGGTTCGGCTCCGGGGAGGGACCCATGTTCTCCAAGGTGTGCAGGAAGCGGAAGTCCGTCTTCGTCACCATGCTGCGGCCGTCAAGACCGGTGCCGCCCACCTCCAGCGTGGCCCACGTCGGGTCGCCGGAGAACAGCTCGTTGTATGACGGGATGCGCGCGAACTTCACCATGCGGAACTTCATCACCATGTGGTCGATGATTTCCTGCGCCTGTTCCTCGGTGAGGACGCCGTTCTCGAGGTCGCGTGTGAAGTAGATGTCCAGGAAGGTGGAGATTCGGCCCACGCTCATGGCGGCGCCGTTCTGGGTCTTCACGGCTGCCAGGTAGCCGAAGTACAGCCACTGGCAGGCCTCGTGCGCGTTCTTGGCCGGCTGCGAGATGTCGTACCCGTAGGCCTGCGCCATCTGCTTCATCTCGTTGAGCGCCTTGATCTGCATGGAGATTTCCTGGCGCTGGCGGATAACGTCGTCGTACATGTTGCCGCAGCCGCAGTTGAGCAGGTCCTCCTGCTTGGCGGCAATGAGGTAGTCGATGCCGTACAGGGCCACGCGGCGGTAGTCGCCCACGATACGGCCGCGGCCGTAGGTGTCCGGCAGGCCGGTGACGATGTGGGTCTTGCGTGCGAGGCGCATTTCCGGGGTGTAGGCGGCGAACACGGCATCATTGTGCGTGGTGGTGTACTCCGTGAAGATGCGCTTGAGCTCCGGATTCACCGTGTAGCCGTAGGTCTCTGCTGCCTGCACGGCCATCTTGATGCCGCCGAACGGCATGAACGCGCGCTTCAGCGGCTTGTCCGTCTGAAGACCCACGATCTTCTCCAGGTCCTTCATCGATTCGTCGATGTAGCCGGGACCGTAGGAGGTGAGGGTGCTCACGACCTCCGTTTCGCAATCCAAGACGCCGCCTTTGGCGCGCTCTTCCTTCTGCAACTTCTGCAGTGCGCCCCACAGCTTGTTTGTGGCTTCCGTGGGGTCGGCCAGGAACGATTCGTCGCCGTCGTAGTTCTTGTAGTTCTTCTGGATGAAGTCGCGCACATTGACTTCCTCTTTCCAGATGCGGCCCTCAAAGCCGTTCCACTGCTCGTATTGCGGAATATCCTTTAGTTTCATTGTTGTAACGTTTGGGTTGGTGTCTCGGGGCATAAGCGGCACCGGGCTCGCATGCCGTCCGGCAGCGGGAGTGCAGCTGAGCCGCGCATTCGCGGGGCCTGCCCTAATCTCACCTCCGAGTCTACTCTCTCCCCCCCCTGCGCGTCAAGTTCAAATCGCCGTGCTGACTCGCTTTTCTAGAACTGTTCTAATAGCAATCGCTTTCGCCTATTTATGACTTGGGAGAGATGCCGACGACGTTTTGATTCTCCCTGTCATCGGGCTTCGGAGGGGTTACCGGGGGCTCTCCGGGAAGTTTTTGCGGCTCGGGTTCGGGAGCGGCAGTGGAGGGTTCCGGCTGTGAGGGGGCGGTAGGAGGCGTGGTTTCCTCAATAAGGTACTTGCCGCGGAGGTTTTGTTGGGTGGTATCCGGCGTTT
This sequence comes from uncultured Verrucomicrobiales bacterium, assembly GCA_937905985.1. Taxonomy (GTDB): domain Bacteria; phylum Verrucomicrobiota; class Verrucomicrobiia; order Verrucomicrobiales; family Akkermansiaceae; genus Akkermansia. The sequence continues at coordinate 33,369 of CALCWC010000040.1, read as the reverse complement.
CGGGAGCCCTCGGCTCCGTGCCCACCACCTGCTGCTGGTCGCAAGAGGTGAAGGCAGCTGCCGCCGCGGCCACGGCCAAGGCGCGCACGGGATAGGCTACGGCCTTACTGGTCTGTTGGGGGCTGATTTTCATCCTCCCCACCTTAGCATGCCTGCGCGCGGATGGCAATCAGTTTTTTGCAGGAAGCAATACTGCCCCGTGCCACAAAAATGCGTTCATCCACGCTCACCCCTGATGGCCAGCATCCCCGCCTCCCTTGCCCAAAACTGCTTTGCATCCGCCGCGGTGAGCCCCTTGAGGTTCAGGTATCGTGAACGCAAATGCTCCAGGCTGCGGTGTCCCATCTCCCATTGCAGCTGCGTGGGGTCCTTGAAGTGCTTCATGTGGTAGCTCGCAAAGGTGTGGCGCAGGGTGTCCGGCTGCCAGCGCGCAAACCCCGCCGCGCGCCGCAGGCGCTTCCACCGGCGCGTCCAGTTCGGCGGCGTGACGCGCTGGTCGGGGTCGGTGGTCTTCGCCAGTACGCGCAGGAGCCGCAGCAGCGGCGCGTGCAACGTCACCTGACGCGCTCCGCCCGTCTTGGTGTGCCGCGGATTCAGGTACGCCACGCGCTCCTGCAAATCTAGGTCCGCCCATGTGAGGCGAGCCACCTCCTCCGGGCGAATTCCCGCCCACATCATGAGCCCCACCGCCGCCGCGCAGCATGCATGCTCCGGCAGGGCCAGCGTGCGCAGCAGACGCTCCACCTGCCGCAGCGTGAGGATGGAGACGGTGGCCTCCACCGCGGGGTCGAACTGCACGTTGGTCACGGGGTTCTCGTTGCACCATCCGTTGAGAATGGCCGTTTCAAAGAGGGAGTGCAGGATGCGGCGGGCTTTCACGCGCATGGCGGCGCTGTCGAACACCTGCTCAATCATGCCGCGGCACATCTCTGCCGTGATGCTGCGCATCTTCGTCTTCGCCAATTCCGGCACTTCCCGTATCAAGCGCAGCAGCATGCCGCGGCACTCGCTCTGCGTCCGCGCCCGCCGCCGCTTTTTGCGCTCCATGTGCAGTCTCACCGCATCCTGAAAGCTGCATGATTTCCTCGTCTCCTGCCAGTTCCTCAGCCCCTCCCCGTACAGGTTCGCATCCCGCACCAGTTGCAAGCGCGGCGACAGCTTGAGCGCGCGCCTCTGCTCGCTCAAACTCTTCCCCAGACACACGGCCTCCATCAGCGTCAACCCCGTCCCCTCCAGCACCGCTTCATAATCCGTCTCTTTCATCGTCTTCCACCCCTTTCAGTTCAGCAAGACATTCGAGATTCCGGTGCGCGTCAGCCCAACGCATGTTGGCACAGGGGTATAGTGAGGGCAGTGCATTCATAGGTGCCCCCCTGTATCGCAGACCTCACACCCCGCTCCGCCACGGCCTCAAAAGTACCCTCGCACCCCCATGAATCTGAACGCCCAACATAATCCATCCTCTTTCCACACCCCCGGGTTTCGCGTCAATGGGGGATTTGCCGGGCTGAGGTGCAGCGGTGCAGGATTGGACCCAGTGGCCGGGGGAGATTTCCTGCATGGGAGGCCGCACGGTAAGGGTGGCGGGTATTATTGTGAGCCAGATGTTCATACAAGGCGGCGCAGTCCCTCAGGAAGGGGCTGCGCCGCGGAATGGGTGTATAATAGGGGTGAGACGGCTCAGAAACTATAGGTTACACCGGCATAGCCGCCTATTGAGAGCCGCTCAGCTCCGAACTCGAAGTCAGCGCCAATACGGCCTGCCCACTTGGCATCGAAGGGCATGATGATACCTCCGGAGAATTCGCCGTACAAGCAGTCACGCTGCATGGAGCGGGTTTTCCACCTTTCTGTGTAGCCCTGGAAGCTGTTTGTGGCCGTAGGCTTGCGATTGCTCAACTCAGCGTGTAGCGACAATGAGGCAAACACTTTGCCAGGCAAGCTGGAGGAGAAGGAACCCGTTACGCGGCTCCACTGCACACCGGCTGACAAATCCAGCTGTGCCAAATTGTCATAGTTTGTGTTTACTCCGGCGTTCCCCTGCCCACTTTCTGAAATATCATCAAGAGAGTGCAAGCCAAGGAGGACTGCAGCATAAGGTGTGTATGTGGTGTATGAGGAATACGCATAGTTGTGGCTAATCTCATAACCCAGATTCAAGGAGGTGGATTGCTGGGAAGAGCTGCAGCGACCATGGTAGCTAAGCCCTCCGGCTTCAATGTCCGTATCCCTGGTCACCTTGTAGTTGTGGATGCCCACGCCCAGGTTGAAGCGCTGGGTAACATACTTTCCCTTGGAGACGGCATACAAGTCAAGGTAGAGGGTGTTGGCCTTGGCCTTGGCTCCAGTCACGCTGCCGGAAGCATGCTCATAACCGATGGAGCCGCCCAAGGTTTTGATGCAGCCGTAACCGATTCCGGCCGTATAGCCTGCCATCGCACCCTGATAGTTGCTGTTGTATGCGTCCAGGGCGTTGTCTCCACCCATGTGGTTATGCCCGCCTGTATAAGCGGCCCATACTGCATGGCGCTTTCCGGCGGCATACAGTTCCCTGCCGATGGCTCTCTCACCCTGGCACACGGGGGCATCCATGTGGTGGCGAAGGGCAGCGAAGTGGTGGCGTGTGGAATCCATCACCATGTTGGGGACAATCAGGTTGGCAGCTGCGCTGAGGCTTTGCAGGGCATCCAATGTCGCAGCTTCGCTGCGCGTGTGGCGCAAAGCCTGTTCCACCTTGTCCAGCATACCACCGGGAGCTGCTGCATCCATCATGTGCACCAAGGGCTCCTGCACGGCGTTCTGGTTGGGGCCACCGTGCACGGTGCGGAAATTAGAGCTATATACCAGATAGCCCTTGTTACCTACAAAACTCAAATACATGTTCAAGTCCTTGGGAGCGTTGTCACTAAGGACCTCGCTGGTCAGACCCGTCATGCTGCCTTTTACGTCCAGAACGGCAATACGCGTTCCATCCTCTGCACTGTCGGGGTCGGTCAAGTTGTGTACGTAGAGGAAGGGGGTGCCATCGTTGTACAAATCACCGCTGATGCTCAAGTGGTCTGCCACCTTGTTCACCGGGTCCGCATCAATGTAGAGCAAACCGCCGTTGCCCATGGTCAAGGAGCTGAGCACCATGGCGTCTCCAACAACCCCGGGATTGATTTGCACCGCAGATCCCTTGGCATTCAAATTGCCCAGTATGGTTGTAACAGGTTTGGCTGCATCCTGCACGGCGTCAACCATCATCTTGCTGCCGTTCAGGTTGATGCGGGAACCGGGGCCCACCCCCATTTGTCCGTCGGCGGGCACAAGCTCATCCGTGATTGTGAGCTTGGAGCTTCCGTTCATGTTGATGGTGCCGTTGTAACCTGTGTCATCGAAGTTGATGAGCAAGTCGTCGCTGCCGGTTTTGTTGATGACAGCCGTGGTATCCACGCTCCTCAGACGTCCGTCCAGAACAGCGTTTGCACCCAGATTGATGGTGCTGCCACTGTCTGCCACAATGCTGCCGGTTCCGGGCTTTTTGCCGTTCTTGTCACGGGTGGAGAGGGTGGCGTTAGCAATGTCATCCGTATTCTTCAGGATGATGTTGCCGCCGTTCGAGGTTACGGGCTCGCCCACATCATGCACTTTGGCGTTGTCCAGTATCACGTCTCCGCTAGTTCCGAGTTTGTCATCCCTGGTGGCGGCTATGACGGTGTTGGCTCCAGTGATGTCAGCCTGGTTCTTGGGGGAAGCTCCGGCAATCGACACTTGCCCAGAGGTGATGACGGTGCCGTTGCCAATGGTGGTCTGTTTTCCTGCTTCAGGCCCGGTAAGCACGGTTACACTCTTGCGGGCATGGATGAGCGCATCCTTGATATCATTGTCGTCTTTGATAACGATGTGGTCGGCATCCATCTTGGTGCCACCATGAATATCATTGCTACCCTCCAACGTTATCGTACCTTCTCCATATTCTTTGGGGTTGGTGCCAGCCTTGAGATCCACACCGTTCAAGGTATTGTCACCCTCAAGGGTGATATTGCGACCTGCATCCAAAACTGAATCGCTGATTGCATTGGCCTCATTGGCAAGAAGTTTGATGTCGCGGGCGGCGTCCAGCAGCGTATTTTCCACGTCGTTGTTCTTGCCTGTGATAATGATGTCCAGCCCTGCATCCATCTTGGCCTTGTCGGTACCATCGCCCTTGATGGTGTTTGTCTCGTCGGCAGAAATCTGGATGTTGCCTGTATCGGCAGTGATGGGCGTTCCCTGCACATCGTTGTTCAGTCCGTCGATGATGACATCGCGACCAGCGTTAAGGTCGTCTCCGGTGATGGTGTTGGCTTCGTCGGCGAGAATCTTGATGTCGCGGATTGCATCCAGGGGAGTGTCTTCCACATCGTTGTTCTTGCCTGTGATAATGATATCCAGCCCTGCATCCATCTTGGTCTTGTCGGTACCATCGCCCTTGATGGTGTTTGTCTCGTCGGCAGAAATCTGGATGTTGCCTGTATCGGCAGTGATGGGCGTTCCCTGCACATCGTTGTTCAGTCCGTCGATGATGACATCGCGACCAGCGTTAAGGTCGTCTCCGGTGATGGTGTTGGCTTCGTCGGCGAGAATCTTGATGTCGCGGATTGCATCCAGGGGAGTGTCTTTCACATCGTTGTTCTTGCCTGTGATAATGATGTCCAGCCCGGCATTCAAATCGGATTTGTTGATGGTGTTGTCTTCGTCTGCCGTGACGATGATATCGCCCTTTGCATCCAGGGAGGATTGGTCTACAACATTGTCTTTGCCATCGATAATGATGTCATCCTCAGCCACAATTTCTGAATCCTGCACGGTATTGGTGCCTTCGGGGGCGATAATCCGCACATCGTCTTTCGTGGCTACCACCTTGGCTCCGTCTACAGTATTGTCGCCCTCCGGCGAGATAATCACCACGCTGGGGCCAGATACGTCTTCGTCAACATAATTGTCGTCATCCCCAATTATCACTATACTGTCAGCAGAGATATTCAAGAAGGCCAAGCCGGACAGCCAGGCGTGTTCAGGGTCATCAAGCGTTTTGTAGAATTCTGTGGTGGAAACGCTGCTGGATGGCGAAGTCCATTTCCTGTTCCATACATCCTCCGTGGTTACAAAATGCAGGTCTTGAGCGTTCAGCTTAATGTTTGTCAATGTCAGCTCAATGTCCTTGGACTCAGTTTTGGCACCCTTGGAATCAATGTTGTAAATCGTTGTCGTCAAGGTGGCGGTTTTGAACTCTGAGTTGTAGCGCAGTACGCAGAGGGAATCCTGGATGCGCCAGCCGGTAGATGCGTCTGTCATTGGGAGGTCTCTGGAAGTGTCTAGCCAATCGCTGCTACGGCCAAAGGTCCCATAATCGATGCTGTATGACAGCTTGCCCTCCTTTTTGGTTGGGTATATTAGTGAAACGGAATCCGCTTGATTGTCCACAGGGTCGAAAAGAAGGAAATCCTGAAGGCTTTGTTTGGCTCGGTTGACCGTGCCCCACACGGCATCGTCCCCTATGCCCAGCACTGTGGTGGCATGCATGGAGTCATAGGGAACTGTTTGCTTCACCTTGAAGGTAAGGAAAAAGTCTTCGTTCCTCTGGTATCCGCATTGAGCTATACTCTCACCAAGCTTTATGTTCATGTTCGTGGCCGTTTCGGCATACGCATTGTACACACCAGATGTGACAGCAATTATAGCGGCGATAAGACTCTCACGGAGTCTAACAGGTAAATGTAGTTTCATTGTATGTTATTGCAATTTATGATTTAACTCCCGCGAAGCAATTGATGCCTCGGTTGGGTGTTGCCACGGGGGCGAGCAAGTATACCCTTTGTGTATGGGTATGAGACATCTCCAAAACTGTGTGGCTTCATATGTTATCGTGTTCTACATCTCCCATTGAACACTCCAGTGGCGCTATAGGTGCCCATGATTGAACCCTCACGACCGCGGCTTGCGGCAATGCCATTATTTTTTTACCAATAAACTTGACATACCCATACACAATACGTGACATATGAATTCGATAGAAATGGGAGGAAATAGCAAAGAAGTCGCTGCACTAGAGGTACTGAAATCCACAGGGATAGATGTTCTGGAGGCTGCACTGGTGGCCAAGGAGGCGCTGGAGTGCGGACGGGGACGGGTGAAGAGGGCACGCGAGTGCGTGCGGTTGGGGGCGGAACAGATGAGATTGAGGGAGAGGACGGTGACCTTTGCCAAGGCGGTGGAAACGGCGCTGGAGGACAGGAGACGGAAGGGGCTGAGGGCGCGGTCGATTGTGGATTTCAGGTATCTGTGCAAACGAATGATGAAGATGAATCCCGGGTTGGCGGATCGGCGGATGCGGAGCATCACATCGGAAGATTGCCGACGGTGTCTTGAAACGGCATTCCGCGGGAGTGCGGCGCAGTACAGGAAAGCACGCGCCATCATGAGCGGGGTGTTTTCCTCGGCGATACGGCATGAATGGTGCGATGCCAACCCGGTATCGCGTGTAGAAGTCCCGGACGTGGTGGAAAAGCCGATAGAGCCGCTAAGCATTGAAGAGGTAGAGCGTCTGGAAACGACTGCGAAACAGCCAGAACACCGGGAGATGCAATTATCACTGCACCTGATGCTCTACTGCGGTATCCGTCCCACGGAAGTGAGCCGAATCGACCCTGAACGCGACATCGACTGGCAGAACGAGCGCGTGGTGGTGCGTCCCACAACATCCAAAACGGGCGGTGGGCGCGTGGTGCCGCTGCGCAAGGCGGGTGCCATTACCGTTCGCACGATACCGCGTCGTTGGCTTCATCGCTGGCGGGCGTTACGCAAGGCGGCGGGCTGGAGCAAGGAAACCGCCCACCCTTGGCGGCAGGATGTTTGCCGCCACACTTTCGCCACCTACCACGCCGCGCATTTTAGGAATTTTGCGGCGTTGCAGATGGAGATGGGCCACCGGGATTCCAGCCTGCTGCGCACTCGGTACGTGTATGCGGGGAAAACAAACGAAACTACAGCTCTACGCTACTTTGGATGTACAAAGAACAATGTACAAATTGGGAACAATGCCGCGCCACCCCCATAAATCTGAACGCCCAACATAATCCATCCCCTTTCCACACCCCCGGGCTTCGCGTCAATGGGGGATTTACCGGGCCGAGGTGCAGCGGTGGCAGGATTGGACCCAGTGGCCGGGGGAGATTTCCTGCATGGGAGGCCGCACGGTAAGGGTGGCGGGGTTCACGCCCATGCGCTGGCAGAATCGGCAGCCTTGGACGTGTTCGGCGAGGGCAGCGACGTTTCCGGGGATGGCGGGGAGGTGGGATTTGCGGGTGTAGGCGGGGCGTGGCATGGATGCCAGCAGGGCGCGGGTGTAGGCGTGCCGCGGGTTGGCCAGCAGCTCTGCCGTGTCCGCGCTTTCCACGATGCGCCCGGCGTACATCACCGCCACGCGGTCGCAGGTTTGCGCCACCACGCCCATATCGTGCGTGATGAGCAGGGTGGAGGCACCGTTCTCGCGCTGGAGCTCGCGCAGCAGGCGGAGCACCTGCGCCTGAACGGTAACGTCCAGCGCGGTGGTGGGCTCGTCGGCAATGATGAGGTCCGGCTTGCATGCAATGGCCATGGCAAGGACCACGCGCTGGCGCATGCCGCCGGAGAGCGTGCCGGGGTATTCCCGCGCGCGGCGCCGGGCATCGGGGATGCGCACGCGTTCCAGCAGGCGCACGCTTTCCTGCCACGCCTCATCGGCATTCATGCCGCGGTGCAGCATGAGCGTTTCCGCAATCTGCGAGCCGATGGTGTGCACGGGGTTGAGGGCCTTCATGGGCTCTTGGAAAATCACGCCGATACCGCCGCCCCGCACCTCCTGCAGGCGGCGCGGCGACATTTGCAAAACATCCTCGCCGTTGAACATCACCTGCCCGCCGAGAATGCGCCCCGCGGGCTGAGGCAGCAGGCGCACCACGCTCATGGAGGTGACGCTCTTGCCGCATCCGCTCTCTCCCACCAGGCCCACGCACTGCCCGCGCGGCACGGTGAGCGACACGTCGTCCACGGCGGTGAGCAGGCCGTCCTCCTCCGCAAAGGCTACGGAGAGGTGGCGGATATCCAGGACGTTGGGGGATGGCATGTTCATGGCTGTTCGTCCGTAGGCAGGGGGATGATGATGTCCTGCTCCGGGAAAGAGGTGCCGTTGTGGCGGGCCTCCAAGGTTTCTCGCTTCACGTCTTCGTCCACCCAGTAGAGGTGGCTTTCGAGCGGGTCGTAGTGGCGGGGCGGGCAGAAGCGGCACTGCGGCTCGTCCGGCCAGCGCAGCCAGCGCCACTGCGCAAATCGCCAGTACGAGGACGTCCACGCCGGCACCCAGACGGCGGTGTCGGCAATGAGCCTTTGCAGATGGTGGTGGGCGGCCACGGCCTCCTCTTCCGTTCCGGCGTTCTGGGCGGCCATGATGGCGCGGTCCAGCGCGGGGTCGGCGATTCCGGTGATGTTGTCGGTTCCGGTAACGGGTGTTCCGTCGGCGCGGCGGGCGTGGGTGGAGAGGAAGGTGGAGGAGGCATCCGGCAGCGGCGGTTGGAAGGACCACGACCAGATGGCCGCGTTGTACTGGCGCTTTCTCACCTTCTGGAAGAACACGGTGTCGTCCATCTGCTCCAGGCGCAGGTCCAGCCCGCAGGCGGCGGCATCCTGGCGGAGGGTGTTCATGCAGTTGGCGTACTGGGGGTCGATGCGCGAACTGACCACCACCTGCAGGCGCGTGCCGTTGGGTTTGCAGAGGATGCCGTCCTTGCCCTCCACGGTGAATCCTGCGCGTGCAAAGTGCTCGCGGGCAAGTTGCGGGGAGTACGGGAGCGCCTGGATGGTGGAGTCTGTGTACTTGCCGAATCCGCGGAAGTACGAGCCCGCGCGGTCGAAGTCGCCGCGCAGGATGGTGTCGATGACATGGCGGATGTTGAGTGCGTGGTGGAAGCCGAGACGCATGTCCCGGTTGTCGAACGGTGCGGTGGAGGCGTTGAGGTAGAAACCGAAGCTGTTGCGTGGCCAGATGTTGCTGAAGCGCACACGCTGGATGAACCCGCGGCGCACGGAGTCTATCTCCAGCCCCTCGTACCAGAAATCGGCATCGCGCGCGGAGAAGGCGTCAATCTCGCCCACGCGGAAAAGCTCCTGGATTTTGGCGGGTTCGTTGATGAAGGAGTAGGTGATGCGGTCCACGTTGCAGGAGTATCGCGTATACTTGCGGTCGGCCGCCCACCAGTCCTGCACGCGGCGCATGGTGAGGCGGTGCCCCATCACCAGCCCCGCGGGGTCCAGCGCGTAGCCGCCGGAGGTGGGCGCCGCACGCCATTGGTAGCGCGTGGGGTAGTCCGGCCCGAACTCGGCGTAGAAGGCTGTGCATTCCGCCACCGCTGCGGCTGCAAAGTGCGGTGCATACGGGCGCGCGGCGGAGAGCGTGACGGACACCAGTTGGTTGTCGTAGATGGTGATGCGGGAGAAGTTGTTGAGGTATTCGCCTTTGAAGACGCTTTCCAGGCTGTACGGGGAGGTACGCACGAAGAGCGCTGTCAGGATGTCGCGTGCGGTGAGACTGCGGCCGTTGGAAAAGCGCGCCGCCTCATCGATGTGGAAGTACACGGTGCGCCCGTCCGCCGCCACGGCCCAGCGGTCTGCGGTGCCGGGAATGATGCGGTCCGTGCCGGGGTGGATGCGCACCAACGGCAGCGTGATGTCGTCGTACAGGTACAGGCGGATGTTTGTGCTGCTGCCGGGGCCGATGGGGCGCAGCGTGTCCGGGAAGGACCTCTGGAGGGCGAGCCGCAGGGTTCCGCCCTTGATGGCGTTCGGGCTGCCGAGTTCCGGTTCGTCCGCGCCGTTCTGCCAGGTCAAGTCTTGCGGAATATCGTTCGCGGTGCGGTAGACCAGGTAGTCGCCCTCGTTGCGTCGCTGCAGCAGGGCGCACACATGCTGCGCCGAGGCGAGCGCACGCGCTTGCGCCGCCGCGTAGTCATCACCGAGGGGCAGGGGTGTGGCGCATGCGTTCAAGGCCTCCGCAAGTTCTCCCGCGCTTGCTTCCAACTGGCGGTCGAGATACTGGCGCACCTCGGCGTTCCACCGCTCGGCGAAGTCGGCGGGAAAAGCCTCCGGCATGTGCCAGTCGCGCATGTAGTCCGGCACGTCCTCCGCATGGGCGAAGGGCTGCGGCATGGAATCGTCCGGCGGAGCCTGCCATTCCGCACCGCCGCGCGCGCCCTTGCCGCACCCACAGAGCAGGAGCGCGAGCAGTGCCCACAACAGGGGCAGGATGGTGGCGTGCCTATTCATAGCGGGTGTGTTGACGCGGGTCGTAGGCCTCTCTCACGGCCTCGCCGATGAACGTGACGAGCAGCAGAACCACCACCAGCGCGCAGAACGCGGATGTCACCACCCACGGGCAGGACAGCTTGGCCAAGCCGTCGCTGAGCAGGCGCCCCCAGCTGGCGTAGGTTTCCGGCAGGCCGAACCCCAGGTAGTCCAGCGAGGTGAGCGAGAGGATGACGGCGGCCACGCTGAAGGGAACGAGGGTGACGATGATGCTGACGAGGTTGGGCAGGATATGGCGGCGCATCACATAGAAGGTGCCGGCGCCCATGGTGCGGGCGGCGGCCACAAAGTCGCGCGTTTTCTCGCGCATGGTGGCGGTCCGGATGAGGTAGGTCATCTGCATCCACCCGAATGCGGCCATCAGCCCGAGCGTGAGCACCAGCCCGCGCAGGTCCGCCGGCACCAGCCCGGACAATATCATCACCACGAACAGGAACGGCAGCTGCGAGACGATTTCAATCACGCGCTGCGTGAACAGGTCGAACCGCCCGCCCAGGTAGCCCATGAGCATGCCCATGGTGAGCCCCACCGCGTAGATGAGCGGCAGGTAGAACAGCGTGGCCTTGATGTTCACCTGAAGCCCGCCGTACAGGTAGGCCAGAATGTCCGCACCCTGGCTGTTGGTGCCCAGGAGGTGTCCGCCCGTGAGCGGCGGGGCGGGGTGGTAGTACACGCGGCAGGAGTCCGCGGGATTGGTGGCATTCAGGAAATCCTGCAGATTGCCGCTGCCGGAGAAGTGCTCGTCCTGCGCTTCGCCGCCGTGGTAGTGGGCGGAGTACACCTCGGGGCCGTCGGCGGTCCATCCCTGCGTGAAGCCGTCCGGTTTTCCGTTGCGGAAGCGCTGGCGCAGGTGCATGGTGTCGTTGGGGTGGAAGCGGCATGCCAGCCCGTTGTAGAGGGTGGTGCCGTCAGGCTCATAGAGCAGGCCGTCTCTGAACACCAGGGGCTCGCGCGGGAAGGGCACGGCGTCCATGGTCGGCTCATACGGCACGGGCGGCATCACCACGCATTGGGCGGCGCCGGGCTGCCCCTGCTTGCGCGCCATCTGGCGGTAGTTGGCCTCCGCAAGGCCATCCGCGCCCTGCACTCCGAAGCGTGATGCGGGAATGACGGCGCGCGTGAAGGCGGGGAAGCACCACTCGCCGTTGTACTTGACCGCCAGCGCGCGGTGTCCCACCAGGCACTGGTCCAGCGCGGCCAGCAGCACAATGCCCAGCAGGAGCTGCAGGGAAACGTACCCGCGCCGCATCGCCTTGAAACGCCGCCAGCGCTTCGCCCGCTGCGGGGTCACGCGCACGCCGCGGCTGCAAAGCAGGAACACCCCGCCCGCGAAAAGCACCAGCATGCACAGCCAGCCGAACCAGTGGAACGCGCCGTCCACCGCCAGCTGCGGGCAGTATTCTCCCGCGCACCGCAGCAGCGGAATCTCGCGGCTGCAGGTGAACGCCCACGACACGGTGGGAATCAGCCACCCGCAAAGCTCCGCCCACCCGCCGGCAAGCGCCGCCAGGATGAGCAAGATTGCTGTCGTGTTCTTCTTCATTGGAATTTCACGCGGGGGTCGATGCAGGCCACCAGGATGTCGGAAAGCAGGTTGCCGATGATGATGATGACGGAGGAAAGCAGCAGCGTGCCCATGATGAGCGAGTAGTCCTTGTCCATGAGCGCCTGGAAGCTCAGCATGCCGAAGCCCTGGATATCGAACACTCGCTCGATGAGCAGGGAGCCGCCCACCACCGTGCAGATCACGCTGCCCAGGGTGGATGCAATCGGGATGACCGAGTTGCGGAACGCATGCCGCCACACCGCCTGCCGGAAGGAAAGCCCTTTGGCCACCGCCGTGCGAACATAGTCCGCGCTCACGTTGTCCATCAGGTTGTTCTTCATCATCATGGTGGTCATGGCGAAGGTGGACACCACGTAGCAGAGCAGGGGAAGCACGGTGTGGCTCAGCAGGTCGCGCGCCTGTTCCCAGAAGGGCATGCTCTCAAAGCCGGGGCTGGTGAGACCGTATAGCGGGAACCACTCCAGCCGCGCCCCCAGGAACACCAGCAGGACCGCGCCCAGCGCAAAGCCGGGTACTGCGTAGCCCGTGAAGATGAGGATGCTGCTCAGGCTGTCGAACGCGCTCTTGTGGCGCACGGCCTTGACCACTCCCAGCGGGATGCTCACCAGGTACGTGATGAGCGCGCCCAGCAGACCCAGGTACAGGGAGACGGGCAGGCGCTCCAGCATCATGACCGTCACCGGCTCGTTGTATTTGTAGGAGCGCCCCAGGTTGCCCTGCAACACGCCGTCGAACACTTTTCTGTAGGCCACCGCGCGCCAGTGCCGCAGGGTGGGGGAAGCCGCCTGCTCAGCGATGGCGTCTGGGTTCTCCACATGGCGGCGTTCCGCCCAGCGCAGCGCGCGCTCGTGCGGGGATTGCAGTTCCAGGCGCCAGTCCTCATGCTCCCACCAATCCGGTGCATCCACACGGGCGGAATCGCCCTCCCGGTGCACCTTCACGATGGCGGAGCGCCCGTTGGCACGAACCACCGCCAGCTCCGCGGCGTTGTCGTCCGCCAGTTCCACCTTGGCAATCTGCACCTGGCGCGGCAGCGCGCCCAGCCACTGCAGGTAGCCCGTCAGCATGGGCTCATGCAGGTTGAACATTTCCTCCAGCCGCTCCAGCTCGTCATCGCTCACCGCCTTGCCCGCGCCGCTTGTGGCCTTGCCTCCCGCCAGCGCGCCCATGGCCTGCTCCTGCAGGATGCGCTCCACCGGGCCGCCCGGCACCAACCGCGTCAGGCAGAACACCAGAAACGTCACCCCTACCAGTGTCACCGGTATCAGCATCAAGCGTCTGACGATATATTGCCACATCCTCCCGCTCGCATTGTAGCAAACAATCCCCGCTGTGCAAGGTTTTACGCATGCAAATCATTCAAAGGCCCGTCTGGCAGCATGCCAGACGGGCCTTGGTAATTTTCGCGGCGTACGCCGCCTAATTATCAAAATTGTAAATTGTAAATCGTCAATCGTCAATTATTCGGTGGGCATGCCCTGCTGCTGCATCTGCTGGAGCATCTCAGGGGTGAGCTGGATGGGCATGGCGGGGGCCTGTCCCTTCTGGATATCGGTCACCTCCAGGGTGAAAATCAAGGTCTCGTTGGGGCCGATGGGGCCGCGGCCCTCGGGTCCGTAGGCGAGGTTGCCGGGGATGGCGATTTCCCACTTGGAGCCGACGGGCATGAGCTTGAGGGCCTCGCTGAAGCCGGGGACCACGCCCTCCAGCGGCATCTCCACGGGTTCCTCGCTGGAGTCGAATTCGGAGCCATCGGTGTGGGTGCCGCGGTACTTGACCATGGCGACGGCATACTCGCCGTGCTCCTTGGCATCGTACTTCTTGCCCTCGCCCTTGGTGATGACGCGGTACATGAGGCCGGAATCGGTCTTGACCACACCGTCCTTCTTGGCGAATTCAGCCATGAAGGCCTCGCCCTTCTTGCCGTTCTCCTCACCCACCTTGGCCGTGCGCTCCTGCAGGGTCTGCTGGAAAGCCATCATGGCGGTGCGCAGGTCCTCCTCGGAAATCGAGGGCTTCTTGCCCTGGATGCCCTCCTTGAAAGCCTGGATGAGCGTGGCGTCGTCGAAGTCCTCCACCACAATGCCGGGTGCGGCGGCGGAGAATTCCTGGGCGGTCTTGTAGCCCACGATGTAGGAGAGAGCCTTCTTCACCTGTTCCGGGGAAACGGAGGTGGCGGCAGGCTTTGCAGCGGGAGCGGCCGGGGCCGCGGGGGCTGCGGGTGTATCCTGGGCGGTGGCGGTGGCCATGGCGGCCAGCCCTGCGAGTATCATTGCGTACTTGGTCTTCATAGTCAATAAGGGAAGGGGGTTAGAAACTGTCCTCCGCGGAGATGGCGGGCTTGTTGCTGGCGGGCGCGGCATCCGGCTTGGGCGTTTCCAGGATAGTGTCGCTTTCGGGCGCGCTCTGGCCCTGGTCATCCGGCTGGGCCTGGGCCTGGGCAGGCTGCGCGGGCTGGAGGGGCTGGCGGGTTTCCGGGTCCACCTCCACGCCGTTGATGAACATGCGCTTCACCATCTTGCCGGTGCGGGAATCGTACTGCTGCATCACCTGGGTGCTCTGCACGTTGGCTCCGTTGCCGCCGCCAAAGGAAATCTGGATGGAGTTGCCGCTGCCGCCGGGCATGCCGCCATTCAGCAGGGAATTCACCACGGCTCCCATACCGGCGCCCATGCCGAACGGGTCGTCCTCGTCGTCATCCGGCGGCATCACCGGCACGCGGCGGCCGCCGCTGCCGAGCGGAGCCGCGGTGGTGGGCACGGAGGCATCCCCCTGCTGCTGCGGGGCGGGGGCGTCGCCCTGGGCGGGCTCCTGCGCGGGCTGCACGGGGGATTCACCGCCGCTGCGGGCAATGCGGCTGCAGGCGCGGACGGGGTCGTTGCCGCCCTGCGGGTTGAGCATATAGAGGTGGTCCATCTTGAGCACGGCCTCCTCGCCCTGCTTCATCTGGGAGATTTCATCTGCCACTCTGGCGGGCTGGCCGGGGATATCCTTGCGCAGCTCCACGGTGAAACGCGTGCCGGGTTCCAAACGTCCGTCGCCGTAGCGAACGTATTTCTTGTACGCCAGGTTCTCCACCACCTCGAACACGGCCACCTGGGTGGTGACCGGCTGATCCTGCTCCAGGGTCTGCGTGGTGATGTCGCGCACGTCCTTGAGGATGGCGCGGACGGTGTTGGCGGCCAGGAGGTCGCAATTGCCGGCGGTTGTGGCCGCGGGAGGAGCTGGCACGGTGATGTCCGCCACGGCGGCGGGGGCTGCCAGCGTTAACAGTGCGGGAATGATACGGATGGCTTGCATGGTTGAAGGACTGATGTCAAAATGAACCTTTCCGTTCAAAATACTACCATGTTTTCCTGCGAATGGCGACATGAAAACGGGTGATAAGAGTGAAAACGCGGTGGGGTGGAGCATATTTCTTTGTCATGATGGCGCGCATGCCGCCCTGAGAGCTTGTGCCAACCCGGGGCTCGCCTAAAATACGGGCAAATGATACGCTTCACTCTCTTCGGGGTGCCCGTGGGCATCCATCCCTCGCTGTGGATCACGCTGGCCCTGTTGGGCGGCGGGTTTCACGTGGCGCGCTTTGGGGATCTGTTGGGAGTGGCGCTGTTTGTGGTGGCGGGCTTTGTCTGCCTGTTGGCGCATGAGATGGGGCACGCCCTGGTGGGCCGCAGGCTTGGCGGAGGCCACCCGGAGGTCCATCTCGCCTGGCTCGGCGGCGACTGCACGAACATGGATGCCCGGCTCACGCGCCCGCAGGGTATCGCCATGACGGCGGCGGGCCCTCTTGCATCGCTTGCGGTGGGGGTGCTGGCC
This sequence comes from uncultured Verrucomicrobiales bacterium, assembly GCA_937905985.1. Taxonomy (GTDB): domain Bacteria; phylum Verrucomicrobiota; class Verrucomicrobiia; order Verrucomicrobiales; family Akkermansiaceae; genus Akkermansia. The sequence goes on along the minus strand of CALCWC010000040.1, from coordinate 17,624 downwards.
ACGCTGGTGCTGGGGGTGTACGTGGGCAGCCTGAAACTGGGCGGCATGCTGGCACTCAACTTCATGTGGGGGCAGATACCAGCAGAATTGCTGGCGGGCTACCCCATCATGGCCATCTATTTCTTTGTGGCGCTCATCGAGATATCCTTCTGGTGGACGGTGCTCAACCTGCTGCCCGTGTTCCCCCTGGATGGCGGGCAGATCATGCAGGGGCTTATGCGCTCCCCGCGCCAGATGCACACCATCAGCTTCTCCGCCGCGGTTGTCCTTGCCCTCTTCTTCCTGGTGCTGGGTGTTTGGCTCATGAGCATCTTCATGGGCATGCTCGCCGTATTCAACTACCGCATGCTCCGCCAGTGCCCGTATTGACGGGTCTCTCCCATACGCGCATTACCGCGTGCGTGCGGACATTTTCCTTGCGGGACATGCAGCGGGATGGTATAACTCGCACCAACCATATCAAACATGAAAAAATCCCTGTTCATTGCATTCTTGGTGGTGGCCTTGTGTCCGCCCGCATTGGCAGCCGACGGCGGCACCACCCATGTGGACGGCTGCATGGCGTCCGACCCCGACCCCGCCGAGGGCCCCACCTCCTTCTACGGCGTGAAGCCGGAGGTGGGAGAAGCCTCCGGCGCCACGGTGATTCTCAGCAGCGGCGACGCCGTCTCCTACACGGTGGAATCGGTGTACGGCGGCTGGTCCGGCTCCGCCGGCGCGTACAGCAACTTTGTTTACGCCCAAGGAACCATCTCGCTCGGAATCCCGGTTGAGGGCAGGATTGTCGGCGGGCAGTCCACCAGTGGAGAGGCATGCGGGAACACCTTGGTGCTGGACAATGCGCAGGGCGCGCATGACGGCGTGTACGGCGGCTGGTCCGCCTCCGGCTCCGCCAACGGAAACACCGTCACCGTGGTCGGCGGCAACCTGGAAAAGGTTGTGGGCGCCTACTCCGGCACGGTCTCCAGCAACAACCGTATCATTCTGGTGGGTGGGGGACCCTATATCCCGAACAGCAAAGGCACCTTGGGCATTGACGTGCCTGAAAGCTTAGACCCGCTCCGCATCATCGGCAAGAACATGACATTGGGTGAAGTGAGGGGCTTCGAGGGGAATGCCAACCCGGAAAGCTCTGCATCGCTGGACGTGTACGGTACGGGCGTATCCGTGCAAAGCATAGGCAATTTCACCTCAGTGCAGTTCGACCTTTGCCCGTGCCTCGGACCCGATATGACCATCCTCACCATTGGCGGGGATGCCGACACCGACCTGACTGGCGTGACCATCTCCCTGGAACCCCAGTGGGGAATTCCGCATCTCGTATATGGGGACCAGGTGACACTCATCAAGGTGGACGGAGAAGGAAAGCTCACCGGAGTGGACACGGATAGCGTTATCTTTAAGACTGGCCAATATGCGGGATTCAAGGGCACGGTAACGCTTTCTGAGGACGCAACCGCGCTCATCCTTACCGTGAATTATATCGGCGACGACCCTGTCACCTCGTCGGAATCCGTGAAGAGCGTGCTGGAGACGCGTGCCCAGGCCACCGCCATGGTGAACGGCGGGGCGGATTTCATGATGAGCAACGGCATTTGGCATGCGCGCCATGCGGCGCAGAATGCGGACCTCAAGGCCCGCGCCGCCATCGCGCCCTTTGTGGCAGTGGGCGGCTCCTTCATGCGCCACAACACCGGTTCCCATATCAAGAGCAACGGCATGAACCTCGCCACCGGCGTTAGCGGCATGGTTGACGCCCATGCCATGGCTGCCGCGTTCGAGTACGCCGACAGCAGCTACGACAGCTACGTGAACGACCTCCACGCCAACGGCAAGGGCCGCTCCTGGGGCGCTGCGCTGCTGGGCGACTGGAATCTGGGCGCGGGCTGGCACATGGACACCGTGGGCCGCGTGGGCAAGGTGCGCACCACCTACAATGCCAGGATTGGCGGCCCCGTGGAATACAGCAACAGCTCCACCTACGCCGGTGTCTCCATCGGATTCGGCAATGTGCAGAAGGTTGGCACCAGCGGCGAGTTCGACACCTACCTGCGCTACTTCTACACCCGCATCAACGGCGGCAACGCCCGCTTGAGCTCTGGTAACAGCGCCCGCTTCCGCAGCGTGAACGCCAACCGCACCGTGCTGGGCACCCGCTACCTCTACGCCGTGGCGGAAAACTCCCGCGTTTATGCCGGCGCCGGCTGGATGCAGCAGTACGGCGGCGGCTCCCACGGCACCGTGGACGGCGTTACCGGGCCTTCCCCCTCCCTCAAGGGGGCCAGCGGCTTCTTTGAGCTCGGCACTCAGCTCGCCTACCCGGACAACCGCAACCTGGGCTTCGACTTCAACGTCACCGGTTGGGTGGGAACCCAGCGCGGCGTGAGCGTTGGCGCGGGCATTCGCTACGCCTTCTAATTGACAGCCGTCAATTGACAAATTGCAAGGCGCATCCGGCATTCCGCCGGATGCGCCTTTTTATTACGCAAATGGTAAATTGCAAATTAGTGTTTGCGCCTGCGTGCTGCAAGTGCACAGAGCGCAAGCAGGCTCAGGGTGCCCGTGGAGGGCTCGGGAATCATGCTCGTCTTGTAGAAGCCCATTGCGTTGGGCGTGGCCACAATCGCGTAGTCTCCTATCAGGCGGTATGCGTTGTCCGTCTCATCCGACACGCGGTTGAAGAGGGAGCCGTACCAGGCGCCGTCGTAATTCTCCGTATAGGAGATGTTCGTGCCATTGTAGGCGGAGATGATGAAGTGGGTCTGCCCCACTTCCAGGGCATCCATCGCCTTCATGGTGACGGCGTCCAGGTAGAGGTTGTTGCCCAGCGTGAGCTGGCTGCCCAGGGTCATGGTCTTGCCGTCCACATCCAGCGTGGCGCCGTCCTGCAGTTCCAGGTTGGCCAGGAGCGTGCCGCCGCCGGCCGTCAGCGTGCCGCCGATGTTCACCTTGGCCTCCTGGCCCACCTTCTCCTTGTCCAGCACCTCCACCGCAGCGTTTTGCCCGGTGAGGGTCATGTCGCGCAGCTCCAGCACCTCGTCCGCAGAGAGGGTGAGCTTGCCGCCCGTGGTGTTGACCACATTCATGATTTCAAGCTGGTTGTTGACCGTGACATCTCCCGTGCGCGCCTTGGAAAGCGTGTCCGCATGCACCAGCATGTCGGCGTCCGCTGTGGAATAGACGGCGGTCTGGCTGCCGTTGTTGGTGACCTTTACGCCGCCTTCATCCGCGGCGAACACCACATCCAGCGTGGTCACGCCGTCAACGAGTGTGGCTGTGGCATCCGCGGCAATGCCCACCTTTTCCGCGGAAATACCGGCACCGCCAATCGTCGCGCCGTCACCGGCCTCAATCATGACGTCTGCGCCCACGGAACCCTTCACCGTCAGGTCGCTGCGCTCTCCCGCCAGCACAATGGTGCCGGAGCCTGCCAGCGTGTCCACGCTCACATCCGAGGTGAAGTAGGCGGTCTTATCTTCCTTGACGGTCAAGGTGTCCACGTTGAGCGCGTTGTTGAACATCACGTCCTCCTCGGCGGTCACGTTGACCTTGTGCTGCTGGTACTGGGAGGTGGTGTTGCGGGTGATTTCACTGTTCACCACGGTGTCCGCAGCCGCGAACGTGATGTTGAGGGAGCCGGCACTGAGGGAGCCGGCGGTGAAGGCCTTGGCATTAACCGTGTTGGCGGAGCCGCTGAAAGTCAGGTTGAAGGCCACGCTGTTGCAGCGGTCATGGATGAAGGAGCCGGTGAAGTCCGCCACATCTCCGGTGAAGGCCAGGTTGATGGTGGCGTTCTTGTTGTTGGTGTTCACGCGGGTGATGTCGCCGCTGCCGGTGAGGTCACCGGCAAACGTGATGGTGCTGCCGGAGCTGCCGTCGTATATGTTGACGCCGCCGGAAGCGATTTCCACCGCCGCCGTAATCTGGGGCGCTCCGTTGAAGTACCCCAGCCAGCCATCCAGGCTCACGGAGGAATGCGCCGTGTACAGCCCGCCACCGGACGACAGATCGAGGTTGTTGACCGAGCCCTTCACCTTCACCGTGCCGGTCCAGTCCGTGCCATCCAGCGTCACGGAACTGCCGAGCGTGCCCTTGCCGTTGAGGCTGTAGGTACCGGAACCGTGGAGCACCTTGTTGCTCACGGTTTGGTTGGACTCCACCTGCAGCGTGGTGCCGCGCGCTATCACCAGCCCCGTGGTGCCCGTATCCATGGAGGAATCATACGTCAAATCCTTGTTGACGTAGTACAGGGATTTGTCCGCCGTGGTGGAAAGCACCAGCGAGTTGGCGGGGGCACCGGCCACGCGCGTGCCGCCCGTGACCTGAACGCTGTCCGCCCCGTTGAGCGTGCTGCCGTCCGCGCCCTTGATGATGTAGTAGGCCACGGAGTCCCCCGTTGCGTGGCCGCTGCCGGCGTAGTCGCCCGTGCCGTCGAAGTCGGCCGCTGAAGCCGCATAGACATCATAAGCGCCGGCGTGCGTGAGGTCGGCCGCCACCGTGCCGGCCAGGGTCATGGTGCCCTGGTTGTACACGGTGGTGTTCAATGTGGCGGTGGCTCCTGCGGCCAGCGTGGTGTCGCCCGCAAAGGTGACGTGTTTGCCGGCGTTGACGGTGAGCGCGTTCATGTTCGTCACATCCCCCTTGAACACGGTGTCGGTATCCACCACCAGGGTGACGGTTCCGCCCGTGCGCTCGATGTCGGCATTCACCTCATGTGCCTTTCCGGCGATGGTGAAGGTGGTGGTTCCCTGGCCGGAGCGCAGCAGCTTGCCGTTCCAGGCGGAGATGTCGCCGGAGAAGGTGTAGTTGGAGCGCTGGTTGCTACTGCCGGGAGAGACCTCAAAGGTGCCGTCGCCACTCCAGTTGCCGGTGAAGTTGGTGAGGGGCTCGGTTCCCTTGGAGTTGGAGGCGGCGTTTGTCCACGCGGCCTTGCCCTCGTTGTCGGTGAGCTTGATGTTCTGGTTAATGCTGCCGCCGGCCCAGTTGGTGGCCCAGCCCGTGAGCCCGTTGAGCTCCACGGTGGAAAGCCTGTTGCCCAGCTTGGAGAAGTCGATGAGGTCGCTGTTGACCGTGGAGGTGCTGGAGGTCACCAGCAGGGTTCCCATCCAGTACGGATCCAGGGAAACGTTCGCGCCGAGTCCGTAGCCGTTGCCTGCGTTGTAGGCGGTCTCTCCGGCAATGGCGTAGGTGCCCTCGCCCTCCACCGCCAGGGCGGCAGCGGCATGCACCATGGAGGCGTTCACCACAATATCGCGGTCGCCCACCTCCTCCTTGGCGTTGATGTGCAGCCTGGCGCCCTGCGCGCCTTCCTTCACGATGATGCCGCCCGCGCAGTCCGGCTCAAAGTTGGATGCCATCACCAGCGTGGCACCGGATGTCGGCTGCATCAGCAAATCATGCGCGGTCTTGATGTCCTCCGGGGCGCGGGAGCCGCCGTAGTACACGGTGCCTCTGTTGATGAAATAGCTGCCGGAGGTCATGTCTCCGGCCACCAGGTTCCCCGTGGTTTCGTCATAGGTGAACACGGCACCCTGCAGGGCGCCGCCGCCCTGCACCTTGCCAACGTGGATGGTGGAGCCGGCCGCGGCATCCGCCGCCCTGCTCATCACCACCACATCGTCCAGGTAGCCGTTGGCGCCGTCGGAATAGCGGTTGTTGCCCCCCAGATCCTCCAGCGTGAGCACCAGGCCGTCCGCCAGCGTGAACTCGCCGCTGAAGGTGCCGGCGTTGGCCAGCGTGAACTTGTCTGCCAGCGTGAGCTTGGCGCCCGCATCCACCGAGATGTCGCAGGCGGTGAGCTTGAGGTTGCGCACGGTGGTGTCCGTGGTGCCGCTCGCCTTGAGGCTCTGGGTGCGGAGCTCGGCCAGCACGTTGCCTGCCGTGTAGTCTTCCAGCGTGATGGTGGACTTGCCGGTTACCACGCCCTGGTAGGAATCCATGCCGCCGGAGTACTCCGTGTCCTGCACGCCCTTGAGCGTGACATGGTCTGCGGTGATGCTGCCGGTGATGAGGGGCATGTAGCTTTCCACGGTCACGGAGGTGGTGCCCTTCACCGTGGCGCCGGCCTGGCTGCCAATGACATCGCCGTTGATGATGCCGCCCGTGATGCGGATGTTGATATCACCGCCCACCGTGCCGGCCGTGCCGGAGCCGATGATGCTGCCGTTCACCTGGCCGCCCGTCATGGTGATGTCGATGTCCTTGTCGATGGCCGCATCCACAATGGAGCCGCCGTATACGTTGCCGCCCACGGTGCCGCCGTTGACAACCAGGTTCACGGCACCGATGTGGTTGCCGTTGTCCTTGGTGTGGAAGCCGCCGATGATGCCGTTCTGGAGCGTGCCCTTGTTCACCACGCCCGTGAACGTTCCGGTGATGCTGCCCTTGTAGCCGCCGATCAGCGAGGCCGCGTTGGTGCCCGTGAAGGACGAGTATACCGCGTTGGAGGAGTTGAGCTCAACGGTGACGTTGCCGGCCGCCGTGTTGCCGTTCACCACACCGAAGACGGTGGCGGAGCCGTAGGACCCCTCCTTCACCTCCATGTTGATGTCGCCGGTGTACACGTTGTTGCCGCCCTTGGCACCGAGCCAGGAGGTGTTGGCGGAACCGGTGATCGTCATGGATACGGTGGTGGTATCCCCTGTTCCCGCGCTGTCGACGGCATAGCGGGCCGTACCCGAGCCGTCATAGCTTGCCTGGGTGGCGGTGTTCCAATCCACCGTGCCGGGCACGGGTGTGTTGTTGTGCGTGGGCATGGGGGTGCGGGTGGGCACCAGGTCCGTGCGTCCGGCATCCTGCACCACGTAGTATGGGGTCTCGCCCGCCGCGTACTGCGTGGTGGGCGCGTAGGCCGTGTTGGCGTACATGATGCCCGTGAGGGTGGCGGTGCCGCCGGTGGCGCTCACGGTCACGCCGTTGAAGCTAAGCCCGGGAGCGGAGGAAAGCCCCTGGCCGATGAGCATGTCGCCCAGCCACACGTAGTAGCCGCCCACCACGTTTTGCGCCTCGTTGCCGTTGTGGAACGCTATGCGGATGTTCTCGTTGCCCGTCTGGGAGTTGTCCTGGCAGTACAGGATGCTGTCGCCCCACATGATATAGCCCTCGGAGAGGTTGAGGACGCCGCCGTTGAGACCGTCGCCGATGGTGATGGCCAGCACGTTCTGCGCAGAGCCCGTGAGCGAGCCGCGGTGTATGCCGGCGTCCTTCCAGCCGCCTTCCGCTCCATCGCCGAAGTTGGCCTTGAAATCGATGGTGTACCCCTGGTCCTCGATGAACACGTTCCTGACAATTTCCTGCGAATCGCCGGGGTTCAGGGTGATGGAGGCGGTTTGCGGCGCGGTCCAGCCGTCTGCCGCGACCGTGGTGGCGGAGCGGTGGAGCCCGGCGGTGCGCCCGGCCAGGCCCATGCCGCGCGCCAGGTTGGCGGCAACGATGATGGAACCCTGCTGGCTGGGGTGCAGGCGGTCGTTGTTGCGGAAGAAGTCATACGGGCCCTCCGCCGATTGAGTGGAGACTATCGTCACGTCCGTCAGACCCGTGTTGATGTCCACATACTTCACGTTGGCGGGAGACTTGGCATCGTAGGCCTGCACCCACTGCTGGAGCATGCTGTTGTAGCCGACCACCGCCGCGTGGTCGGATGCCACGTTGTGGTTGTTGTGGCCGTACGCCCAAACCGGGATGGAGAGGACGTAGAAGTTGTCGCCCGCGTTCAAGTTCATGGCATCGAGGATGGTACCCATGTTGCCCATGTTGCTGGGGTCCATGGTCCAGTTCCAGGTGGCAGAAAGGCTCTTGTCATCGCCGGTGTAGGTCACGGTGCCGCCCAGCAGCCCCTGCATATGCGGGATATAGGTGCCGTACGAAATGCCGCTCCCGCTGCCCGTGTCGCTCAAGATATCGTTGGTGCCGATCATGAGCGTGTAGGTGTTGTAGTCTGTCTTGCCCACATCCGCCACCTTGTATCCGTAGCGGTTTCCGGTGAGCATGTCGCCGGAGCGTCCGCTGGACTGGGCATAGTGGTCGTTGTCGAAATGGATGCCGCCGTACGAGTCCCCGGCATCGTTCATGTTTTTCGGGGGATTGGTGCCGTACCCGTTCTTGGGACCGTTGAGGTCGAAGGTGATGCCGTTGTCCACAAATGTCTTGAACATCTGCCAGCGGTAGGTCTGGTCCACCACGCCATGGGTGATGGAATCGCCCATGAAGAGCATGCTGCCCACATTGGTGGTGGTGGCGGGTTCGGCGGCCTGTGCATAGGAAGCCAGCAGGGCAGCTGCGAGATAATGGGATAAGCGAAGTTTCATAAAGCTGAATTCGATGATGTGAAAAGTATTATGCTATGCTACACCCCATGCCGCGCGCGCGCAAGGAAAAAGGGCGGGGCATGGGGTGAAAATCACTTGGCGGCGGGCGCGGCGGGCTCCGGGAGGGTGGAGACGCCGCTCACGGTGGCCTTCGTGCCCGCGGTAATGCCGCTGTCCGCCTTGCCGGCGGGCGGCAGTGCCTCGCCTATCAGCATGTCGCCCAGCCACACGTAGAAGCCGCCGGGGATGCCCTTGTCCGGGGTGCCGGCGGTGTACACCAGGCGCACGGGTTTGGTGTTGGCGGACATGTCGGCGGAGTACAGCACCTTGCCGTCCCAGGAGATGTGGGCCTCGTCGATGGCGAGGGTGCCGGAGAGGGAATCATTGCCGGCGGTGACGGACAGGGCGTCCTCCGCGCCGGTCTTCCAACCGCCCTTGGAGCCGTCGCCCACCTTGGGGGTGAACTCCACGGTGAACCCGTTGGCAGCGGGCTTTTCCTTCCAGGTCAGGGGAATGGAATCCCCCTTGGCGAGCTGCTGGGGTTTCTTTTCCGCGGACGTCATAGCCTTGCGGGGCAATCCCGCCGTGCGGCCGGGTATGCCCATGGTCTGCGCCAGGTGGCCCGCCATCAGCAAATCGCCCTGCGCGTTGGGGTGCAGACCGTCAGAGCCGGGTTTGTTGAACATGGAATCACAGCCGAAGAACGGCGTCTTTTCCGCCACGTCCACCATGCCCTCGTTCAGTTTCACCAGGCGGATATCCCGCTTGCCGGCGGCCTTGGCCACCCAGGCGGCCAGGCTCTCGTTGTACTTCTGTGCGGCGGCGTGCACGTCCTCGCCGTTGTTGTTGGAATGGCGGGTCCAGCACGGGACGGTCATGATGCAGACCGTGGCCTTGGGATTGGCCTTGTAGATGGTGTCCACGATGTCCTGCATGGTGCCCTTGCGTCCCAGCAGACCCTCCGTCTTGGTGGGGGTGATGCCCGCCGCCGTGTCGTCCGACAGCAAGTCGTTGGTGCCGATGAGCAGTACGAAGGTGTCCGCCTTGTAGGTCTCGCCGGAGTAGGTGGAGCCGTCGCTCTTGGTGGTGGAGAGGCCGAGCCAGTTGGCAAGGTTGGTGTTGTCGTACCGCCCTCCGGCCTTTCTGCCGGCGAGCTCCCAGGCGCGGGCACTGGCCTGCGCGCTGTGGATGTTGGAGAAGGGCTTGCCGCTGTAGTCCGTGCCGGCTTGCACGCCGCCGGAGTGGTTGCCCGTCTTGTAGCCCACGGCGGTGGAGTCGATGCCGTTGTCCACCAGGATCTTGTGGAAGGCCCAGCGGTAGGACGCGGAGTTAACGCCGTGGGTGATGGAATCTCCCACGTACATCACCTGCTCCATCTTGGGCTGCTGTGGAGCCTTGGCCGCCTTGTGCGCCGACTTGCCGAACCCCGGCAGCGCCAGCGCCGCCGCGGTAAGCCCGATTGTCATGAGGATATCCGTTTTCATCTTGGCCATCACTCTACCCTATTTCACCCGCGGTGTAAAACGGAAAATCGCTGAAATCCGCATGGGCTGCCCGCAAGCGGTATCCCGATGCGGGGCAGGGGGCTCCGCTTGCGCTGTGCGCCCCTCCCGCGGTATAGCTTCCGTCATGTGCAAACCTATCAGCGACTATTTGGGGCTCATGAGGGATTACACCCGCGAGATTATCACCTTCGGCGGGTTCTGCCTCATGTGCTTTGTGTACGGGGATTTCAAGACGCTCGCGCAGGAGCAGTCCGCCACCGCGGCCCAGACCGTGGATGTGCTGCGCTCCATGGATTCCCGATTGATGAACATTGAACACAACCTGGCAAAATGAGCGCCGACACCGCAACGATTAAGAGGATTCAGCAGAAGGTGGGCGTGGCCGCCGATGGCATCATCGGCCCCAAGACTCTGGCCGCCATTAGCGCCGCGCTCGGCATCCCCTCCGCACAGGATGCCCCGCAGTGGCCCACCCAGGCGCAGGTCCGCGCCGGTTCCAGCATCTTCGGCAAGCCCGGCAACGAGTCCGCACTCGTCAACATCGTCCCCGCCTACCCTCTGTACTATGAGGGCAAGCGCGTGAAAACCATCCGCGTGCATGAGAAGATTGCCGCGCACGTGCAGGAAATCCTGCGCGAGGTGCTGGAGCACTACGGGCAGAAGACCATCACGCGCCTGGGGCTGGACCAGTACGGCGGCAGCTACAACTATCGCAACAACACGGGCGGCAGTGCCCTCTCCATGCACGCCTGGGGCATTGCGCTGGATTTCGCCCCCGCCACCAACGCCTACTCCACCAAGGCTCCCAAGGCCACGCTCTCATGCCCGGAATGCAACGCCTGGTGGGAAATTTGGGAACGCCACGGTGCTGTCTCCCTCGGCCGCTCCGCCGGCTGCGACTGGATGCACGTGCAGTTCGCGAAACTCAAATAATTTGCGATTTGGAAATTCGCGCGAAGCGAGAAGTTTCATCTGACATTTTGCCAGATGAAACTTTTTATTTTTCCTGCCCTTATGCTTTCTCCAGGGAGATTTTCTCCGTCTGCCGGATGAGTGCGCTCAGGCTCTCGGCGTCTTTGGCGTAAATGGTGATATGCAGGTAGATGATTTCGTCTTCGTCCTCCTCGGAGAAGGTGACGTCATCCCCGCGGCAGCCAAGAGGCAGCACGCATTCCGCGCACTTGAGGCCCTCCGCCGGCTGGTACAGGTGCCATTCCACCTTCTTGCCCAGCAGAGTGCCGTTCTGCGTGGTTTGCTCCTCGGCGGGAACACTGCGGAAATCCACTTGCGGGTGGTCGCCCACCTGCACGGAATACTGGGCGGGCCCATCACTGCGCTTGGCGAGCTTGGCGTAGACGACGAAATGGAAGCCATCGCCATCGTTCATGGTGGAGGAGAACCCCTGCGGCACGGGCACGGCCAGGCGGCAGTCCTTCATGTAGCTCACCTGGTGCTCCACGCGCTCCTGCAGGGTGAGCGGGGTTCCACCGGGCTTCACACTCTTCAGCCACGCCTTCACCTGCTCTTGGCACTTCTTGGCATCCTTGAGCGGGCCGGAGCCGGCCAGAATGGTGAACTTCTGCACCGTACCGTCCGTGTGGCGGTATTCCGCGTAGGCAATCGGGGCCAACCTGTCGTCTGCCAACTTATACTCGCCCAAAGTGTTCTCGCGGGCCACGGCGTACACCAGGTTGTCGCCCTCCTGAGCAATGTCGAAGTAGTTGCCCTCGCGGTTGAGGTTGGCCATGGCGGCCTTCACTCCCTCGGCAAAGTTTTCCTCCGCCAGATAGTGCTTTTCCTCCACACGGATGCGGATGCTATCATTCCCCTCGCCGATTCTAATCGCTGTTTCGTCACTGGCGGTGTCCGCCTCCATCAACCCGGTGGGGATGTTGAAGTATTCCGCCCCGTCCGGCAGCGTGATGCGCAGGTGGTCGTTGAGCAGTTTCATTTCCCCCGCGCAGGCAACGCCTGCCAGGGCCAGCAGTAAGGTGATGGTGTTCGCTTTCATGGTGAGAACTCTCTCTATACCCATATAAGCACGCAAACGGCGTTTTTGTGCAAAAAAATGCAAAAAAGGCAAAAAAAGTTTTGGCTGCTAGACATCGGCCAAGCGTGAGGCCACGGCTTCAGCGTTGCGGCGGATGCTCTTGACGAGGTGCGCGACGGTCCGCTTTTCGGCATCGGAGAGTTGGGCCCTGATGCCGATGCGCCCGCACGCCGCCAGGGTGGCGGCGCACAGCTCTTGCATCCAGGCGGCGGCGCGTTGGTGTTTCAGGCCGATGGCGGTCATGGTGTCCAGCCAAACCTTGCCGGTGATATCGTGGAGCGCCATTTCGCCGCCGGCGGGATTCATGGCGGGAGTCTCCCGCAGACCGGGATAGCTGAGGGTGTGGACGATGTCGTAGAACGGTGCCAGCCGCCAGCCGTTCGGCGTCAGCAGCACGGAGATGTTCTTGGCATGCCCGTCCATGTTCCCGATGAGCAGGTTGAACGTGTACCACTTCCCCAGCAGCTCCGCATCCACCACGGGCAGGGCGGAAACTTCCCGCAGCACGTTCGCGCATTGTTTCAGGGAAGGTCCGCCCCAGTACTCATACTTGTCTTCGTGGGAAAGCCCCAGCAGTTGGCAGAAATCCTGCTGGTGCAGGCGGACAATCCCACCATCGTCGCGGGTGGCTCGGTCGAACCGTTCCACCGCGAGCGCGCGCATGCCGTCCAGCCGAACCAGTGAGACGGCGGGACATGGCAGCCCGGCCGCCGTGGCGATTGTCATGCACAGGTATTCGTTGAACACGATGTCGGGGTAGTCCCGTGATGCGACCTTGAGGATGCAGTTGGTGGGGGCGCCGTTGAGCGGCAGGAGGAAGCGGTTGCCGCGGTGCAGGACGTTGAGCTTGTCCTGCGCCCCGGCCAGGGACAGGCTGCACCGCTCGTCCTTAGCGAGGATGGGAGCCTTGCCCAAAGCCAGCAGGCGTCCCTTGAGTGATTTGGCACCTACGGGACGGTAGACGGGTGTTTCCCCACCGGGTGCCTCGCCCTGAGGAACGAGAGAAAGCACACCCGCCACATCACGCCCCAGTTCCCACAGCAGCGCAAAGTCGCTGTGTCCGGTGTGGAGCTGGCGCTCGATCATTTCCCGAACCCGCCCCTCCGGCAGGAGGTTGGCGAAGAAGTTGTGCACTTGCGGCCCCTTGTGCGTTTCCGCTTGCAGCGGCAGCACATGCCCCACGGCGTACGCCGATGCGGATTGCAACCACCCGCTGCAATAGGTGAAGCTGTAGTCCTCGAAGTCGTCCACCGACAGGGTGCCGACTCTCTGCCCACCGCAATAGACATCCAGGCTCTTGTTCATGATTTGGTGGCAATGTGAAGTTCCAGTCCCAGGGCGCGGGCTATCTCTATCACCCGTCCCATGGATGCGGTTTCCTTGCCGCGCTCCACCTCGCTCAGGAAGCGCGGGCTGCACCCCAGCATCGCCGACAGCGTGGCAATGCTCAATTTCGCCTCCCTGCGGCGCGTGCGGATGGCCTTGCCCAGGTCGCCGCTCGTTTGAATCTTTGCTCTGTTCATTCCTGTTCGGGAATGATATTGCTATTTAAGTCGAATGACAAGCCCAATATTCCCGAACGGGAATATTTTGCCCTCGGAAGTGCCTGAAACGCCAAAATAATCCCGAACGGGAATGAAAGGCCGTCAGCTGCGGCCGTTCGCGCGCTCTTTCTTGGGCTTTTTCTCCTTCTTGGGCTTCTTTTCCTTTTTGGCCTTCTTGGCTTTCTTGCCAGTGGACTTGGCTTCCCTGGCGTCCTGCGCGGCATCCTCCTTGGCGTTTTCCTCCTTGTCCTTGTCGGTCAGGAAATCGTTGTTGCCGGTGAAAGTGACGATGGAGGTGATGACGGCGTTGTTCTCAAACCAGGGGGACTCGGTGTCCATGATGAGCGTGGGGTAGGGCTGGCCGTTGGGGCCTTTTACGTCCTCTGCCCAGGTGCAGTCCGCCACAAAAAGGCCCTTCTGCATCTTGGCGGAGTATCCCAGGGCATCGTCGGAATCGGTGAGGTAGACGCGGGTCACCACCTTCTTGTCCTCGTCGAAATCGATTCCCCAGAGGGAGATCATGTGGGCGCCGTTTTGCATCTGGCGGCCGCCGGCAAGCTTCTGGATGCCGACGCAGACGCCGTTGCCGGCCTGGATGAGTTCCTTGAGGCGCTCGGAGAGGGAAAGCTGGGAGCCGAAGCCGGGCCCGTTGTGCAGGACCACGTTGAAATTCTTGCCGGCGATGAGGCTATCGTAGTACCCACCCAGGTCGTTGTTCTTGATGGAATGGGGGCGGGTGCCGTTTTTCTTGCTGAACCACCAGTTGGTGGCGGCCATGGGGGAGCCGGGGGTGTTGCCGAGGGCCTTTTTCATGGTTTCCCACACGTTCTTGCCGGTGGGTGCCTGGGTTTGGCTGTGGGTGTCCTTGTTGCGGTCCTGCCACCAGGCAATCATGTTGGCGGCGGAGGCTGCCCAGCACATCTGCCTGTCGGCGGGCCCGCTCTTGTCGGCGTCGTACCATCCCTTGGCTTCCGTGACACCGCGCACCATGTAGGTGCGCACCGCGGCGTTGAGGGGCAGGGCGGCGGCCAGTACGGCCAGGGCTGCAGTTGAGAGCTTGTTCATGGCAGGTAGGCGGATATCACTTCTTCTTCTTCTTGGCGGCCTTCTTTTCCTCGCGGGCCCGCTTCTTTTCCTCGCGTTCGGCCTTCTTGTCCTTCTTGGGCTTGGCGAGCTTCTTTCCCTTCTTGGCCATGGACTTGGACTCCTGGGCATCCTGCTCCTCCGCTTCCTTGGCGTTGCGCTCCTTGTCGGAGTCTGCGGCAAACTCGCTGTTGCCGTTCAAGGTCACGATGGAGGTGATGCAGGTGTTGTCGTTGTACCAGCCCTGGGGGGTGCGGAACATGAGGGAGGCGAAGGTGCGGGAGCCGGCCTGCAGATCCTCTGCCCAGGTGCAGTCCGCCACAAACAGGCCCTTCTGGATGCTCGGCCACTGGCCCGCCGCGTCATCCGGGTCCGTCACGTACACGCGGGTCACCACCTTCTTGTCCTCGTCGTAGTCGATACCCCAGAGGGAGATCCAGTGCGAGCCGTTCTGCATTTGGCGGCCCTGCACCGGCTGAATGGCCAGGCAGAGGGCGTTGCCGCCCTGAATCAGTTCCTTGATGCGCTCGGAAAGGGTGAGGTCGGACCCGAACAGTGGCGCGCGCAGCAGCTCTGTTTGCAGGGGCTTGCCGTTCATGATGGAGGCGTAGAAACCTCCCTTGGAATTGTCACCCCCGCCCATGGGGCCGGGTTGCAGGCTGTGGCTGAACCACCAGTTCACGCCGCCTTGCGGGGAGCCCGGGCTGTTTTTCATGGCCTTGCGCATCAGGTCCCAAACCTCCGTGCCCTTGGGGGCCTCGGTTTGGCCGTGGGTGTCCTTGTTGCGGTCCTGCCACCAGGCGATGGCGTTGGAGGCTGCGGCAGCCCAGCAGAGCTCGGATTCCTGCCCGCCGGCCTTGTCGGCATCGTACCATCCCTGGCTCTCCGTGACACCCTTTACCATGTAGGTGCGGACGGCTCCCTGCACGGGAATCGCGGCCAGCGCCAGCAAACATAACATGCCCAGTCTCATAATGCGCTCATCATAAGCGGTGAGGGGACGACCTGTCAAGGTAAAATATCGGGCCGGCCGGGCGGGCGTGATTCCGCCTTGAATGGTGCGGCGGCGGGTGGTATCATGCGCATGTTGGAAGGCAACGCGCCAGACGAGTTCGACGAGTACATCTGCCAGGGGGAACCTTCGCAGCGTGCCAGGGGGTACGCCTGGAAAACAGCCATCGGGCTCCAGGCGGTGGACGGCTTGCAAACTTCCGATTACCTGGTGCAGACCGCCAAGCGCCACATCGCGGGAGAAATCGGCATCGAGGACGCACAGGCGTGCATTCGCAGCTACTATGAAACCCGCACGCGCCGCGCAGCCGACGCTGCCGGCACGGAGGAGGCCGACAAGGTTTCCGCCAACATAGCGCAAATCCTTGGCGGGCAGACGCTTTCCTTTTCCGTGGCGGGTCTCATGTCCATCCACCGCCGCCTGTTCAACGGAGTGTTCGATTTTGCGGGAACGCTGCGCACCATTGATATCACCAAGCGGGAATGGGTGCTGCGGGGCAATACCGTGCTCTACGTCTCCCACATGGAGCTGGAAGCCGCCATCTCTTACGATTTGGAGCAGGAGAGGCGGTTTGTATATGCCGGGCTTTCGCCGGAGCAAGTGGTGGAACACATCGTGCAGTTTGTCGCCAAGCTCTGGCAGATACACCCCTTCCGCGAAGGCAACACCCGCACCACAGCCGTCTTTGCCATTCTCTACCTGCGCTCCCTCGGCTTCGCCGTTGAGAACGACCTGTTCGCGAACCACTCCTGGTACTTCCGCAACGCGCTTGTGCGCGCCAACTACCAAAACGTACAGAAAGGCATTGACCGCGACACCTCCCATTTGGAGCGCTTCTTCCGCAACCTCCTGATGGGAGAGGCGAATGTGTTGAAGAACCGCAGCATGCTTGTGCCGGAGACCATACAAGCACCGTATAAGCACCGTACAAGTACGGCATCCAGCCCGGAAACGATGCAGGAAATGCTGTGGCAGCTGGCAGCGGGTCCGTTGGGGGTGAAGGAGCTGATGGAACGGTTCGGGCTGAAAAATCGCGCACACTTCCTCACCCGCTATATCAGCCCCGCGTTGCAGGATGGCCTGATTGAACCCATCCATCCGGAATCCCCCCGCCATCCGCGCCAGAAATACCGCTTGAGGGCCTAGGGGGGCGCGCGCCAGCGGCGGGGGCAGTTTGGGCTTGAAAAGGGCGGGGGGTGTGTGCTATATAATTCTCAACCGTTATGAAAATTCAAGCGAAATACACGCCGGTATTGGACCCGGACTTCATAGCCCCGGTGCTCTGGACAAAAGCATACGAAGAGAAAGTGGCAGCCGAGCCGCGCTCGCACGTGGTGGAGCTGGCGCTGACGCGCCTGGACGGCACATGCTTCCGCTGGAGCGGCAAGGTGCTGCCCGCCGAGGGCGAGAACGTGAAGCTCAACCATTTCTACATTGAGCGCATTGTGAAGTTCCTGCTGTGGATGAAGGGCGGCTGCACCATTCTGGTGGCGGGCGACGACTCCATTGCAGAGATGCTGGCGGCCACGTACAGCAAGGGCGGTGCGCGCGAGTTCGACTGGGATTTCATCGGCACGCAGATTTACGACCAGCCCATCACCGTGAAGGCTGTTCCCGCCGCGGAACTGCCGGAGGAGAAATCCACCTCCGTGGCGCTGGGCCGCAACCTGGACGGCTACCGCATTGGCTTTGACCTGGGCGGCTCCGACCGCAAGGCCGCCGCCGTGGTGAACGGCGAGGTGGTCTTCTCCGAGGAAGTGGTGTGGGACCCCTACCACCAGAAGGATCCCAACTATCAGCTGGAGGGCGTGGACGATTCCCTTATCCGCGCGGCCAAGCACCTGCCCCAGGTGGACGCCATCGGCGGTTCCGCCGCAGGCGTGTACGTGAACAGCGAGCCCCGCGTGGGCTCCCTCTTCCGCGGCATCTCCAAGGAGGATTTCCAGCGCGTTATCCGCCGCATGTTCTACACCCTCAAGGACCGCTGGAGCGAGCGCATGGGCAAGGAGGTTCCCTTCGAGGTGGTGAACGACGGCGAGGTCACCGCCCTGGCAGGCGCCATGGGCATGAACGACGACGCCGTGCTCGGCATTGCCATGGGCACCTCCCTGGCCGCCGGCTACG
>CALCWC010000039.1 GCA_937905985.1 uncultured Verrucomicrobiales bacterium | reverse complement strand
GTGTTCAGCGTGTTCGCCAAATGGCTGGCCGCGGAGAACTTTGAGTGGCTGCAGGAGAACCAGAGCGATTTGGCAGCCTACCTGCTCATCGGCATCGGTGCAGCCTACCTGCTGCACTCCCTGCGCCACCGCTGGCTCCACCGCCACGCCGAGGGGCGCGAGCACCTGCACAGCCTCCGCCAGAACGGCAACAGCATTACCATCTGGGTGGTCTTCATCGTCTTCATCCTCGGCCCCTGCGAGGCACTCTTCCCTGTCCTCACCGCCGCTACCGTCATGGGTACGGGCGCGGTTGTCTCCTCCACGCTCATCTTCTCCGGCATCACCATTGCCACCATGCTCGCCGCCGTGGCAGCCGGCATGCTCGGCCTCCGCGCCTTCCACTCCCACTCCCTCCAGAACTACGCACACGAAATCGCAGGCGCAACCATCGCCGCCTGCGGTATCGCCATCCTCTGCGGCCTGTGAATACCCTGCCTCACGGCACGCGAGTTTCACCAAATCCTACTTCCCCTTCCCCCCGCGGATGTACCAAAACATTCCCGCCACCAGTGCCAGCAACACAATCACCGCCGCAAGCATACACCAGCATACCCACTGCATCGTCTGCACAGAAGCCTGCAAGCGCTCATTCTCCGCGCCCTGCTGCTGCACCCGCGCAGTCAATCCCTCAGCAAGCTTTTGCTGCTCAAGGAGCAAATCCTCTCGCAGCTCCTGTTGCCCGCGCAGCACTTCCTCGCGCAACTCCCCCACACCGGCGGCAGGGGCCGCTCCGCCCCCAACAGCCTGGTTGAGGATATGCGCGCCAATCTCCTCCACAGCCTGCACCGTGGCCCCCAGCGGGTCCGGCAGCGGCTGCAAGGGCGGCACCGCATTGGCACCGTTTTGCGGCACCGGCTGCATAGCGGGTTGCACGCCCTGCGCCTTCAGTGCCTCATCCATGCCCCTCTGGTGCTCCTGACGCTCCTTCTCCAGTATCTGCGCGCTCAAATTCACCACCCCGGATGC
>CALCWC010000038.1 GCA_937905985.1 uncultured Verrucomicrobiales bacterium | reverse complement strand
AATCGGGAATTCTCGAACTGAGAATCGGGAATTCTCGAACTGAGAATCGGGAATTCTCGAACTGAAAATCGGGAATTCATCTTGACTCCACGATGAATTGGACGCATGATAACACAGCCATGGCAAGGAGCCGCGCATACATTACACGCGGGATTAACCGCGAAATTTTGGAGTTGAACCGGCATTACCCGTGCCTGCTCATCACGGGCGCGCGCCAGGTCGGCAAGTCCACCCTGCTGAAACAAATCATGCCGAAGGGTATGCGGTATGTGAGCCTGGACACAGAATCCCTGTCGGAATTTGCGCAGCGGGACCCTACCGGGTTTCTGGACAGCTATGGCACGCCGCTGTGCATAGACGAGGTGCAGTATGCGCCGCGGTTGTTCCGCACCATCAAAGCGCGGGTGGATGCCCAGCAAAAGAACGGCATGTATTGGTTGACCGGTTCCCAGCGCTACCTAATGATGCACAACGTGAGCGAGAGCTTGGCCGGGCGCATCGGCATTGTGGACATGCACACCCTGTCGCAGAATGAGACTAACGGCGACGGCAAGGCAGGTCCACTTACGCTGAACAACCTCCCCAAGAGCGTGTGCAAGGAAAGTCTGTGCGACATGAGGACGCTGTACAAGCGCATCATCCGCGGCGGATACCCGAAACTCTTCCGGGAGCCTGGACTCACTCCGGCCACATTTTTCCGCAACTATGTGAACACATATGTGAAGCGGGACGTGCGTGAGCTCACGAATGTGCAGAACGATGTGGCGTTCACCAAGTTCATGAAGGCCGTGGCGCTGAGAACCGGGCAGCAGCTCGTGTACGCCGACATAGCCAAGACCATTGAGGTGGATCCCAAGACCGTGGCCTCCTGGATTTCCATCCTGCAGGCGTCCGGCATCGTGGAGCTGGTGCAACCGTACTATGTGAACATCACCAAGCGCTTGGCCAAAACACCCAAGCTGTACTTCATGGACACGGGATTGTGCTGCTGGCTCGCGGGTTGGAAGAATGTGGAACACCTGATGCAGGGGGCTCCCTCCGGGGCCATCATGGAAACCTGGGTGTACGGCCAAATTGTGCGCCGGTACGCCAACCACGGCCAGCACCCGGAAATCACCTACTACCGCAACATGGACAACGGGGCGGAAGTTGACTTCGTCATTGAGGAAAACGACCGCGTGTACCCCATGGAGGTAAAACGCACATCCACGCCGCTCATGGACGATCTGCGGCACTGCCGCAAGCTCCCTGTGGCCTCAGATTGCGAATTGATGCCGCCGGTGTTGTTCTGCACGGTGAAGGAGCCGCAGGCCATGCCGTTCAAGGCTCTGGCCTTCCCCATCTCAGGGCTGTAGGCGGATGGCTTATGGCAAGTTCACCACTTGCCGATGGGGCGGTTGAGGGGAACGGAATCCTCAGCCTTGAGCTTGGGGTGCGCGTCCAGGAAAGCCTGGGGATTGAAGGAATCCACCACCTTGTCCACAAGTTCCTGGCACTGGCGGGCAAGGTGCGGCTTGATATCCACAATGGCAGGGCCACCCATGGGGTACCTGGCGGGAAGACCCACGGGAGATTTCTTGCAAAGCACCTTGTAGAAGGTGCAGGCGTTCAGGTACACGCCAACGGGGTTGGGGTGAGAGCCGTCGCGCTCGTAAAGAGTGGTGCCGGGGTAAAGGCGGTTCCATTCACGCCACACCTCGCCGCAGGGAACCAGGGTCACGCTGTCGCGCAGCGCCGCCTGGCAGTAGATGGCGGTGGTCTTGTCCTGCGCGGCCATATCCGGACGCATGGTTCCGTTGATGCAGCGGGCCCAGGTCATGAAGTACACGGGCGTGGCGTTGGCGGCGGTTACCAGCTCCTTCCACTTGGCGGTGTAGGCGAGGGTCCAGTCCGGGCGCAGGGAGGGCACCAGGCTCTGATCCTGCAACACCACATAGGTGAACTTGCCCTCCGCCACCTTCTTCTTGGCGGGCTCAAACTGGGGCAGCTCATAGAAATCCACCAGGGCGCAGGAGCCCTCCGTGAAGGAATCCACACCCAGCTTTTGCTTGCCGGCCTGGCACAGGGCGTTGAACACCTTGGGCAGGTCGTTCACATAGGTGTAGCTGTTGCCGATGAAGAGGACGGTTTGGTCCATTTTCGGCGGCTCGGGCGGCCCCTCCACGGCATGGAGCATGCCGAGGGAGCAGAGGGCGGCGATGAGGAGGGATTTCACGGGGAACCGGGGTGTGCTGTGGATTAGTAGCTTCTGGCCCAGAGCACGCGGCGCGTGGTGGGGCGTCCGGTGAGGATGCAGGGGGCTTCCGGGCCCACGCCCATTTCACCCTGCGGAATGCAGCGGATGGAGATGCGCAGGCTCTTGGCCAGCTCCTCCTCCTGCTCCGGGGAGCCGTCCCACGGGCAGAGCAGCCAGTCGGCGTCGCCCTCGCCTGCGAAGTTGGCCTTCAGCTCATCAAGGCTGTTGCAGGGGCGGATGTGGCTGTCGCGGAAGTCGCGCTGGCGCTTGAGCAGGGCGTTCTGGATGTCCTCCAGCAGCTGCACCGCGCCGTCCACGAACTCGCTTTCCGGCATGAAGGCCTTGGCGTTGGTGTCCTGGTCGCGGCGGCAGATGCAGACGCTGCCCTTCTCCAAGTCGCGCGGGCCGATTTCCACGCGCACGGGCACGCCTTTCTTGATCCACTCCCATTTCTTGGTGCCGCCGTTGAGGTCGCGGTCGTCCACGATGACGCGCAGCGGCAGGCCGTGGAACGACATGGCGGAGAGCTTGTCCGCCAGCGCCTGGCAGTGGTCCAGGATGGCCTGGCGGCTCTCCGGCTTGGGAGTGACCGGGATGATGACGATTTGGCGCGGGGCCACGCGGGGCGGGCACACCAGGCCGTCGTCGTCGGAGTGGGCCATGATGAGCGTGCCGATCATGCGGGTGGACACGCCCCAGGAGGTGGTCCAGGCGAACTGGCGCTCATTGTTGCGGCCGGCAAAGGAGATGTTCTGGGCCTTGGCAAAGTTCTGTCCGAGGAAGTGGGAGGTGCCGGCCTGGATGGCCTTGCGGTCCTGCACCATGGCCTCCACGGTGAAGGTGCGGACGGCGCCGGGGAAGCGCTCGTGCTCGGTCTTCTCACCGGGGATGGACGGCACGGCCAGCACATCGCGCTGGAAGTCCTCGTACACCTTGTGCATGGTGGCGGTTTCGATTTCCGCCTCCTCGCGGGTCTCGTGCGCTGTGTGGCCCTCCTGCCACAGGAACTCCGCCGTGCGCAGGAAAATGCGCGGGCGCATCTCCCAGCGCATCACGTTGCACCACTGGTTCACCTTGAACGGCAGGTCGCGGTAGGATTCCAGCCAGCGGGAGAACGCCGCGCCGATCACCGTCTCGGAGGTCGGGCGGATCACGTACTTGTCGGTGAGCTCGCCCGCGGGAATCATCTTGGTCTTGCCGGTTTCGGGGTCCTTCACGGCCTCCAGGCGGTGGTGGGTGACCACGGCGCACTCGGTGGCGAATCCCTCGGCGTGCTCGGCCTCCTTCTCCAGGTAGGCCACGGGGATGAGCATGGGGAAATAGGCGTTGGTGTGCCCGGTGCGCTTGAATTCAGCGTCGAGCTGCTGCTGGATGAGCTCCCAGATGGCGTAGCCCCAGGGCTTGATGACCATACAGCCTCGGACCTCGGAGTTTTCCGCCATGTCGGCGGCCTTGATGACCTGCTGGTACCACTCGGGGAAATTCTCGGCGCGCGTGGGAGATATTGCGTTCTGTTGTGCCATGCCGCTATGATAGGGAATGAAGGCGAAAAGTCAAGGGTTTTACGATTGGCGATTGACCATGACGGACTTCCCTCAGGCAGAGGGAATCGTCCTATATTCCACGCCGTACCTGTCCAGGAGCTCCTTCACGCGGGGGATGCCTTGCAGCAAACGCGAGCCCGGCTCCAGGAGAGCATCCGCCTTGGCGCCATGGCGCAGCAGGATTTCCAGCTCTTTGAGCAAGACGGCGCGGACCGCCTCTTCATCCTCATCCACATCATAGTACGCACGGGAACCCAGTGAATCCATCAGCAGGCAAAGCGGGCGCTTGGACGGCTTATCGTACCTCCTTGGGGAAGGACCGTCTTCCCCAAGGAGCGCATAAACGGCATCGGTGGCATCCTTGTCCGCCTGGCCGTTGGGGTCCGACCCGCGGGCGAGCAGCCACTCCATGGCTTCCGGCACCTGCTGCTCCGGAGCGCTCTCCACGCACAATGCCTGCAGCGGGGTGATGAGCATGGGGCCCTGCAGCTGGCCGGTGCGCTCCAGAGCCTCCAGCATGCGCACCAGATGGCGGCGGCTAGCCATGATCGATATAAACGAGTATGTGTCCTTGTTTTTCCAATTCACCTTGTAGCCGTGCTCCAGCGCCCAGATGAATAAATCCGCCTTCTCCTCCTCGGGTTCACCCGAAATGAAAAGAATCTGCCACGACAGCTCCGGCATGCAGGCGGCCTTGTCCCAAGTGGCGCCGTGCTCCAGCAGGAAGGCCAGGAAATCCTTGCGCTCCTGATGGGTATAGGGCTGTTTGAAGGTATTGTTGTGAGCCACCAAGATATCGAAGGCCCCCTCCTTAGTATGTTTCATCTGCTGAGCCTCGGGCACCAGATTCGCTATGTCCAAGGTGCAGTTGGGGTCCGCCCCCTTCACCACCAGGAGGCGCGCCGCATCCAAGCTGTCGACCGCCAGGGCCAGCGGCACCAGGTTGGTCTGGGTTTCCAAGCTGCGCGCATCCGCATTGCCGGAGGATGCCACCTCCTTGAGCAAATCGCGCGTTTTGCCGCACAAGCATTTCAGCCCGAAATCGGCAGCCAGGCCCGCTTGCCACCCATCCATGGAAACAGCCGGGCCAAACGCGGCACTCATCGAGTCAAACACCCCCAGGCAATCATCCCGACGGGCGGGAGAGCAAAGGTAGTCGTCGAACTCCGTCAGCACTTGCCGTTCCTGCGGGGTCCAGCTCTCATGGAAGCTCAGGCTGCCCAGTTTCCAGCCGTAGAGCCAGTATGCGCCCACGGCGCAGGCCAGCAAAAGCAGGGCCAGCAGGCTGCCGCCCACCCACGCCAGCACGCGCGGCCACCGCCGCCGAGGCTTCCGATTGGTATTGTCTGTTGTATTCATATCTACCCCCTATAATACACGCCGAGGGGCAAATGCACAAAAAAAATGAAAAAAAGTTCATTTTTTTCCACATGCAAACAGGTCTCGTTTCAACGCACGCTGTTTGCGCTTCACAAAGCATGGCGGTTGTGGTATGGTGACGCGCATGGCAAACAAACCTGTTGTACTGATTATCCGTGATGGTTGGGGCCGCAATCCCCAAGGGCCGGAGGTGGCCGCCAAGACCGGCGATGCCACGGTGCTGGCCGATACTCCCTTTACCGACAAGCTGCTGGCCACGTGCCCGCACGCGATGCTGGGTGCCTCCGGGCAGGACGTGGGTCTGCCGGACGGCCAGATGGGCAACTCCGAGGTGGGCCACCTGAACCTGGGGGCCGGCCGCGTGGTGTACCAGGACCTCTGCCGCATCACCAACGCCATCCAGGACGGCTCGCTTGCCAAGAACCCCGTGATTACGGAAGCCTTCGGCAAGGCCAAGGCCACCCGCCTGCACCTGATGGGCCTGGTGTCCGACGGCGGCGTGCACTCCCACATCGACCACCTCATCGGCATCGTGAAGATTGCCGCGGAGGCCGGCGTGAAGGATATCTTCATCCACGCCATCATGGACGGCCGCGACACCGATCCCAAGAGCGGCGCGGGCTACCTGCAGCAGCTGCAGGACGCCGTGGCTCCCTACGGCGCCAAGATTGCCACCGTAGTGGGCCGCTTCTACGCCATGGACCGCGACAAGCGCTGGGACCGCGTGAAGGTGGGCTGGGACGCCATCGTTCTGGGCCGCGGCGAGGTGTGCAACTGCACGCCCGCGGAATACGCCAAGAAGAGCTACGAGGCGGACGTGACGGACGAGTTCATGAAGCCCGCCGTGTTTGTGGAGGCCAACACGCAGCGCGTGCGCGACAACGATGTGGTGTACTTCTTCAACTTCCGCGCAGACCGCGCCCGCGAGTTCTCTCGCGCGCTCATCTACCCGGATTTCGACGGTTTCGACCGCGAGTGCATGCCCAAGGTGCACTACATCACCATGTCCGAGTACGAGGCTTGCTACCCCTCCCCCATCGTCTTTGAGCAGGAGAAGCTTGCCAACATCTTCGGCGAGGTCGTGGCCAACGCCGGCCTCAAGCAGCTCCGCATTGCCGAGACAGAGAAGTACGCCCACGTCACCTTCTTCTTCAACGGCGGCGTGGAGAACCAGTTCGAGGGCGAGGACCGCATCCTCGTTCCCTCCCCCCGCGAGGTGGCTACTTACGACCTCAAGCCCCAGATGAGCGTGGCCGAGGTGGCCGACAAGTTTGTGGAGGCCATCGACAAGTACGACGTGGCCATCATGAACTTCGCCAACCCGGACATGGTGGGCCACACCGGGTACCTGGAGGCCGGCATTGCCGCCTGCGCCGCCGTGGACAAGGCCCTGGAGAAGTGCGTGACCAAGATCCGCGAGCTGGGCGGCTGCTGCCTCATCTGCGCAGACCACGGCAACTGCGAGAACATGATCAACCCGGACGGCTCCCCCAACACCGCCCACACCACCAATCTGGTGGATCTCATCTACTGCGGTCCTGACCAGGACAGCGTGAAGGTGACGGACGGCATCCTGGCGGACATCTCCCCCACCCTGCTCCACCTGCTGGGCGTGGCCCAGCCCGCGGAGATGACGGGACACAGCCTTGTGGGCTGAAGCCCGCAAGGGATTTACTAGATACTATTTGGGTTCCCCGGCGGTAACGCCGGGGAACTTTTTTCATCATTGTGTGATTTTTATTGCACAAAACCGCCGCGGCGTGCTTAATAGGGGATAGATGAAACACAAGACAGCCATCATACTGCTTTTGGCATCCATGCTGCCTTGGGTGCTGCCGGGGTGCATCAGAGAATCATACCCGGAGGACAACGTGGCGGTTCCCGGCACCGCCGGGCGCACCAACGCCATCTCCTTCCGCTACCGCCAGTTTCGCGGCGGGGCAGAATGCTCCCTGCCCGTTCTGCTCGGAATGGGATGGATGCAGCCGGAGCACGCCAACGGTCTCGTCATCCGCAGCCTCCGTGAAGGCCAAACCCTCAAGCACGATTTCTGCGACAACTTCAAGTCGAACAGCCATATCGTCGTCCAATTTGCGGACGATGGCGCGCGCATCTGGTCCAACCTGCAGAAGCAGGGAAGCGAGGAATGGGCATCCCCCCGCCCGCGGAGCGCAAACCTGGAGCTGGAGATGCACTCCCTGCTGATGAGCGTGTGCATGGTGGAGGTGTTTCTCCCCCCGCAGGCGTTGGATGCGCCCACACAGGCACTCTGCGACCGCGTGAAGCAAATGGTGTGCGCCCACTACGGCATTGCCCCCGCCAGGCTGGATGCCTTGCTCTGCAAGAACCGGGAAGCCTACAGGCGGGCCTTTAAAGCGGAGAGCGAGAAAATCAACCATTCCTGGCTCATTCCGTTCGAATGTGAAACAACCTTCGCCATGAACCTGGCCGCGGATTTCAAGCAGGAATTCAAGCGCAAGCTCCCCTGGCACAAGGACAGCTACCGCTTCTGGGGCGCCAGCGAGCCCTACGCCAATCTCGATGAATGGAAAAAATTCGAGCCTGTATGGAGAAACGGCGGGGTGTACTCCGCTCCTCCAAGCCCCAATTAGCCGGGGGTAGCCCCCGCCGTTTCTGCTTGTATGGGGCGAGCGGCGGTGGTAGGATGGCAGCATGGGAAATTCGGCACCTTGTGGGGAAACGGCGGAGAAAATCATCCGCGGGCTGCAGGATGAGCTGCGGGAGCGAATCCGCAAGGACGGCTGCGGGCCGTTCCTGGCGGCTGTGTACCGCGCAGACGGCACGCTGGTGGCCAAGGCCGCCAACACGGTGGTGCAGGAGCGCTGCAGCAACTCCCACGCGGAGATGAACGCCATCCGCGCCGCGCAGAAGGCCTTGGGCACCTACGACCTGGCACCCTTCAACCTCTCCATCTACATCACGGCGGAGCCCTGCATCATGTGCCTGGGCGGCATCATGTGGTCCGGCATCAAATCCGTGTACTACGGCGTACCCAGCGCAGAGGTGGAGGCCATCACGGGGTTCGACGAAGGCTTCAAGCCGGACTGGCAGGAGCAGTTCCGCAAGCGCGGCATAGCCGTGCACGGCAACATTGCGGTGGATTCCGGGCGGCGGGTGCTGCAGGAGTACGTGAACGCCGGGCGCACCATCTACAGACCGGGGTCCACCGTGTAGGCGGAGGTGGGGGGCACCCGCATATTGCGCTTGCGCGCGCGGGGGCAGGATGGTAACATGGCGGCATGTATACGCTTCGTTACCTCTTGTTGGCCTTCCTCACACTTGTGGGGATGGCTCAGGCGCAGTTCTCGTTCGACCAGATGTCGGCGCCGTCCTGCATCACGGCCAAGGGCAGTGCCAGCCAACTCAGCTACAAGGCCGGGGAGCCCTTCTACATTGCGCTTGATGCCGATATCAAGCAACCCTGGCACGGCTACTTCCGCAACCCCGGCACCGTGGGCGACCCCATGACCGCCGAACTGAAAGCCCCGGAGGGCTTTGAGGTGAAGGGCCCGTTCTTCTCCGCGCCGGAGCTGCACAAGGGCGTCATCGGCGTGGCGTACACCTACCAAACCCCCACGGTTGTGTGGCAGGTGACCCCGCAGGCCAACGCCCCGGAAACGGCCAGTTTCACCGCCAGCTGCACCGCGCAGGTATGCTCCGACGAGGGCTGCAACCCTCCCGAAACGCAGACCGCCACCATTGAGCTGAAGGCTGGCGATGCCACGGAGAACGCCGATTGGCAGCACCAGGAGCAGAAGGTGGAGACGCTCAGCGAATCCCCGCTGGAATACACGCTGGCCCAGGAGGCCGACACCGTCACCATCTCCATGCCCGCCCTGGCCGCCGCCAAGAACGTGTACTTCTTCTCGGACGACAACTGCATCTCCCCCACCGCGGAGCAGAAGTTCGAGAACGGCACGCTTTCCCTGAAGCGCAACGACAACACCGACCCCATGTACTCCGTGAAGGACGAGGCGCTGGTGGGCAAGCCCCTGAAGGCGCTGGGCGGCCTGCTGGTGGCGGACGGCAAGCTCTACACCATCAAGGGCGAGTTTGCCGCGCCCGCACCGAAATCCCCCTTTGAGAACATCCCGGCGGGGCTGGGCGGCGTGCTGCTCTCCCTGTTCCTGGGCGGCCTCATCCTGAACCTGATGCCCTGCGTGTTCCCGGTCATCGGCCTGAAGGTGATGAGCTTCGTGGAACTGGGCGGGGGCGACCGCCGCAAGGTCATCATGCACTCCCTGGCCTTTGTGCTGGGCATTCTCGTTTCCTTCTGGATTATCTCGGTGCTCATCGCCATCGTCTCCAACCTGTCCACGCTGGCGGACCAGCCGTGGACGCAGTGGCTGAGCACACTGTGGTATGATGGCGGTTCCACCTCCCGCTCCTGGGCGGAGTGGATGCAGAACCCCTGGATTGTGTACGTCATCCTACTGCTGCTGCTCATCCTGGGCCTGAGCATGTTCGGCCTGTTCGAGATTGGCGTGGGCGCCACCGGCGCCGGCCAGAAGCTGCAGAGCAAGGGCGGCCTCACCGGCTCGTTCTTCCAGGGCCTTTTCGTGACCGTGGTGGCCACGCCGTGCAGCGCGCCCTTCCTGGGCACCTCGCTCCCGGCGGCCATGTCCATGCCGGCGGTGTGGATGGTGGTGGCGCTCACCTTCATGGCGCTGGGCCTGGCGTTCCCGTACATCGTGCTGGGCTGCTTCCCCTCCCTGGTGCGCATGCTGCCCAAGCCCGGCCCGTGGATGGAATCCCTGAAGCAGGGGCTCTCCTTCCTGCTCTTCGGAGCCGCCGCGTGGTTCGTGGATGTGTACCTGGTCTTCTGGCCCAAGTCTGAGAACACCACCTGGGTGCTCATCGGCCTGGTGCTCATTGCCTGCGCCTTCTGGGTGTACGGCCGCTGGTGCCCCATGTTCCGCAGCAAGGTGTCCCGCATCTCCGGCGGCATCATCGCCCTGGCCCTGCTGGCCTGCGGCGTCTGGATTTCCATACCCGTCTTCAGCGCCCATGAGTGGAAGGAGTGGTCCCCCTCCGCCATGCAGGACGCCCTGGACGAGGGCCGCCCCGTCTACGTGGACTTCACCGCCAAGTGGTGCGCCACCTGCCAGTCCAACAAGAAGCTGGCGTACACCGACGAGGTGTACAAGGCCTTTGCCGACCACGAGGTGGTGCTGATGCGCGCGGACAAGACCAAGCCGAACGCGGATATCGACGACGCGATGCGCAAGCTGAACCGCAGCTCCGTGCCCGTGAACGTGCTCTACATCCCGGACCACGAGCCCGCCGTCACCAGCGAGCTGCTCACCGCCCCCTACATGCTCGACTTCCTGGAGGAGCAGTTCAAGGACGCGGAAGCGGAGGAGGAAGCGGGGGCAGCGGATGAGGAGGTGTGAGCGAATGCCGCTGCGCGGCAATTAGGATGAGGATTAGGATTAAGATTCAAGCCCGCACGGCGTTCCGCCGTGCGGGCTTTTAATTTGCTTGGCGCAGCATCGCGCGCGCCTTAAAGAAACTTGCGGGCCTGGATACAGTAATGGGCGCCGCTCCAGACGGTGAGCAGGACGGCCCCGGCCAGGCAGATGCCGCGGGTCCATTCGCCTCCCACGCCTATGCTCATGCTGCACAGAGGCTCCGGCAGGTTGCCGCCGTAGGAAAGATGCACCATGCAGGCAATGCAGTACGCCAACTGGAACGCGGTCTTCCACTTGCCGCACCAGTCCGCCGCCATGATATGGCCGCGAGCCGCCGCCAACTGACGAAGCCCCGTCACCAAAAACTCGCGGAAGATGATGAGGATGGTAATCCAGAACGGGCATACCCCCACCGAGCTGAGGTACACGAACGCCGCGCCCACCAGGATTTTGTCCGCCAGCGGGTCGATGAGCTTGCCGAAATCCGACACCACGCCCCATTTGCGCGCCAGGTGGCCGTCAAAGAAATCCGTGATGGCGCCCACCACGAATGCCCACAGTGCCACGCAAGCACCCACCCCCAGCGGGCTGAACCATCCCCCGCTCACGGTATCACACAGCTCCGACGGCGTGCCGTCCAGTGCCAGCGCTACCGTAAACACTACCACCAGGGCAATGCGGGAAAGCGTCAGGATGTTCGGTAAATATTGCATGCGCGTCATGGAAACTTTATCTCATTCCCCACCGCCATGCAAGAAAAAATGCCATGCCCCCTTTAAGGATGGATAGCCGTTAAGGCACGCAGCTGGAAGACATGTGGATTTTTGGCAGATTGCCCTATTTTATGCTTGCGGCGGGGGGCATTTGTGATAGACTGGTAAAGTATATCGCGGGATTGTTTACAGTCCCATTGCCTTTAACCAATACTGAACATATGAAATTACATCTCCCCAAGATGCTTGGGACGGCGCTGCGCGCGGTGCTGTCCTCCATGTCCTGTGTGACGCTTGCCACCGGAACGCTGACCTCCATGCTCCTGACCGGAGCCGCCACGCAGGCCTCCGCCGCCGACCCGTATGTCTGGACGGGCGCTCAGAGCGCGGTGTGGGACACCGCCACCGAAAACTGGACCCAGAACGGCACACCCACGCACTTCACCAACGGCGGAGCGGCCACGTTCACCCGCGGCGTGCGCGCCAACACCGTGGAGCTCACGGGCAACATCACCGCCGGTGCCCTCACCATTGAAGGCACCTACACCTTCACCGGCACGGGCCAGGTGACCGCCACCTCGCTGGCGGGCGCGCCCACCCTCACCATCAACGAGGGCGTGACCATCAAGGCCGCCGGAACATTCACCGTGCCCAACGGCAAGGTGTTCACCACCAAGGGAGACGGCACCCTCTCGCTGGAGACGTTCGCGGTGGCGGGCGGCCAGGTGAAACTCTCCTCCAACACGGCCATCACGGGCGGCGGCAACGGGCAGGGTTCCACCAACAACAAGAAGGGACTCTGGCTCAACGCCAACAGTGAGGTCACCATCTCCGGCGGCACCACCACCGTGGGCGGCGCCACCTACATGGGCGGCGACAACGGCGATTCCAAGCTCATCATCGGCGGTGGAACGGATTCCGCCACGCTGGTCACCACCCGCCTGGAGACGGGCGACACCCCCGGCGCAGGCAACACTTACATCAACATCGGCAACAACGGCAGGCTCGTCATCCTGGGCGCGGTGAACTCCACTGGCTACAAGGACACCAGCCTGGTGCTCAGCGAGTGGTTCGGCACCACCAGCATGGACATCTACGGCGAACTCTACGCCCAGGGCGCGCAGATGCGCAGCGGTGACCAGATGTCCACCGTGAACATCCACAAGGGCTCCACCGTGGCCGTCAACGGTTTCACCCAGATTTCCGGCAAGAAGGCCACCAAGTACGTGGTGGAGGACGGTGCCAAGCTCGTGGTGGGCGCGGGCGGTATCACCCAGACCGGGGATGCAGACAGCTCGTTCACCATCGGCTCCGCGGAGCTGGGCCTCTCCACCTCCAGCGTCACCGTCAGCACCGCTCTCACCCTCACCGGCGCTGACGGTCTGGTGTTCAACACCAACCAGTACGTGTGGGGCGCGGACAAGATGTCCCTCACGCAGGGTGAGACGGCCGGCACCTTCAACGTCACCGGCGCGCTGGGCGGCATCGGCAGCATCGTTGTCACCGGCAAGGGCACCGTCAACCTCTCCGCCGCCAACACCTACCGCGGCAACGTCACCGTGGAGAGCGGCACCCTCCGCGTCACCAGCAACGGCGTCATCGGCACCGGCGTGGTGCGCGTCCTGGCCGGCACGCTGAGCGTGGAGAAGAACCTGGACCTCTCCACCTGCAACCTCACCACATCCGCCGGGTCCACGGTGAACGTGCTCTCCGGCAAGACGCTGACGCTGGGCATCGCCAACCTGGGCACCGCCATCCAGAACTCCGGCTCGGTCACCTTCTCCGCCAACCGCTCGGTGACGACAGACAACCTGGCGGTGCAGTACGAGGCTGCCGGGTACATCGACGAGACGGGCGCGGCGAGCGACCAGGGCTTCCTGCAGGGCGCCACGGGCTATGTGGAGCTGGTGCACGGCGGCATCTGCGTGGACAACGGCGCGAAGTTCACTTACAAGGGCGAGGCCGTGGTCTTCGACGCCTCCACCGGGCGTGCCATCGTGAGCACGAGCAAGGACACCGATTGGTCGCGCTTCGAGCTGAGGCACGACACGCCCGACATGCGAGCCATGATTGATTACGCGGCCGCGCGCGGCGGCAAGCTCACCACGATTGACATGTACGGCGGCAGCCTGCAGGTGCCGGTTGACTTCTCCTACGGCACGGTGAACGTGTACGGCAGCGGCAAGATCGGCGTGGAGACCACCCGCTCCATCGGAACCGTGAACGTGTACGGCACCGGGGAAGACGGCCTGGAGTTCAACCAGACCTACAGCCCGGTCGGCAGTCTCGTCATGCAGGCCAACGGCACCCTCAAGGGAACCGTGAAGCCCGTGAACTTCACCGTGCGCCGCGGCGCGGAGGCCACACTCCGCGGCAGCGTGGACGCCGCCAACCTCTCCGTGGAGCAGGGCGGAACCGTCCACGCCCTCGGTGACGGCAACAACCTCTTCGCCCTGAACGGCACCGTGGATGGCTCCGTGTACGCGGACGAGCGGGGCGCCGTCTACGTGGGCCCGGTGGGCACCGGCTCCGGCACCGTCACCGTGAACGGCCTGGTGGACATCGCCTCCGGCAGCGAGCTCTGCGTCCGCCAGCACGGCAACCTCATCGTCAACGGCAGGGTGCACCTGGCCGGCGGCAGCACCTTCACGCCCGATGGCACCATGCAGGTGAACGCCGCGGGTGAGGTGGTGGCAGGCGACGGCATCGAGCTGGGCACGCTCAACGTGAGGGGCAAGCTCACCGCCGAGGGCAGCGGCGCCACCATCTCCGCCAAGGGCGGCTCCGTGGCCAATCTCAACCTCGCCGCAGGGCAGACCCTCGTCTCCTCCGGCAACCTCACCCTGGAGGCCAACAGCGGCGCTGACGGCAACCTCTCCGTCTCCGGAACGCTGACCACCACCGGCGACGTGCATCTGGACAACGTGCAGGCCACCGCCGTGACCCTCACCAGCTCCGCCACCCTGGTGGCCGACAACACCCTGGATGCCGAGAGCGTGACGCTCAGCCGCATCAACCGCGAGAAGGTGTACGTGACCGCCGGCAGCCTGACCGCGGGCAACACGGACTTCATCGTGGACGCCGCGGCGGTGGAGGCCATGCGCCTCAACGACGGCATGACGCTCACCTTGGCGGACATCAACACCAGCATCTCCGGGACGGTTTCCGTGAACGGCGGCCAGAGCGTCTCCGTGCAGGGCAGCGACTACGCCTACTACATCTCCCAGGATGCCGCAACCAAGGATATCGTCCTCACCGCGCGTGAGAAGGAGAGCGACTACATCTGGAACGGCGGTGACGGCGACTGGAATATCGCCGGCAACTGGCAGAAGGGCATGGTGCCCGATGGCGAGAGCTGGGTGCAGCTGCGCTCCGGCAGCGGTGCCATCACCATCGACTCGGATGAGGAAATCGCCCGCATGACCACCTACCAGGGCACGGACTACACCCTGAAAGGCGAAGGCAGCCTGGATATCGAAGGCGCCATCAACATGCAGCAGAGTTCCCTCCACATCGGCACGGACACGGATTCCTTCTCCGTCACCACTGGCTCCATCCGCCTCTCGGACGGCTCGGCCCTCTCCGTGTCGGACGACTCGGACTTCACCACCGGCTCCCTGAGCAGCGACGGCACGGGCGCCTCCCTCTCCGGTAGCGTCACCGTCACTGGAAACGGCGGCGTGTACCGCGGCTCCTACGATGGCGCGCGCGTCATCCTGGAGCGCCAGGCCGGATACAAGGGCGCCGTCAGCCAGACCCTGGCCGCGGACGCGGAGCTCACCGTGGGCGGCACAGACGGCACCCTCACCCTGCTCTACGGCGCGGATGCCCACCTGGGCGGACTTGATGTGACCAACATGACCGTGGTGTTGAACTCCCAGACGGAGGACGCCGTGGGCAAACACCTGACCATCGACACCCCCGCCTCCATTATCGGCGGCACGCTGGCATTCGGTCTTGACCCGGAATCCTCCGCATCCACGCTGGGCACCAAGAAGGCACCCGTGGTGCTTACCGCCGCCGACGGGCTGAACCTCACAGACACCACGGTCGTCATCGGCCAGGGCGGCTCCTACAGCAGGAACGCGCTGGTTATCGACACCAAGGGACGCACGGAGGACCTGGCGCTCGCCTATGTGGGCGATTCCACCACGAACGCCGACTATGTGGACCTGAGCGGCAAGCTCTTCAACAAGTACTACACAAACGCACGCCTGGTGAACGGTGCCGTGCTGGTAGACCTCCGCAGCGGCTACTTTGAGCAGGATGTGGTGCAATCCAACAACCACAACACGCGCGCCGGCGCCGCCATGCTGGACG
This sequence comes from uncultured Verrucomicrobiales bacterium, assembly GCA_937905985.1. GTDB lineage: Bacteria > Verrucomicrobiota > Verrucomicrobiia > Verrucomicrobiales > Akkermansiaceae > Akkermansia. The sequence goes on along the minus strand of CALCWC010000038.1, from coordinate 1,258 downwards.
AGGCCCTCAAGTACACCAACCCGCAGGTCAACGATCCGAACGGCGACCTCGCCGGCATCATGGATGCCCTGGAGAGCGGCCACATTGCCCATAGCCGCGTGGAGCAGATTGCCGCCGGACTCGCCGGGGCATCCACCGCCGCGCTCGGCATGGCCGCCTCCCAGGATATGGACCGCCAGCTGCGCGCCATCCGCAACCGCACCACCACCATGGGCGTGGGTGAAGGCGCCGACCGCACCGGCATGCCCTTCGTCAACGCTTGGATCAATGCGGAAGGCGACTACCGCAAGCTCGATGCCGACAACACCCTGGCCGGTTACAAAATGACCAGCTGGGGAGGCACCCTCGGGTTTGATGTGGACTGCACGCCGCGCTTCACCTGCGGCCTGGCCGTCACCGCCATGCACGGCGACTTCACCGCCGAGTCAGCGGAATCCGCCGACGGCGACCTGAACAGCGCCTACCTCACCGCATTCGCCCACTACACCCACAGGGCCTGGTCCCACACTCTCGTGGCCGCCTTCGGATGGTATGATACCGAGCTGGAGCGCAGCATCAACTACGGTACGCGCACCGCTACCACCAAGGGTGATTCCGATGGCTCCGGCATCGGCCTCATGTATGAGCTCGGCTACACCTTCGCCCTCAATGAGGACGCCACCACCTGCATCCAGCCCCTGTTCAACGTCAGCTGGCGCCACACCTCCATCGGCGGCTACAACGAGTCCGGCAGCCAAACCGCCCTCACCGTGGGCGACATGGAGGCCAACGTGACCACGTTCGCTCTCGGTGCCCGCCTGCAGTCCGCCTACGGCTCCAAGCCCTGCAACCGCTCCTCCCTCTTTGAGGCGCGCGCGCTCGCCAAGCTTGCCTGCGGCGACAAGGACGTGGCTGGCAAGGTCAACCTCTCCGGCCTCCCCACCCACACCGTCAAGAGCGCGGAGATGGGCAACTTCGGCGTTGAAATCGGCGCCGGCATCACCATCCCCATGACACGAGACAACAACGCCCTCTTCCTTGACCTCTCCGCCGAATTCTGGAGCGGTTTCGCCAATGTCAACGGCGTCGTCGGCTACCGCGTGAACTTCTAATTGGCAATCTACCATTTGTTGCTTAGGCGCGTTCCGCGCGCAAAGATGCTCAAGAGCCATCTGGCATTCTGCCAGATGGCTCTTCATTCGGAGACAGGCAGCGGGTGGGGGGAATCGAGTAGGGGGGCTTTCGCCCCCCTCTCACACCACTGTACGTGCCATTTATG
>CALCWC010000037.1 GCA_937905985.1 uncultured Verrucomicrobiales bacterium | reverse complement strand
CCATGGGTGCCACGGAAAGTCCGTGTCCTGGAAAACTGCCTCGCCCGGCCTTGCAGCGGTTGTGGTCACTCGGACCGCCGTTGCCTTTCGGGCTTCCCCGTTAGCGGGGTGCGAGCTCATTTTAGCAAATCCCACATCGAAGGTCAAGCCAATTTTTGAAAAAAGTTGCATTTTTTTTGCAAAAAGTTCACAAACCCGCGTGGTTGCTGGAGTTAACGGGGAGAGATTTTTGGCATCCGAAGCGCCATACAGGGAGGAAACGGGCGCATTCGAGGGCATTTTGGAGAGGGAAACGCACCGAAAGCGAGCCAAAGCGCCCCTGCCCTGCCCAACCTCGACCACACAGGAGGCGATTGATTGAGGATTTCAGATTTGGGATTTGCAAAGGATGCGCACCGAAGCCGCGTCGCGGGGAGGGCTCACTTGCGACGGGGAGAGGCGGTGAGGTGCTTGAAGCGCGGGGTGATGCTCATGGCCTTGGGTGCGGCGGGGCAAGCCACCACGCAGGCGCCGCAGCCGATGCAGCGGGCGGGTTTCATGTAGGGAGCCTCCAGCTTGCGGGAGTCGATAGCCTGGTGGCGTCCGCAAGCCTGGGAGCAGGCGCCGCAGCCGATGCAAAGGGAACGGTCCACCACGGCGAGGCGGCGGCGTCCCTCCGGCCTCTGTTCCATGTGGATGGCCGCGTGCGGGCAGACGCGGGCGCAGCGTCCGCAGCCCACGCACTTTTCCGCATCGATGAAGGGGACGAGGACGGTATCGGTCTGGGAGGCGCCGGTGGGGCAGGCCTCGGCGCATTTGCCGCAGGGTTCGCCGTTGTTCCAGACGTTGCAGTTGGCCTGGGAGAAGGAAGCGAGCGCGATTTGCGTGCGCTGCTTCTCCTCCAGCGGGAGGGGCTGGAGCGCGCCTTCCGGGCAGATGTTGGAGCAGATGTTGCAGGAGTCCGCACAGGCGTGCTCCGTGAGGTTCATGTAGGGCTTCATGAGCCCCTCCAGCCCGTGCGCCATGTAGGAGGGACGCAGCACGTGCGTGGGACAGTTGGCAATGCAGAGGCCGCAGCCGGTGCAACGGCTCAGGAAGAGCTCCACGTTGCGGCCGCCGGGCGGGATGGCGGCGGGAGCGGTGTTGCGGCCGGGCGCGGCGGGGTTGTCGGATTCCTCCTCCGGGGCGGCGTCCCAGGCGTCCTGCGCGCGCGTGGGAAGAGCGAGTGTGGCTGCGCCAAGGGCGCCGAGACCGAGGAACGCGCGGCGGGAAACGGCGTGAGAGCTCCCCTGCCCTGTATCCTTGACCTCGGCGGGAACGCGCCTCACCTGCGGCTTGGCGGACTTGAGGGAAAGCGAGCCCGTGCGGCAGACGGAGAGACAATCATAGCATGCCACGCAGCGGGTGGCATCTATCTTGCCGTTGCGTATATCGATGCAGTTGGACTTGCATGCGCGCATGCAGGAGCCGCAGTGCACGCAGGTATCCATGCGCAGCTTGGGCGTGCGGATGGCAAAGCGGGAGAGCAGCCCCAGCAGCGCGCCCACGGGGCAGATGGTGTTGCAGTACAGGCGGCCGCGGAAGAATGCCATCACCAGCGGCAGCATCAGGGATGCCGCGGCAAGCATCCACAGCCACGGCGCGTAGCGCGAGAGGTCGTCGGGCTGGCCGGCTATCATCTCCACCACGGGGTCGAGGAACGCGGTTGCGGCGCGGGCCACGATGGTGTACGGATCCAGCCAGGTGAGCACGGCCACGGAGCCGCACGCAAGTGCACCGAACGCCAGCACGCCGAAAACGAGGCGCACCACCCAATGGTTGGGCATGTAGCGCCCCAACTTGACGGAGGGGCGCAGGTGCACCACGATATCCTGCAGGATGCCCAGCGGACATATCCAGGAGCAATACACGCGACCAAACAGGAGCGTGAGCGCCAGAAGCAGCGCCAGCACACCAAGCGCGGGCCAGCAGCCGTGCATCACCCGCAGCAGAGCCGGAACAAACTGCACGCAAGCCGGAACATTCTGCCATGATGCGGAATCGCCCACCAACATCCCGCTGAACATGGCGGCAAACGCCAATAGCATCAGCAGCGCCACCATGCGCCGCGCGGTTACCAACTTGCTGGTGCGTTGTCTCTTCACGCGCTACATTCTACCGCGAATAGAAGAGGAAGGGAAGAAGAAAGCACGTGCTGCGCAAAACCGCTATGTGCGGGGCAATTTTTTTCCTCCATCCAATCGAAGCCCTCGCCCTGGCCCCCCATGGGCTGGCCCGCAGGTGCGGTATCCGGCCCGACACCATCTACGAGTGCCTTGCCCTCCTCAACCGCCCCGCAGAGG
>CALCWC010000036.1 GCA_937905985.1 uncultured Verrucomicrobiales bacterium | reverse complement strand
CAAATCTTCTTTCTGAGGCCTCCCATGCAACCTCAGCGGATTTGACGCAGACCCATTGCGGCAATGGTTTGTAGAAATGGTGCTTGTGTCTTTGGGGGTGATGTGCTAGGATGACGGGAGCCATGGAATCTGAAACACCTCACCTAAGGGGATGCCTCGTTGTCTTCGAGGGCATCGACGGCACCGGGAAGTCCACCCAAATTGAACTTCTTGCGCGGTATCTGCGAGCACGCGACATCGAGGTGGAGACAGATTTCGAGCCGACGCGGGGGCCGTGGGGCATGAAGGTGCGCCAGGCAGCGCAGTCCGGGGAGCGCTTGAGCGTGGAGGACGAGGTGGAGTGCCTGCTGCAGGACCGTCGGGAGCATGTGCGCGATTTCATTGAGCCTGCGCTGGCGGCGGGCAAGTGGGTACTGCTGGACCGCTACTACCTTTCCATGATGGCCTACCAGGGTGCGAGCGGGGAGGACGTGGAAAACCTGCGCGAGATGAACGAGGCGTTTGCGACCATCCCGGATGCGGCGTTCTGGCTGGATATCCCCGTGGAGATGGCGCTGGAGCGCATGAACGCCCGCGGCAACGGGCACGATGCCTTTGAGAAGGAGGATTTCCTGGCCGCCGTGGCCAAGGTGTATTCGCAAATGGAGATGCCCTGGCTGCACCGAATCGAGGCCGACGGCACCATCGACGAGGTGCAGCAGCGCGTGCGGGAAGTCATCCTGCAGGAGCTCGGCGTGTAAGCCGGGAGGCCTTATTCCGGCATCTGGAATTCCGGCAGGGTGCTGGGCTTGTAATCCTCCACCTCCTCCACGCGGCGCAGCGGCAGCGTCACCTCGTTCTCCTCGATGTACTGGGACTTGGAGGACCACTTGGTCCACAGGAAGGAGCGGATGGGGCCGGTCTTGGACTGTATGTTGGCGGAGGCCACCTCATAGCCCGGCTTTTCCGCCACGATACCCAAATCCTTGGTCTGCTCCACCTTGGTGGTAACGGGGCTGGTGCCCACCTTCTCGCCGTTGATGGAGATGGCGGCTCCCTCCGGCCGGGTGTGGATGGTAAAGTCCTTGGGCGGCATGTTCTGGCAGGAAACCAGAGCCGCCGCGGTGATTGCCATACCGGTGAGCATTGCCTTCATGCCCTCATGCTACTCTCATCACCATGCGCGGGCAAGACAAAAAGCTAACCGGTGGATGATTCCATTTAGGATTTGGGATTTCAGATTTGGGATTTAGGATTTGTTGGTTCGCACGCGTTGAGTGTACACACAGCGCGCTTGTACACTGCACGCCAACCGCACCGTGTTAGTAATCATCAGGCATGCAGACGCACAAATCCCAAATCCTAAATCCCAAATCCGCAATCCAAAATTGAACGCTGTGTACCGTGGGCGGTATACTTGTGCGGGTTTTGGCGGGGGGCTTGGCGGGGAGTGGCGCCTATGGTTAGCTGGTTGACGGCAAGAGCTTCCGGACGCCGCGAAAATTCACCAGAACCGCGGAGCCGCGGCCATGCGGCCACCGACCCCGCCCCGCGCGGGCAATCACACCAGCCGATTTGCTGCTCACTCAACAATAGAAACAATACCATTATGGCTGACATCGAAAACAATTATCAGATCAAGTATAGTGAGAAGTGGGGGTCCTTCCTGCAGCAGGAAGCATCCCGCCTCGACAAATACGTCACCGTGGAGACCGGCCTTTCCGGCAAGATGGTCGCCATGGACCAATACGGCCTGCTCTCCTTCACGGAGAAGCAGAGCCGCATGCAGCAGACCACGGTGGCGGAAGCGCCCACCGTGCGCCGCGTCATGTACCCGCACATCTACACCAAGGCGGTTGGATTCGACGAGTACGACGCCAAGAAGCTGGCCAACATCGACGTGCCGGTGAGCAAGACCATCGAGGGCCTGCGCGCGGCCGCCGGGCGCACCATGGATTCCGTGATGATTTCCGAGTTCCTGGGTACGGCGCACACCGGAGAGACCGGTGCCACCACCGTGAGCTTCCCCGTCGACCAGACCATTGGGGAAGACTACGTGGAAAGCGGCAGCGCGGCAAACAGCAACCTCACGCTGGGCAAGCTGCGCCACGCGCTCAACATGCTCATGAAGGCGGAAGCCTGGAACGAGGAGCGCCGCGCCTACGGCGACGAGCTGGTACTGGCCTGCACCAGCAGCCAGATCAACGCCCTGCTCCAGCAGCCGGAGGTCTCCAGCTACGAGTACAACACCGTGCGCGCCCTTGCCGAGGGCAAGCTGGATTCCTTCATGGGCTTCCGCATCATCCGCACGGAGCAGCTACCCGTCACCAACGCCGGCATCCGCTCCTGCCTCGCCTGGGTCAAGAGCCGCGCCGCCTTCGGCATCTGGGACGACTTCAAGGTGCGCATCTCCGTGCGCGACGACCTGGACGAAACCCTGCAGGTTCGCGCCAAGTTCGCCTGCGGCGCCACCCGCCTGCAGGAGGAGGGCTTCGTCAAGATTCTCTGCGCGGAATCCTGATACCCTGCCCTACAAGCGGCAAGAAAAACCGTCCGGCATCACGCCGGGCGGTTTTTCTTCATCCTCTCCATGAACGCGCGGATGCGGGACTGCACGTTTCGGCGGTGGTTCTCATAGAAGAAGCAGGGATCCATGCCGTGGTAGGAGCCGCCGTGCAGGTGGGGCGGGGCGGGATGCTCCGCGGTGAAGACGGGGTTCACCGTGCCGCGCTTGGGGTTGATGACCGCACCGCAGTAGTGCGGCTGCATCCGGCCGCGCGGCCCGAGGTCCATGCGCGCGCCCTCGTTCAGCTCCGGCGGCGCGGGCGTGGCGTCCGTTTTCCAGTTGAGCGGGTTGATGCACAGGGAGAGCGTATCGGCGGGCACCAGCATGGAGCCTTTCGTGTCTGCGGATTCCGTGTTCCAAGAGACGAACACCCCGGTGTCGCACTCCCCCTGCGCGGGCTTGAGCTGCGGATGCCCGGCGGTCTCCCTTTCCGTGACGCTCAAGCCGATGAGGTAGGCCGCCACCATGCGCCCGGCAATCTTGGGGTCAGACAGCACGTCTTGGATGAGGAACATGGCCTGCTGGCTGCCCTGGCTGAAACCGGCGATGATGAACGGGCGCCCCTGGTTGTCGTGCTCCAGATAGTGGAGGAACGCAGCCTTCACGTCGGAGTAGGTCACCTCCTGGGCCTTGGGGTCCAGGCGGTGGGGCATGGATTTCATGCGGTAGTATGGGGAGAAGAAGCGGGCGGCATCGGCGTAGATACCCTTCTCTGCATCCACGGCACGCCTGGTGTTGGCGCGGGATGCGGGATCCTTCACATCCAGGTTGACCACGTTCCCCATGCCCACGGTGGGGCTGAGGAAGAACACGTCCACCGGCTTGTCGGGCGTGGGCACACCGTTCTCGCGGTACACCCACATCTCGTTGTCGGAGTAATCCAGCCCCCGCGCCGTGGACAATGTCACCAGGCAAGACAATAAAAAAAGGAAAGCCTTTCTCATGCTCTCCTCATACCACACAACAGCTTGAAAGACAAGTTCTTTTCCCCGACTGTTCAGCGCACCTCCACGGGGGTTCCGGTGGGGATGTTGTTGTAGAGGGGGATGCAGGCAGCGCGGGGAATGCGGATGCAACCGTGGGAGAGGGGGTCGCGCCCCACGTAGCCCACATGCATGCCAATGCCGTCATAGGTGAGGCGCATGAAGTAGGGCATGGAGACATCATAGAGGTTGGAGACGTGGTGGACCTGCTTTTCCAGCACAGTGTAGGAGCCGCGCGGCGTGCCGTCGTTCTTGCCGGAGCAGACGGGGAAGTCCATGGCCACCTGGTCGTTCACATAGAGGAAACCGCGCTGCATCTGCAAATCAATGAGGACGCGGCGGGAGCCTGCGGCCTTCATGAGGGCGGGGCTTTTCCAGACCTTGTAGGTGAGGGGGTAGATGGAGATGCGCTTGAATTCGGCGTAATCATCTGGCACGCGGGGGTCCTCGTGCTGGAGTTTGAATTCAGCGCTGTTGTAGTAGGCGGCGGCGTTCTGTGCATTCTGGCCGGAGAGCTCCGGCGGCGTGGTGCGGGTGACCTTGGCGTGGCCGTCCACGCCCGTGCATGCCGCGAGCAGAAGCAGCGCGGCATGCAGGGCAAGAATGGGGAACAGCGCGCGCATGGCTCAGCGGGTGAGCTGACGGCAGGCCTTCACCGTGTTGGCCATCAGCATGGCGATGGTCATGGGGCCCACACCGCCGGGAACGGGGGTGATGTAGGAGCAGCGGTCCTTCACGGCCTCGAAGTCCACATCGCCCACGATGCGGTATCCGCGCGGGCGCGTGGCATCCGGTATGCGGTTGATGCCCACGTCAATCACCACGGCACCCGCCTTCACGAAGTCCGCCTTGATCATCTCCGGGCGGCCGACGGCGGCCACGATGATGTCTGCGGTGCGGCAGAGACCGGGGAGATCCTTGGTGCGGGAATGGGCGATGGTGACGGTGGCGTTGGCCTTCTTGGCCACCAGGAGGTTGGCCATGGGCTTGCCCACAATCATGCTGCGGCCGACCACCACGGCGTGCTTGCCGGCGGTCTCAATGCCGTATGCCTTGAGCAGTTCCATGCAGCCCAGCGGCGTGCAGGGAACAAAGCCTTCCTCCTCCTCCAGCACCAGCTTGGCCACGTTCACGGGGTGGAAGCCGTCCACATCCTTGCGCGGGTCGATGTTGAGGATGACGGCCTCCTCATCAATATGGGGCGGGGGCGGGCTCTGCACCAGGATGCCGTGGATGCGGTCATCCGCGTTGAGCTTGTGGATGAGCTCAACGAGCTCCTCCTGGGTGGTTTCTGCGGGAAGCGCCCACTTCTGGGAGTAGAGGCCGAGCTCCGCGCAGGCCTTCACCTTGGAGCCCACATACACCTGGGAGGCGGGGTCTTCCCCCACCAGCACCACGGCCAGCCCCGGGGTGTGTCCGGCGGCGGTGAGCTCGGCAATCTCGGCTTTCAGGCCCTCGCGCACGCGGTTGGCCACTTCCTTTCCGTCTATCAATGTCGGTGTCATAGCTATTGTGTTTGTTGGAGTTCATCCAAGGGCTCAAAATCCGGGCGTCCGTGGCGCAAGGCGGCATCCAGCCGCTCGGCATACTCCTTGAGCGCATCGTCCTCCAGCCCGGCGGGCACGGTGATGCGGCTGCCCCAGCGCACGTTCACGCGTGAGAAAGGCACCGGCACGGCAAACTTGTCCCACGCCTTCATGGCGCGCCAGCAGCGCGGCATGTCCACGCACACGGGCACGATGGGCAACCCGGTGAGGGAGGCCAGCTTTACCACGCCCGCATGGGATTTGTAAATCGGCCCCTTGGGGCCGTCCGTGGTGATAGCCATGCAGTAGCCGTCACGCACCACGCGGATCATCTCCTTGAAGGCGGCAATGCCGCGTCGGCGGCTGGAGCCGCGTACGGTCCGCATGCCGTAGTGGCCCACCACGGCATCCATCATGGCTCCCTCCTTGCTGGCGCTGCTGAGCAGGCACATGGGCGCGCTGCCCTTGAGCACATACTTGTAGAAATGAGCCGGCACAAAGCTGCGGTTGTGCCAGAAAGCCACTATCACCGGTTCGCTGCCGGGATGCAGCGGCTTCTCATCCTCCGCGATGACGAGCCGCTTGCGCAGCGTCATACAGAAAGGCGTAACCACAAACCAGAGCATGTGTCCCACCAGGCGGGACCACCATGCGCTGCGCAACTCTGTATCCCTGCTATCCATCGCGCGGCTTTAGAACGGGGAAAGCGGCGTAAGTTCGTCCATTCCGCTATCAATGGTCGGAAGCTGGGTTTTCTCCTTGCGCTCCTGCTCCGTTTCAAAAGGATTGTCCTTGTTGCGCTGATCCAGGTCGATGTTCTTCTGGGCATCAGGGTCACTCCTGTCCTGCAGCTCCTTGGAAGAGCGCATTTGCTCAACCAAGCTGTCCACATCAATGCGATCGAAGGGAATGCGCTCCGGGCGGCTCTTGCGAGCCTCTGCCGCACGGGCCTCCAGAATGTCGCTGTCGTCCTGCGGGTGGTTGGCGGGGCCGCCCACCTGGGTGGTCAGCCAAGCCACGTTGTCTGATTCCATCAGAATGGGATCTGCCAGGCCATCCGGGTATTCCGCATGGGTATATACCGCAGGCAGGCCGAACGACATGGAACCTTGGAGCATATTGGCTTCATCCACGCTGATGTCGCACTTGAACTCCATCACATCTCGCTCCACCGCCTGGCCGTCCTCGACGCGGACGATGAGGTTGCCGTCGGCATGGTCAAGCTGGACGAGGGCCTGCTGAATGACAGGCGGGGCATAAGTCTTGCGCTTTTGAGGTTCAATGTGCTCGATGAGCTTGAAGATGGCGGGGATTTCGGTGATGGTGAGCTGCTTGACCGGGAAATCACCGCGGAAGAAGGGTTCCGGATGGTTGAAAGGCAAGGAGATGAGAGCCTTGGAGGCATTCTTGGCGCGCGGCACGGAGCGCGTCTTAGCCGTCATGAAGAACTGAACGCGCCCGGAGGTAAACTCCGTGAGCGGCATATTCTCGGAATCGAAGGTATACGGCCCCTCCAGCTGCCCCTGATCAAGGATACTGCCGTAAATACCCAGGCGGGAGACAGAAGCTTCAATCACTTTGCCGGAGGCGGTGTCCGTGGAGCCCTCCAGGGCGAAATCCTCGATGGCTACCCTGGAGACGTTGAATTTGCCGCTGGCAATGTGAATCTTCTTCCAGCCCGGCATCTTGAGTAGACCTTCCTTCAGGCAGAACACGCACTCGTCGCGCTGGGAGCTGTTCGGGTAGTACATGTAGGCGAAGCTGTGCTCAATGGAGACGGGAGATTTCTCACCATTGCCGAAACACAGGTTGAAATCTTCGCACTCCACGCGGCGGAAGTTCCACAAATCATCGCCCTGCCGGATGGGGAAGGCTAGCTTCTTGGCGTCCTCCCGCAGGTACACGAAGACGCGCTTCACACGCACCAAGTCACCTGTGAGATGGCCGGTGAAGAAGGTGGAGGAATTCAGCTCAGCCTCAATGCCGTTCATTTCCACCCTCTGCACCATGGAGGATTCCGGGAAAGAAATCACGATGGAATTCAGGCGGAAGCCGCTGCCGCTCACGCCGCTACCCACCACGCGCAGATCGCTTGCGCCCCACGCCTGTTTCAGAGTCTCCGCCTGCTTGGCCACGTACGACTCACCAGTCATGGTGGCCATGCGCATGAAGAAGAGTCCCAGTCCAGCCGCTGTGAGAAGAAAAACAAGCAGCAGGATAATCAGGAACTGCTTACGCCCCTTGCGCCGTTTGTCGGATTCGGAGAGCATGACCCTGCGCTTCTTGGTGACACGGATGACCTTGGTGCCGTCAGGGCGCATAACCACCTCTCTGGATTTCTCCTTGGAGGGTTTGTCATTATTGAGCTGCTTGATAATGTTGCGAACTTGCGTTGGCTCGTCTGCGTACTTGTCGTCGTTTTTGTTGGACATGGGATGTCAGGGTTAGTTTTGACCAGAGAAGAAAGAACCCGGGGCCTCGCCGGTGTTGGGATTCTTACCGGTGGGATCCACTACATCCACCTTGGCAAAGAAGATGAGAGCGCGGCGGGTGTTCTCCTGCCCCTCGGAGCGGAACAGGCGCCCCACAAGCGGCAGATCGCCCAGAATGGGAATCTTGTCCTCGTAACGCACCATCTTGGATTCCTGCAGGCCGCCGATGACCACCACGGAGCCGGGGAGCAACGTGATCTTGGTGTTCTCCATGCGGCGCTTGAAGATGGGTTGCAGAATGCGGTTCTCGGTGAGGCGGAAACTGGTAAGCTGCTGGTTGGGATTGCCGTTGGCATTGGTACCGGCGCCGGGGCCCCACATGTAGGAATCAATGGGGGTACCCCAGTTGACGAAACCTTCGAATTCGTTGACGGTGACGGTGAGAGCGATGGTGATGGACTGTCCATCTTCAGAAACCTCGGCACTGTGAACCTGGAGGATGGAGCCCACGCCGCCAACGGCGTCCTCGCTCATACCGAAGCGCAGGAAACTGTCCGGGTGGGCGCCGGTGGCCATGGTGGACTGCATCTGTCCGTTTCGGCCGCCCTGTCCGTTGTTGCCCATGTTGGCGGAGGATGAGCTGATTTGCGGAGCCTCATATGATTCCGGATAGTACATTTCGCGCACGTTGGCGAACACCACCTGCTCCTCCATGCCGGGAGTGAAAATCATCTTGGGGTTGTCCATGATGTCAGCCCCCTTCTTCTGGTCCAAGCCGCGCATGATGACCGCCACGTCACCCGCGCCCCAGACGCCGCGCACCGTCATAATGCCCGGAGCCTTGGGCTTGTCCGCAATCGTCCTGCTGAATTCGCCCACGCTGCCGCGCTCAATCAAGCGATCCATGCTGGAGGAGCCGAATGCCTCATCCCCGGAGCGCAGTCCGCCGATAACGGGGGTGTTGGGATCCGGCGACGCATTGTCGGGAATGTCATCGCGACCGCCCAAGGTGGCCATGGGAAGGCCAGTGAGCTGGGAAAGGGCCTTGGTACCGGCGCCACTGAGGATGGAGTTGCCATCTGGGGCGATATTCAGGTTAATGAGCCAGTCGAACCCGAGTTCCTTGAGGTCGGTCTCGCTGACCTCCACGGCCACCACGTTGAGAATGACGGAGTTGTTGTTGCCCTTGAGCGGAGTGGCGATGAGGTTTTCGATTTCCTCCTGGTTGTGCACGGTGTTGCGCACGGTGAGGCGGCGGTTGTTGGAATCGTAGCGGGCGTTGGAGCCCTCCGGGAAGGAGATGCCCATATCCTTGAGCACCTTCACGGGGTTCATGCGCTTCACCACCATGTGGGTGGAGGCGGAGGTGAAGTCGTCGTCGCTCGGCTCCTCCCCCTCGTTCTCGCTTTGGTCAAAGAAGTGCGGCGGCACGGAGTACACGCGCTCCACCATGGGGCCGAAATCTCGCCCGGAGTATGCCAGCTCCACGCCCAGGGGCGTCAGGTAGTAGGAAAGGCCCAGTTGGCGGGAAAGGAGGTCCAGCATTTTGCGCAGCGTCACGTCCGTCAGGTTGAGCGTCACGTGCTTCTCCATAATGGCGTTGTAGCCGGGGGAGCCAACGGGGCCGAAATCCGTAGAGATATTGATGCTTCGGCCGCCGGTGGGGTTCTCTCGCTCATAGCGCTTCACCTGTGCCTGCAGCGCGTCCACCACGTCCAGGATGCCGGCTTCGTCGAACACCATGTGCGGCAGGTGGATGTCGTCCAGCGCGTGGGATACGCGGGCCTCCTCCACGGCGTCCTCCACAATGAGGCCGCCGTTCGTCTCCGTTGAGATGGATTCCGCGCCAGCCTCCGCCTTGTCCAGCGGGAGGGGGGCCACACCTTGCTCAATGTGCTCGTCATCCCAAGTGGCATCCACGTCTTCCAAGGCCTTGGCGCGGGTCTGGTCGTGGCTGGCCTTATTGTAGCGGGCGCGGTACTTGTTGACAGCCTCGATGCCGCGCTGGGCGGCGATGTTGTAGGCGTCAATCTTGCTGACCTGCCGGAACGTCTGCTCGGCCTCGTCGTACTTGCCAAGGTCGAGATGTCCGTATGCGAGGGTGAGGAGACGCTCCACCTCCTCCACATTGCCCACATGCTGGGGAGATAGGGCGGGGTTGTTGCGCTGGGGGTCGGCGGTCATAGCCAGCTCGCCCTTGGCGCGCGCATTGGTGGGGGAAAGCTGCACAGCCTCCTTGAGGAAGGAAATGGCTTCCTCCGTGCGGCCCACGGAGCGGTAGTCGATTGCCTTGGCAATCAGGGCATCGGAGAGGCTGTCCTTGATGAACTGCACGTGCTGCCGGGTGGCTTCCACCTTGGGAATAACCGCCAAAGCGTTGCGGTAGTGTTCCTCCGCTTCCGTGTAGCGCTTGTTCCCGTAGGCCGTGCGGGCCTCCTGAACCTGAATCATGGCGTCCTGCAGCTGAAGCTGGCGACGCGAGTTTTCCCGCGTGACGATGCCGTCCGTCTCATCCTGCGCAGAGGCTGCAGGGAAACTGGACAGGGCCACAGGGACTGCCAAAGAAAGGGCTGCGAGACGATAAAACGCTTTTCTCATGCTTATGCGGGTACTATAACACACCGCGCGCGCAGCGTCACCCCAAAAATGCGCGATTTTCCAAAAAAAAGGCAAAAAACGGGTGCTTACCCCCAGGCTAGGGGAAAGCACCCGGAAATCAGAATGGCGCAGGCAATCAGCCCTCGGCGGAATCCGGCAGGTAGCCGGTGATTTTAACAATGCGGGAGGGGTGCCTCAGCTTGCGCAAGGCCTTGGCCTCAATCTGGCGGATACGCTCGCGGGTCACATTGAACTGGCGGCCCACCTCCTCCAGGGTGTGCGGGGTGCCGTCCTTCAGGCCGAAGCGCTGCTCAATCACCGAACGTTCACGGGAATTGAGCGTGTTGAGCACGTCGACAATTTTATCGCGCAGGGAGTTGTAGGAAGCCCCGTCCATGGGGTTCTCCGCGCTCTTGTCCTCCAGGAAGTCGCCAAACGAGGTGTCGTCAGAATCACCCACCGGCTGTTGCATGGAGATAGGCTGCTGTGCCATCTTGAGCACGTTACGCACTTTCTCCACGCTCATGTCGCAATCCGGGGAAGCGGCGATTTCCTCAGGCGTGGGTTCGCGCCCAAGCGTCTGCACCAGCCCCTTTTGCACACGCATGAGCTTGTTGATGGTCTCAATCATGTGAACGGGGATGCGGATGGTGCGTGCCTGGTCCGCGATGGAGCGGGTAATGGCCTGGCGAATCCACCAGGTGGCGTAGGTGGAGAATTTGTAGCCGCGGCGGTACTCGAACTTCTCCACCGCCTTCATGAGCCCCATGTTGCCCTCCTGGATGAGGTCCAGGAAAGCCAACCCTCGGTTGGTGTACTTTTTGGCGATGGAGATGACGAGGCGAAGGTTGGCCTCAATCATCTCCTTCTTGGCTTCCTGAGCCTCCTTCATGCTATGGCGCATGAGCTTGGCATTCGCCCTAAACTCATCCACCGGCATCCAGATGCGCATTTCGTACTCTGCCAGGGCGTCTTGCAGGTGTAAATCCTTGGGATTCTTTTCAAGCTGGTTGAGCAGCTTGACCACGCGCACCCGGTATTCCTTGAGCTTTGCCACAAAATCCTCGAAAACCTTGCCCTTGAAGCAGAAGTGCGGGTAATAGGCAACGAGCTCGGCAAGGGCCTCGTCGAAAGCGGCCTGGGCGGCAGCCACGCCGCGCTTGCGGCGGCGGGCATCATGCAGGTGCTTGTAGAGGCGGGAGACATGCTCATGCTTGGCCTTCACCTTGTTGATGAGCGGAGGCAGTTCCTCCGTGTACTTGTCCCGGTGCTCGATTGTCTTGTCGGACACCACGCGGTCGAAGCGCTCTTGACTGGAACGGATGCGGTCTGCGACGTCGCAGTAGAACTCGGCCACAACGCCGAATTTGTGCAGTGTCTCCAGCAGGCTGCTTTCCGCTTGGTCGATGCGGCGGGAAATTTCCACCTCCTTTTCGCGGGAGAGCAGCTCCTTGAGCCCCATCTGCTTGAGGTACATGCGCACGGGGTCGTCCAAGATGTCCATCTTGGCATCCAGCTTCTCCGCCGCGGTTTCCTCGTTGCCATCGCTCAAGCGCTGGCGTTCACGGTAGGCATCCACATCCGCGGCATCGATGATATCGATACCCATGCCGCGCATGCGGATCATGACCTCGTCAAAGTCGCCGGCTTCCACCAAGCCCTGGGGCAGCACGTCGTTAATATCGTCGTAGGTGAGATAGTTGCCCTGTTCCTGGGCTTGGCGAATAAGCTCCTTGATACGCTCTTGGGCAGCGGGAGTGTCCAGGGATAAGGAATGGTCTGAGAAATCACTGTCTTCTGCGCCCTTCACCTCGATGCGCAGTTCGTGCAGATGCTCGAAAAGGCGAGGGATGTCATCGTCCTCCGCCATATCGGAAGGCAATGAGGAAGCAATATCCTCGTCGCGCACCCACCCCTTGTTCTTCTTGGCGAGCGAGAGCAGTGCCTTGAACGCCGTCTTAAGCATGTTGTCATCCGGGAAGAATTCCTGCAGCTGCTTGGCGGTCACCTTATAGATAGGCTTCAAGCTCTTTTCAACCTTGGCTCTGCCACGCGAGGCTCGCGGATGCTCCTCGTTCGTTGAATTGACGGGCTTCTTGGCCTCGGGCTTCTTGGCCTCGGGCTTCTTGGCCTCGGGCTTCTTGGCCTCAGGCTTCTTGGCCACGGGCTTCTTGGGAGATGGTTTCTTGGGTGTGGACTTTTTGGCAGCAGGCTTCTTCACCGGTTCAACGGCTACTTTTTTCGCCGTTGTCTTCTTGGCGCTGGTCTTCGTATTCTTCGACATGGCAGTAAATGGAAATAGCAGGGTATAATCCACCCCTTACGCATTTTGTCAAGCTTTTGACAAACGCGAGAAGTATTCTACTACACAAATTCAATCTGTAAACAGATTATCTGCCACTATGACACATTTCGCGCAAAAAAATCGGTGCTCCGCCAGATTTTATGATTCAGCGCGGCCTTTGAGTATGCAATGGTTGGTGCCA
>CALCWC010000035.1 GCA_937905985.1 uncultured Verrucomicrobiales bacterium | reverse complement strand
TAGCCTCGCTGCTGCGCGTTTTGTTGGCATGGGCCAGGGTGTTGCGCCGCGGGGCTGTGGCGTTGCGGATGGAGTTGAGCAGAGCGCAGTGCAGGCCGAGCGAGTCGCAGATGCCGTTAATGCTCAGGCAGTGTGCCACATGGCAGTAGATGAGGCTCACGATATGGCTCCAAACCGAGAACACGCAGGTCTGGATCTTGATTTTGTGTTCCTCCGCAAGGGAGCGGAGCGTTTTTGCCACCACATGCGGCGGAACAAGCTTGCAAATCTGGCTCAGTACCGATAACCTCTCCCCGGTGTTTGTCTTGTGGAGCATACGACGATTATGAGTGTAATCGGCAACCATGTCAAACACCACTTCTTTAGCCTTTGCTTCATCCCACAACCCCCCGCGGAGGAGATTGAGGGGGGCTTTTCGAGCCAAAGAGCGGTCTTGGGGCTACGGTTGAAAAAACATGTCAAAAAAAGTTAAGCCTATAACACATTGTATTTTAACTATTGCGTATTCGGTTAGGCTTGGCGTGATTTTTTTTTTGAAAAAAATCGACATTTTGCCCTCCAGCCTGCTTATATAGGGTAGAGATTGCCATCGGCCGCGGGGGCGGCTGGAAGTGGCGAGCTCACCCAAAATACATACAAAACCAAAAATTATGTCCGACATTGAATTCCACATCGAAAACAGCGTTGTGCCCAGCACCCGGCCCGCAGCGCACTTCGTTTCCATCGCCCCGGCATGCCATCCTGGGGTCGCAACGTTGAACCATATGCTTGAAAATCCGGCCCGGAACTGATAGACTCCCTTTAACCTCAACTTCATCCCTCTATGGGATGGCAATGATACGTTAATTCGAACAGGATAATAAAACGAAGATGTCAATAAAAAACATAACAAAAAGAGGAATATGGTGCTTTTGTTTCGCTGTTTCTGTTATCATAGTGGTGGTTATGTATACATGCAGCAGAGAAGTGTCTCAGAGCAGCGAAAATAACAGGGCTGTATTGCCTCCCTACACTCATTTTTTTAAGATTCCTAAACAAAAAAATCCGCGTTACCCTATGATATTTGAATCTGAAGGGATGATGGACTATTCATCTATTATTATTTTTGAAGCAGATTCAGAATGGATAAAAAAAATTGTCCAATGTAATGGGTTATCACCCGATCCTTCCCAAGTAGGTATTTCAACTATAGCACGCAATGCAAAATACTTGGGGTTAAAACAGATTTCTGATGTTATAGATTCAAATACGTGGAACTCATTCGAAATTAAATCCGTGCATGTTTTCAGCAATGGTGAGACTTATAAGGTGTATTTCGAATTATATACAAATGCAAAACAAACAATAGTTGTATTGCACTTCCATTCAGTAGAAATAGTAATATGAAAATACGTTCATGCAAACGCTCTGGGTTGTCTCAATGGACTGTGTATAATACAGGCATGAAGCGTACAGCCCTCAACAACATTCCTACTTTTGCCATTACGGCAGAGACAGTAACGGTGGACAAATTTGTGGTGTCTCGGAAAGACAATGCAAGTATTACGTCAGCAGCTTGCTCGTACCTATGCAACATCCGGTATGACTATCACCCACACGGATAGTTGTGGCAATACTACAACACATTTATCCCCCAATCACGTCATAAATCACATCAATGTGAATGCAAACGCGTAATGTTAATGCGCTTTATAAAACATTGATAACGCGCCTTTTCCAAAAGGTTTCTACAACCCGTTATGAGTCATGGCAAATTTTAGGGTAATTTTCAGAAAATGGGGTTAATTTTTACAAAGTGTTTATATACAATGTTTTAGAGTCACTAAAAATCACAGTCACAAAAAGGCTTCACGCTTTTTGCCTGGTGGGAGTGAGCACCGTCCGTCAGGCCGGTTGCCCAAAGGGAGGTGCGTATACTTCCCGCTCTTACAATTCAATTCCGTGTTTGTCCATGTAGGCGCACAGAATCTCCTCAGCGGCGCGTTTCTCGTCGGCATCGGGCGGCAGGGCGGCCTTTTCCCATGGGAGGAGGTGTTTCCATGTGCCGAGGCTCCAATCGTCCCTGATTTCCTCCCTCAGTTCTTCCAGGCGTTTTTCGTTCACATAGTCTGTCACGCAGTCGCGTTGAGCGGGGGTGAAGAGGGAAAACTTCCCTTCGACATTGAATGCAGAAAAGAAATGGAAATCCAACCCGACCCAGTCGGGGTAGCTGTACTGCAAATCCGCCAGCATGTAGGCGGGCAGCAGAAAGCGAAAGCCCTCCGGGGTGACGTAGCAGAGACACTCGTTCAAGCCGAAGAGCCAATCGGGCGTGATGGCGGGCCAGTACGTCCGCTGCTCCCGCTGCATGAAAGCGTCGATGATATCCTTCTCACAGTAGTCATCCTCGGCAAAGCCGCTCATGTAGCCCAGACTGTCCCCGCAGCTCACACCGTCAAACGCCGTGCGGAGACGCTCAGCCAGCTCATGCTGCGTGAGTGTCAGCTCGCGGCGGCGCTCCCGCCAATCAGCAAAATAGCTGCGGCAGTTTTCCATGACGGAAAGCTCTTGCTCCCATCGCTCAGGAAAGGGGGCATCAGGTGAGATGAAACGAGACATGGGAGGGAAGACAGGTATAGTGTAACGCTGCTCCTTTTTTTGTAAAGGATTTTCAGCGGCGGCGCGTCACAGGCGGTGCGTCACATCATGAACCAATCTTTTCCGATGTCTCGCCCCGCCTTGACTCCACGTTAAGGCTGTGATACCATACCCCAACTATGAGAACCGTCGAAGCACGCATCGAGATTCCCATGGGGAGTCGCAACAAGTACGAGGTGGACACCAAAACAGGCCGCATCCGCCTGGATCGCGTCCTCTATTCCTCTGTCTACTACCCTGCCGAATACGGCTTTGTGGAGGACACGCTGTACCTGGACGGCGACCCGCTGGACATCCTGGTCTTCACATCGGCGCCCACGTTCCCCGGGTGCTATGTGGAGTGCCGCGTGATTGGCGGCATGGACATGATAGACTGCGGTGACCCGGACGTGAAAATCCTGGCCGTGAACGTGGGGGATCCCCGCTACGACCACGTGCACACCCTGGATGACCTGCCGCCCCATTATCTCCAGGAAATCGAAAACTTTTTCCAGACCTACAAGACCCTCCAGAACAAGGAAACGGAAGTGAACGGCTTTTTCGATGTCGAAAAGGCCTGGCAGATTATCGACAGCTCCTTCGAGCGCGCCAAACAGCAGAGCGCGGAATAAGGAGCGCAAGAAAACAACATTCCCTTCATCCATGAAAAACCATATTCTCACAGCGCTTGCCCTAGCCCTGGTAGCCCCGTGTGCCCATGCCGCCGGCGAGGGCGGCCAAGGGCTGGGCAAAGTGATGTTTGTGGGGGATTCCATCACCCACGGCATCAACACAGGCTCCTACCGTTGGGATTTCCACAAGATTATGGTGGACAACGGAGTGAAGTATCAGGAGACGGGATACAACAGCAACAATTTCCAGCGGGGCAAGGGAAACGGCGTCGACCTGGCGGGCGAATCGTACCGCGGGGTGGCGTTCAAGAACCTGCACTCCGCGCATGAAGGCGGGCAGATTTGGCAGCTTTTCGAACCGGAGAACACCAGCTACACCCAAGAAGCCACAGGCTTGGCGTACAAGACCGGCTCCGGCGTGAAATACGCAGGCCAGACCATCGGCGGCCTGGTGAAGGCGCACAAGGCCCAGACCTACATCGTGCTGCTGGGCACCAACGACATCATCCAGAATTTCCACCAGGGCGGCAGCATTTCCAAGGCGGACAACCTGCCCAAGGCCCTGCTGGGCATCCTGGGAGCCACCGCGGACGGCGACAGCTACACCTTCAGCGGCAAGGGCACCATGGACACGCTGGTGGACACCATCTTGAAAGCCAAATCCACCAAACAGGTGGTGGTGATGGGGCTCATCCCCCCCGGCCGCACGCAGTTTGCGGCGGCGGACCATGCCGCCATCGCGGATTTCAACAAGGCCCTGGAAGCCTGGGCCAAGAAGAAGGGGGCGCGCTATGTGGCCCCCGGCGCGGGCACGGTGGATGTGGCGGTCTCGCCCGCCGACCCCTACGGGGCCTTGGTTAGCCCGAAGCAGCGCGTGGATTGGATTCACCCCGGCACGCAGACCAACCTCATCATGGCCGGCAACCTGGCCAAGGAATTGGGATACAGCGGCCGCACGGCGGGTCTCCCCCGCAAGGCAGCCACCAAGAAATCCGGCTTTGCAGCCATTCCCCAAAATGCGGATGACGCCTCTTGGAGTGGCGCGCTCCATCCCGCCGCCAACCAATCCGTGACCGTGGACCTCGGCCCCGTGCAGGTGGGCAACGGCTATTCGGACAGCAAATGGGATGCCCAAGGCGGCCTTTCCCTCACCATCGACACCGGCAAGCATCGCGGCACCCTGACCATCAGCGAGTGCTACATCACCTGGGGCAAGGATTTCATCCTCTACTCCCGCGATATGAGCGCCAATACGGAAAGCATCCGCGTGGCATACGTGCCCGGCAAAACTTCCGACGGAGTGGAACCCGGCTTCTACGTGTGGCTGGGCAACCAGCTCATAGGCGAGGCGTGTCCCGCCGAGTCCGGCAGCGGCAAGCCCTCCCTTTCGGTTTCCTCCACCGGAGTGACACAGAAAAACCTTTCCATCACCACCGCCGGAGCGGCTGCCGCGCCCACCAAATAGGCGCCTTCCTCAGCAAGCAGACCTACCCTACTGTGAGCCCCGTACCGAAGCTTACGGCATGATTGAGCCGTAGGCAAATCAGGCGTGATGGCGGGCCAATACGTCCGCTGCTCCCGCTGCATGAAAGCGTTGATGATATCCTTCTCGCAGTAGTCATCCTCGCCAAAGCCGCTCATGTAGCCCAGACTGTCCCCACAGCTCACACCGTCAAACGCCGTGCGGAGACGCTCAGCCAGCTCCTGCTGCGTGGGTGTCGGCTCACGGCGGCGCTCCCGCCAATCAGCAAAAGAGCTGCGGCTGTTTTCCATGACGGAAGCTCATGCTCCCATCGCGCAGGAAAGGGGGCATCAGGTGAGATGAAACGCGACATGGGGAGGAGACAGGTATAGTGTAACGCTGCTCCTTTTTTTGTAAAGGGTTTTCAGCGGCGGTGCGTCACAGCTCCAAATCCGCGCGGTGCTTGCCATCGGGGGTGTAGAACTTCTGGCCGCGGAGGACGGGAGGGTAGAGGATGTTGGAATCAAAGGTCGACTTGAAGCCGGGAGTCCACTCGATGCCGAATTCGGCTAGCAGGGAGACACATTTCGCCTCCACCTCCTGAAAAAGAGCGAACTCATGCGCGGTTTGGTCGGTGTAAATGAACAGCAGGTGGTGGTTCTCATCAATCCACAGGTCGTCATCCTCCCACCATTCGACCAGGTAACGCAGCTCGCCCGCCGCCAAGAGCTGCCGGATTTGCGGTTCGCTTTCCGCCAGCCAGTTGAACTCCCTCTCCATGGCAGCCTGCATCCTCCGTTCCCATTCCTCCGCCCGGCGTTTCCGCAATCGGGGTGTGCAATAGAGAACGACGAAGACAACGCCGAGGCAACACAAAACCAGGAATGGAGTTAGACTGTTCATTGCTTTCAGTGGATTTTTCAATTGCCGGGAGGCGGCAGGATAAAGGATTCACCGTCGCCGGCGGGTTGGAGCTGGTCGCTCACCAGGGTGGCGTGCATCTCCGGCGCAAAGCGGAGCTTGATGACGCGCACGCCGCCGGCGGCCAGGCGGGCAGCGTCTTCCGCGGAGAGACGGATGTTGAGCGTGCCGCGCGCTTCGCCGGAGATGGTTTTCTCACAGGAAAGGCCAATTTCCCCGAGAGCGTTGGGGCGAATGTTTTGCGGCACGCCCAGGGTGAGGGTGGTGTCCTCCATCTGCACGCCGGATGCGGCCTGGATGGAAACGACGCCGCTGAGTGTGACCCCGCTGAGCTGCAGGGGCTTCTTGGCGATAATCTGCACGTTGCGGAGTTGCGCGGTGCCGTGAATGCGGAAGATTCCCTGCGGCGAGAGCTGCGCCAGCCCCAGCGCGGCGGGGATGTCCGCCCGCACGGGTGCAATGCGGAGGCCGTCCAGCTCCAGCGCGGTGTTGCCCTCCATGGAAAGGCAGCCACCGCACTCGCAGGCGTTCAAGGCCACCGTGCCCACGTTTTCCAAATCCAGGTAGCCCAGGTTGACGATTTCCCCATCGCCCACGGTCAGGGATGCGGCGTGCGCCAAACGGCACTGGCCCTCGTTCTGGAGAGCGCCGAAGGAAAAGGCCCCCTGCCCGCCCGCCTGCAAGCTGGCCAGCGCTCCGCCGCCAATGCGGCAGCCGCCCGCCACAGCCACAGATGCGGTGGTGGTGAAGATGGTTTGCCCGTGCTCGGGATCGGCCACCACTTCCAAGCTGCCACACTCCAGCGGGGCGGAGAGTTGCGTGTTGGCAGACACCACGCCGTCCTGCGGCACGGCATCCGCCGGCTGCGAGTGCCGCGCCGCGGAGGCGGGGGTCTTGATGTAGGAGAGCGCGCGGAACACGCGGAATCCCGGGGCAAAGACACTGTAGTTGCCGGAGGGATCGTTGCTGGACATGACCACCGCGCCGCCCTGCTCGCGGGCGTTCACGCGGAAGGCGCTCAGCATGCGGTCGTCGGAATCCGTGAGATAGAGCGCGCAGAGCTTGCCGTCCGGCCCCTTCTCATAACCCCAGCAGGTGATGGCGTGCGCACCTGTGCGGGCCATGCCCTGCGGCGCGTTGTCGAAATCCAGGAAAGCCAGCAAACCCGCCTGGCCCTCCACCTGCAGCATCTCGTCCAGGATGCGCTGCACATCCTCCAGCGTGCGCGGGGCGTATTGCAGGTCCGCATCCGGCGCGGTGCCGTAATCCACCACACAGCCGCAAACACCTGCGCGGCCGGGCTTCCAATCCGTACCCTTGCCAAAGAGATTGGTGAAATATCCACCGCCGCCGGGCGTTTTCTGCACGGAAAGCCCGCCCTGCTCCACCTGCTGCGGGGTAGGCGTGTAGGCCAGCGTGCCCTGCAGCCACCAGGTGAGCGCGTTGAGGTTCATGCCGCCTCCATCCGTCCAATACTTCAGGAATTCGCGGTAGATGGCCAGGTAGCCCGTGCCGTACGGCTTGATGTCTAGAGGCCCCACAATGCCGTTGGGCACCTCGCGCCCGGCATCGTGAAGCTTGAGGTAGGAATCCTGCCAGTGCTGCAGGAGGTTGGACCCCGCCGCTATCCAGCACATACGCAAATCGTTGCGCCGCAGCTCCGGGATGTTCCCGGCATCCCGGCTGAAACTCAGCTTGCCCAAATCATAGACCTTGCCGGAGACCACCGAGGCCTCCCCTGCCCCCGCCTGCCACGCCATGGCGCCGAGCATCGCTACCGTCAGTAACTTTTTCACACCACCAGCCTACCAGCCCGCCGGCGGTTGTCAAGCCCGCACAGTGGCGCGTGGGGGTGTTCAGGGAGAATTGGTGTATAGTACCAGTGTGGCCCGTCTTCGCTAGACATGGCAAGCATGTCCAGCTACGCCGAGGCGACTCCCCTACGAAACTCCGGGGAGTCGGGGCGACAGGATTCGAACCTGCGACATCCAGCTCCCAAAGCTGGCGCTCTACCAGGCTGAGCTACGCCCCGTGGAGGAATTAGGGTATAAAAATGGTGGCTCGGGACGGGATCGAACCGCCGACACGCGGATTTTCAATCCGCTGCTCTACCAACTGAGCTACCGAGCCACTGGTGCCGCCCGTTGAACGGGGTGCGGGGGCATGATACGCGCTTTCGACGCGTTTGACAAGTAAAAAATCACATTTGGGTGCATTTTTTTTGGCATGCAGGGGGAAAAGGCGCATTTCAAGCTTCCCTTACAGGCGAAATCGTGTAGGATGGACCAGGTATGAAGAAACTACTCTGCAGTGTAGCAGTGGCGGCGCTGGCATGCGCCGGCGGGGCATTGGCTCAAGATGACATCTTTCTGGAGGACGGCGTGTTCATCGAGGACACGGGGATGGATCCCATCTTCTCCACACCGTCCACCATGCCGGCGGTGCCGGAGACGGAAGGCGACTACCAGCGGCCCATGCTGCTCCCGAACGACTACTACTTCGAATACTTCGGCAACATGCACATCCACGGCCAGGGGGCGCACGTGCGGTTGATGAGCGCGTTTGTGACCATACCGCTGTTCAACCCGCGCAAGCACGCGTGGCACGGCTGGCACCTGGACTGCAAGGTTTCCGGGCGCTTGACGTGGATGCACAATTCCGGGCCCAAGGTGCTGGACGAACACCGCCTGTACACGCTGGGGATGAGCGCTACCCTGTTGCACAAAATCGGCCAGAAATCCCAGTTCCACCTGGGCTTCACGCCGCAGTTGTCATCGGATTTCGATGTGATGAGCAGCGAGATGTTCTACTGGGGCGGCAACGTGGGCTTCTCCTCCACGCTGGGGGAGCGGATCAAGTACACGCTGGGTGTATCCGTGATGCCGGACTACAATGACATGTGGGTCTACCCGTTGGTGAACTTCCAGTGGAAGGTGTCTCCGCACTGGGAGCTGCAGCTGCAGGCAGATCGCCTCTCCTACCAGCATTTGAGCGGCAGCGAGCGTTTCCGCATCGGCCCGTTCCTGCAGTACAACCGCGCCGTGTGGACCGTGAAGCGCCACCGCGCCACTACCCAGCTGCGCATGAAGAACTGGATTGCCGGCGGCACGGCCTCCTACCGCTGGAGCATGGGCGGCGTCAAGGTCTCGGTCATGGGTGACTTGGGCTACTCCTTCTACAACAACTTCCGCGTGCGCACCAAGAACGGCCGCCACACGCTGGACCGCTACCGCGCGAGCGGCGCCCTCTACGCCCGCCTGGCCGTGGGCTTCGAATTCTGATACCGTCCGCATTTTTGGGCTGGCAATTGCTTAAGAAAAGTGGTACACTGCAACGCGAAGCCGACCAATCACCGACATGAGTGAAGAAACGCCCACAACATACAAGCGTATCCTGCTGAAATTGAGCGGGGAGGCCTTGCGCGCCCCCGGCAGCAAGGACAATATCTCCCCGGAGATTGTCGCGCGCATTGCACGCGAGATTGCCGAGGCCCAGAAACAGGGCGACCTGCAAATCGCCGTGGTGGTGGGCGGCGGCAACATCTGGCGCGGTGCCAAGGCCAGCGTGCGCGGCATGGACCGCCCCACGGCAGACTATGTGGGCATGCTCGCCACCGTGATGAACGCGCTCTCCATCTGCTCCGCCGTGCAGGAGGCCGGCGTGCCTGCCCACGTGCAGAGCGCCATTGAGATGAAGAACGTGGCAGAGCCCTATGTGCGCAACAACGCGCGCACGCTGCTGCGCAACGGCCACGTGGTGGTTTTCGCCGCCGGCACGGGCAATCCCTTCTTCAGCACGGACACCGCCGCCGCGCTGCGCGCCTGCGAAATCAACGCGGAAGTGGTGATGAAGGCCACCTCCGTGGACGGCGTGTACACCGCGGATCCCAAGACGGATCCCACCGCCACGCGCTTCGACTCCATCTCCTACGAGGAGTGCATCCAGCGCGAACTCAAGGTCATGGACCAGACGGCTTTCACCCTCTGCAAGGACAACAAGAAGCCCATCATGGTGTTCGACATGCACCAGGAAGGCAACATCACCCGCGCCCTGCTCGGTGAGAAAATCGGCACCATCATCAACTAATCCCCTTTACCTCAACAATCAATCACTATGGACGAAGAAACCCTGATGCTTGAAACTGAAACCGCCATGGAGGAAGCCCTGGAGCACCTCGCCACCGACTGCGCCGGCGTGCGCACCGGAAAGGCCTCCCCTTCCCTCGTGGACAACATGGACGTCTATGTGGCCGCCTACGGCTCCTCCATGAAACTCAAGGGGCTGGCCGTTGTCTCCACCCCGGACGCCCGCTCCATCCTCATCCAGCCGTTCGACCCCGGCACCCTCAACGACATCAAGAAGGCCATTGCCGACAGCAAGCTGGGCATCACCCCGGTGATTGACGCCCGCTCCGTGCGCCTCCCCATCCCGGAGCTCACCGGCGAGCGCCGCAAGGAGCTCTGCAAGTACGTGGACACCATCAAGGAGGACGCCCGCGTCCGCGTGCGCGCCGCCCGCAAGGCCGGTATGGACGGAATCAAGAAGCTCAAGGCCGACAACGTTCTCACGGAGGACGGCGTGCGCCTGGCGGAGGACAAGGTGCAGAAGCTCACCGACAAGTACACCAAGCAGATAGATGAGCTTGTGGAGGCCAAGCAAAAGGAAATCATGACCGTCTAATCCCCGCTTCCATCCATTTCCAACCATATTCAATCATCTATGAACAACACCACCAACGTGCTGGCTTCCGGCATCGAAATCATTGGCTCCATCCGTTTCAAGAACGATATGACCATCGACGGCAAGGTCGAGGGTGAAATCCAATCGGACGAGGGCAAGGTCACCATCGGCGAGATGGCGGACATCAAGGGCGACATCCACGCCGGCGAGGTCCACGTCTTCGGCCATGTCCACGGCAATGTCAAGAGCAAGCGCTGCCACCTCAACAACAACGCCACCGTCAACGGCGACATCTCCACCGGCACGCTCTCCATGGACGAGGGAGCCAACCTCAAAGGCCGCGTGGAAATCGGCTAAGACTTCTTCCCCTATCAAACCTTAATCCAAGGCGGGCCCGCATGCGGGCCCGCCTTTTTGCGTGGGTATTGTGAATTTCAATTTAGGATTGGGGATTTAGGATTTCAGATTTAGGATTTGTTTGCGTGCAAGCGTTGTGTGCACACACACGGGGGGATTGGTGGGCATGCGTTATGGTGATTGGTGACAACAGATGCATGAGAGCAGCAACCCTGGGCGTGAGTCCACACCGCCAAGGGTTGCTTCTCTCGCAGGCCTCGTCGTATCTTTCGCGGAGACGGAAGCAAGGGAGCAAAATGCACAAGCCCCTGCGCCTTTCAGCCTGCCTCGGCGTAGCCTTGGCGAAGACGGGCGCAGGGGCTCGGTAATTTAGGCGCGCTGCGCGCGCCTCACTTTACAAATCGTCAATTGTAAATCAATATTGTTGCACCACCTTCATCATGGCATCCATCTGCTGTTCGATGGATTCCACGAGGGCCATCTGGGTGCGGGTGCGGTCCAGGTTGTGCTCCGGGCGGTGGATCTTGAAGTAGGTGTCGCCTTCCAGGTAATCGGTGAGGAAGCGCATACCGCACTCCATGGTGAGGAGCTTGCCGGAGAACGGCAGCAGCTCCTTCTCCAGCGGGGTGAGGAAGGTGGCGGCCTCGCAGTATCCCTTGGCCAGGGCCTCGAAATACTCCATGCGCATGGTGACCAGCGAGATGTCCTTCTCATCCTCCGCGGCGGGGGAGGTGGAGGTGCGGATCATGTCGCCGAAGTCATACAGGGAGGAGCCGGGCATGGTGGTGTCCAGGTCGATCACGCAGATACCCTCGCCGGTGACGTCGTCGAGCATGACGTTGTTGAGCTTGGTATCGTTGTGGGTGACGCGCATGGGGAGCTCTCCGCTCTTGAGGTAGTTGACCACCTTGTGGCAGTCGGCCTCGCGTGAGAGGTACCAGTCGATTTCCTTCTGCACGGAAGCGGCGCGGCCCAAGGGGTCTGCGGCGATGGCCTTCTGGAAGGTCTCGAAGCGCTTGGTGGTGTTGTGGAAATCGGGGATGGTTTCGAAGAGGGGCTCACCGGGGAGGTTGGCGCCGAGCTTCTGGAAGTTGCCGAAGGCGCGCGCGACCTCGATGCACTGGCCGGGGTTCTCGATCATGTCGTAGGTGCGTGCGCGCTCAATGCAGAGGTAGACGCGCCACACGTTGCCCTCCGCATCCTGCGCGTAGGGCTTGCCGTCGTTCGCGGGGATGAGGGTGAGGGTGCGGCGGTAGGCCTCCTTGCAGCCTTCCTCCTGCAGCACGCGCAGGGCCTCGTCCGTGACGCGCTTGACGTTTTCCATAAGCGGGATGGGCTGGCGGAAGACGTTGCTGTTGACGCGCTGCAGGATGTAGTCCACGCGCAGGCCGGCCTGGTCGGTCTCGATGCGGTAGGTGTCGTTGATGTGGCCGGAGCCGTAGGGGCCGCCGCAAACGTAGTCCGCGCGGAGGTCGAACATGCCGGCGATTGCTTTCAAATCGTACATGGCAATGGGATGGGTGTGGATTAGCCGAGCTTGGCGGGGTAGACCCCCTGCTCCACGAGCTTGGCGATGCTGTCCACCACGGCGGGCTTGTCGCTGGGGTAGGTGACGCCGAGCCAGTTTGCGGTGGTCTTGATGACGCGGCAATCAGCCTTGCCGTTGTGGATGAGCTCGTCCACCACGGTGGGGATGTAGCACTCGCTCTTGAGTTCGGTGCCGCGCTCCGCGATGAACTTGGTGAAGTGCTCCTTGATCTGGCCGATGAAGGAGGCGGGGAACACCCAGAAGTTCATGGAGACGAGCTCCTCCGGGTCCACCACCTTGCGCTCGCCGCTCAGGCTGTCGCCGCGGCACACGCCGTCGTCCTCGCGCATGATCTTGGTATATTCCTCCACGCTGTCCAGGTGGCCGTCCTTGATGCCGCAGATGCCGCGGTTCACATCGCCGTGGTCGGAGAGGGTGTTCTTGAGCGGGTAGCCGATCATGCCGTAGTGCTCCTTGCCGTCGGCGGCGGGAGCGGCGGTCAGAAACTCGGCGGCCTTGGCAAAGGCGTCCGCGCCGTAGAAGTCGTCAGCGTTCACCACGCCGAAGGGCTCGTGCACCACGTTGCGGGCGGCCAACAGGGCGTGAGCCGTGCCCCACGGCTTCACGCGGCCTTCCGGCACGCTGTAGCCCTCGGGCAAATCATCGAGGCACTGGAAGGCGTAGTCCACTTCAATCTTGCCTGCGAAACGGGAGCCGACCTGGCTCTTGAAGGCCTCCTCAAAATCCTTTCGGATGATGAAAACGACCTTGCCGAAGCCGGCGCGGATGGCGTCGTAGACGGAATAATCGAGGATGACTTCACCGTTGGGACCCATGGGGTCAAGCTGCTTGAGACCGCCGTAGCGGCTTCCCATACCTGCTGCGAGAACAAGGAGTGTAGGTTTCATAGTATTGAAATGAGTACCGAATGTACGGCTTCATTCTAACACTCCGGGCAGGATTGGCAAGGAAAAACAGCGTGGTTTGGCGTTACAGCACCAAGGCCATGAGAAGCATGCCGGAAATCACGCCGCCGATGGAGAGGTGGTGGTGCCCCCAGCGCTCCGCCATGGGCAGCAGCTCGTCAAAGGAGATGTACACCATGAAGCCCGCAACTACGCAGAAAAGCACGGCCAGCAGCGTGGGCGTGAGAAAGGGAAGCAGAATGAGCATGGCCACCAGGGCGCCCACGGGTTCCGCAAGCCCGGAGAGCGTGGCGCCCCAGAAGGCGCGCTTGCGGCTGCCCGTGGCGAACATGAGCGGCAGTGCCACGGCGATGCCCTCCGGGAGGTTGTGGATAGCCACGGCGAAGGCCACGGAGAAGGCGGTCCCGGGGTTGTCGAACGCGGAAGCCATGGTGGCGATGCCTTCCGGGAAATTGTGGATGGCAATGGCCGCGGCAAAGAGAAAGGCGGAGCGCCGCACGCCGACCTGGGCGGAGAACTCGCCCGTGGTGCGCGCCGCATCCAGGTCTCCCGCCGTGTGGATTTCATGCGGGTTCTCGTCCTCCGGGACAAGGCGGTCAATGGCGCCGGCCAGCACCATGCCGCCGAAAAACGCGGCAATCGACACCCACTTGCCGCTGCCCTCCTGCAGGAAACGCCCTGCCTCCGGCAACAGCTCCATGAAAGAGATATACACCATCACCCCCGCACTGGCTCCCAGGGCGTAGGTGAGCACGCGCGTATCCGTGCGCTTCAGGAAAAGCGCCACGGCTGCGCCGATGCATGTGCTCAGCCCCGCAAACAGGGAAAGCAGCAGGCCAAGCATCAAATCCTGGTTGGTGGCTTCCATGGACGGGAACGAGTCTAACTGGGAACGGATAAAATGTCAATAGCTCCACGTACCACGAATACATGGATGCCGTCACCCGAATCGTTCCATGCGCTCGGAGGATTGGCGGGCACAGAAGAGGAGGTAGGTGCGCAATTTCTTGAGGTCTGCCACATTGTAGAAGCGCACGGTCTGGATGCCGCTGACGGTGGGCATGCGCAACCAGCGCGTGCGCACCCTGCCGTTCTTGACATGGCGCTGCAGGGACGAACGTTTGCAGGGCAGTATCTCCAGGGCCTGGCGCCACGTCACCATGCCGCGTGGGGCGTTGCGCGCCTTCTTGGCGGCGCGGTCCACCAGCTCCTGCACCTTGCGCCGGCTCCAATACAAGGTTGTGTGGGAGGTTCCCACCTGCACAAAGTAGAAGCGCACCTTGTTGCGGTGCAGGCGCATCCTGGCGCATGGGATGCTGGAGCCGAGCATGGCGGCGGCCTGAGAGGAGCTGACGGTGTTGGCGGGGGGCCTGGAGTATGGTTTCCCGGTTTGGGGGTGCATGCCTGGCGCGGCTTTCAGCACGCTGTCCGGGTAGGTGATACCGGGGTAGTCCAGCAGGCGGATGCCGCCCAGGCCGATCTTGGTTCGCAGTAGTACATTTGGTTGGATAGCCATGTGCGTCAAGCTAGCAACGGGCGCACCTGCAAACAATTTCCAATGGAAAGCCGCATGAGGGTACCGTATGCGGGCAGGTCATGCGGGCAGGTCATGCGGGGGGAAAGATTTGCAAGGGGGAGAAAATCATGCTAGCATGCAGGCATGCCATTCAACTTCGACGATGCCGTGGATGAAATCATGCGGCGCGACAGCTCGTTCGCGCCGGATGCGTACGCGTTCATGCGGCAGGCGCTGGATTACGCGGTGGAGGAGTTTCACAAGACCGGCGAGCAGCCGCACCTGAGCGCGGAGGAACTGTACCTGGGCTTTTGCGCATACGCGCTGCAGGAGTACGGTCCCATGGCATCCGCCGTGATGGAGCACTGGGGCATCACCAGCTCCGCAGACGTGGGCAGCATTGTCTACAACCTCATCGACGCAGGCGTGTTCGGCCGACAGGAGGGCGACACGCAGGAACAATTCAACGAACTAACCCCGCTGGAGGTGCTGCTGGACCTCCCCTACATAGCATGAAGAACACACCGGAACAGGGAGACGCGTTGCGCTGGCCCGCAGAATGGGAGCGGCAGGATGCCGTGTGGATATCCTGGCCGCATCGGCAGGATTTGTGGCAGGGAGGCCTTACGGAGCTGCTGGAACGCTACGCGGACTTGGCAGAGGCCATTTCCCCGCACGCGCAGGTGCGCATCAACGCGGCAGAGGGGCTGCATGCAGACATCCGCGCGCTGCTGGAAAAACGCGGCGTGCAGAATTTCGCGCTGTACAACCACCCCACCAACGATGTATGGTGCCGCGATCACGGACCCATTTTCGTGCAGCGGAGCGATGGCTCTCTGCAAATCGCGGACTGGCAGTTCAACGCGTGGGGCGGCAAGTTCGAGCCGTGGGACCTGGACAACGGCATACCCGCCTGCACGGCGGCAAGCCTGGGGCTGCCGCGCCTAGAGAGCCGCATGGTGCTGGAGGGCGGAGCCATTGAGGGCAACGGCGAGGGGCTGCTGCTCACCACGGAGGCCGTGCTGCTCAACCCCAACCGCAATCCCGACCTGGACAAGGCAGCGGTGGAGGCGGAGCTGCACCGCATGCTCGGCACAAAACAGGTTTTCTGGCTTGGCCAGGGAATTGAAGGCGACGACACGGACGGTCACATCGACGACATGGTGCGCTTTGTGAACGCGGAGGCGGCGGTATCCATTGTGGAACCGGACCCGCATTCCCCGCACTACCGCAACCTGGCGGAAAACAACGAGCGCCTGCAAGATTTGCGCACACCCGCCGGACACCGTGTGGAAATCATTCCCCTGCCCATGCCGGAGCCGCTGGTGGCGCAGGATTGGCGCCTGGAGCAGCTTCCCGCCAGCTATGCAAACTTCCTCATCTGCAACAGCGCCGTGATGGTGCCTGTGTTCATGCAGGAGAAGAACGACGACCGTGCGCTGGGCATCCTGCGCGAATGCTTCCCCGGTAAGCAGGTGCTGGGCATCGATGCGCGCCGCCTGGTGATTGAAGGCGGCGCCGTGCACTGCATCACCCAGCAACAACCGGGCGGGGGAATTTGAACCGAGGATTTGGGATTTAGGATGTAGGATTTAGTTTGTGAACAAGCGCGGTGTGTGTACTCACATGGCGTGCGTACACACAAATTCAAAATTCTAAATGCTACATTCCAAATGCTAAATTGCACGACAGACACGCCCGCCTGGCGAGTGGGCCGGACGGGCGCGGGATTGTCTGGGGAGGCTGATATAATCAGCAGCCCTTGAAGTGGATGATATCTCGCAGGGGAGTGCCCTGGGGAGTGATGGCGTTCCAGTCGAACTGCACGCGGTAGCTGTGGCGCGAACCTTCCTCCTCCACGAAGACGAGGTCGATACCGCCCACGCCGGCGTGCTGCTGCACGCCCTTGAGGCTGGCAATGTCCTTCAACGGCATGCGGACGGTGTACAGGGTGGGGTCCGCGGAATCCTGCTCCACCTCGTCGAACACCACCTTCTCATAGTCTTCGTTCACGGCGAAGGGGGCATCCTGGATATAGGCGTTCACGCACTTGAACTTGGCGTTGGTGTGGAACTTGAACACCAGCGTGTCGTTGTTCTCCAGCGTGAGCTCCTGGTCGGTCACCTTCACGTCCTGCTGCGAGGTGTAGAAAACGGTCTTGCAGCCCTTGGGGGCAAAGGTCTCGGAGGTGTCCAGAATCTTGCAGGAAGCCTTGGTAAGGTAGGTGGGCTTCATGCCGAAGGTGTAGTTGCCTGCGTTCATGAGCGGGGTGCCCATGGCCTTGTTCTGATCCGGGGTTCCGTTGTTGTGCGGCAGGTTCAAGGCGTGGCCGAGCTCATGGGCGAGCCCGCCCAGGTACTTGGTGAGCAGGCGGCCCTTGGGCGTGTCGTCTCCCAGGTACTGCAGGTCGAAATCGCCGTAGTCCATGGCGAAGGCGGTTTTGCCCACGCCGTAGTAGGGCACGCCGCCGGGGTTTTCGTCGCTGAACTTGTCATCCAGCCAAGTGGGCATGAGGATGAAGGTGTGCCCGCTGCGGAGCTTCTCCGGGTGGGCGGCGAAGTATTCCGCAATTTCGGCCTGCACCTTGCCGTGGCCGCCGTTGTACGGGTAGTCCTTGTGGGGGAGCTTGCCCTTGATGGTGATGATGTCCACGTTGCCGTTGGGCAGCATGGCCATGCCGAAGGAACGCGCGCCGAAGCCGTTTCTCTGCATGGCCTGACCGTAGAACTGCTGCACATAGGTGAACAGCTCGCTGAGACGGCGCTCATGGTCCTTGGCGGGCTGGAAATCACAGCCGTAGAAATAGACGATGTTGAGCTGGTGCTCACTGGGGGCGAGCAGGATGCTGTCCGCCAGCTTGGCTTTGGCTCCTTCCGAGAAGTTCTGCGGGAGATCGATAGCGGAAGCGGAGAGCGGCAGCAGGGCCGCCAGCGCGGTGATGGACAATATTGTCTTGGTGTTCATGTGGGAATAATGAAAGAAGATTAGCACCCCTTGAAGGATTTCACCTCAATGAAGGGCGTACCCTGGGCAGAGATATCCGCCCAGTTGAAGGTGACGCGGTGGGAGTAGCGGGTGCCGTCCTGCTGCACAAAGACGAGATCAATGCCGCCCACGCCCTTCTGCGCGCTTTCACCGCGCAGCTCCCTGGCGCCGGCCAGTGCGGCAATGGCATCCAAGGGGATGCGGAAGGTGAACTCGCCGGGCTTGGCGGGATCCTTCTGCACATCGGTGAAGGCCACCTTCTCGTAATCCTGGTTCACGGCAAAGGGGGCATCCTGAATGTAGGCGTTGACATGTTTGAAATTGTCGCCTGCGCGGAAACGGTACACCAGCGCACCGTCCTCCATCTTCAGCTGCGGGTTCTCCACCGTCACGGGGGAGTCGGAGGTATAGAAGGCGGTTTTATCGCCGGCGGGGGCAAAGGTTTCCGAGCGGTCGAGAATGCAGCAGGTGGCCTTGGTGAGATAGGTGGGCTTCATGCCGAAGGTGTAATTGCCGGCCCCCATCAGCGGTGTGCCGAGCTCCCCCGTTTCCTGCACGGTGCCGTTGTTGTGCGGCAGGTTGAGGCCGTGCCCCAGCTCATGGGCCATGCCGCCGAACCACTTGGTCAGCAGCCGCCCCTGCGGCGTGTTTTTCCCCAGGTGGCGCAGGTCGAAATCCGCATAGTCCAAGGCATAGCAGGTCTGGCCCACGCCGTAGAAGGGCACGCCGCCGGGATTGGCATCGCTGTACTCGGCATCATGCCAGGTGGGCATGAGAATCAGCGTGTGGTGACTGTGCTTCTTCTCCGGGTGCTCGTTGAAGTAGGCTGCGACCTCCTGCTGGACCTTGCCGTTGCCGCCGCTGTAGGGGTACTCCTTGTGGGGCAGCTTGCCCTTGATGGTAATGATGTCCACGTTGCCGTTGGGCAGCGTGTTCAGGCCGAAGGAGCGGTGGCCGAAGCCATTGCGGTACATTTCCTTGGCGTAGAACTGCTGCAGGTAGAGAAACAGCTCGCTGAGACGGCGCTCGTAGTCCTTGGCCGGCTCGATATCGTTCCCGTGGAAATAGACGATGTTGAGCTGGTGTTCGGTGGGGGCAATTTTCACGCTGTCTGCCAGCAGCAACTCCGCAGCCTCGGAAAAGTGGGGCGGGAATGTCTCGGCCGTAGCAAAGGAAAGCGGCAGGAGTGCCGCCACTGCAGCGGCTGTGATGGTGGTATTGGTGTTCATGAGAATGTATTAGGGAAAACAGGTTGAAAAAAAAGCCACCGTCACGGCACGCCGTACGGTGGCTGGTAAAGGGAGAAACGAAGCTTACATGCAGGCGCGCAGGCGAGCCACGATGTTGTCCTTGGAGGTAGCACCCACGATGGTGTCCACCAGCTCACCATTCTTGAAGAAGAGGAGAGTGGGGATTGTGCGGATGCCGAAGCGGGAGGCGAGGTTCTGGTTGCCGCCCTCGTCCACGTTGGCCTTGCCCACCTTGGCGGTGCCGGCCATTTCCGTGGCGATTTGGTCCACCACCGGGGAGATCATCTTGCAGGGGCCGCACCATGTGGCCCAGAAATCCACCAGGACGGGAACGGGGGACTTGAGGACTTCCTCCTCGAAGTTGCTTTCAGTGATTTGGAGTGCCATAGTATATGTCAGACGCACGGGTGCGCCGAATCGTTCAAAGGTTTACTCTTCCTCATCATCGGAGCTTTCCTCGGCGGGGGCGGCATCGCCCTCATCCTCTGCGGAAGCATCCACAACAGTCGCGTCAGCCGGCCAGCCAAGGGCGGGCTCCGTGGCGCGCTCGATGTGCTGGTCAATCACAAACTGCTGGTAGCAGAAGACCAGCATGATGACCACGCCAATCCAAGATGCCACAATCAGCCATGTGGGAGTGGGCTTCTCCTCCTCCTGAACGGTAGTGGTGCGGGGACCAAAGCCGGCAGGCTTCACAAAGCCGGCAGGCATGGTGGAGGCACCGGGCTTGGCCAGAGGCACCGTAGCGGTGGGCATGGCAACCGTGGGGCTCGGCTTGGCAGCCGGGGTTGCGGGGGAAGTGGCGGGGGTGGCACTGGGAGCAGCCGGTTTGGCGGGCACGCTCAGCGGTACGGTGGGCTTGGGCGCGGCCGGCTTGGTGGGCACGCTCAGCGGCACGGTGGGCTTGGGCGCGGCCGGCTTGGTGGGCACGCTCAGCGGCACGGTGGGGGTAAGACGCGGTGCTGCGGGAGCCCCGGGAGCTGCGGGGGGCTTGGGTGCAGAAACGGGAGAGGGCGCTGCGGGAGGAACCGGGCGCGGTGCTGCTGGCGGTGGTGGAGGCGTGCTCATAATGTTAGTAAAGTCCGGAGTGCGCGGATGGCGCGTTTCCTATATTATGCATTTTTGAAGCGGCATTGCAAGCGGAAAACACAAACGGAAGCGTTTTTTTTGCAGAGAACTGGCATGATGCGCTATTTGGCATCCTTTCTGGGAGGTTCCTGCTGGGCGCGGTAGAGGGCGGGCTTGCCGCCGGGTTCCAGAGGCTGCTGCCAGGAGTCGTCCTTTTCCACCTTCAAGTTGCGGAAGAGCGCGACATCTCCCTTGCGTGCCTGCAGGAAAGGCTTGAGGTTAGGCTTCACGCCGCCGTAATCGGCCCAGGGCTGCTCACCAGAGCGGTAGCGCAGCAGGAAATCGATGTCATGCGCCTTGTGGCGGGAGATATTGAAGGCATAGTCCATCAGGGAGTATGCGCGGGAGATGCGGCCCGCCAGCATCTCCTGCTGCCCCCACTCCAAAAGGTTGAGAATGTAGTAGGAGGCCCAATTGTTGAGCATGCGGTTGGGCATGCCGTCGCCGGGGTACGCCTGGCGCATCAACTTCTCAGCCTCTTCGTTGCGGTGCTGCACCATAAGCATATCCGCCAGCATGGGCACCATGAACAGCTGGCGCGGATTGCCCTGCAATGCCAAGCGTATCACATGCTCGCGCTGCTCCACCGTTTCACCGGAGGACATGATGCGGAAATATTCGTCCACAAGCCCGGAAGCGGGATAGCTTTCCAAGATGTCCGCCAGCAAGGCATGGCGCACGGCATGGTTCTTCAGTCTCATGGCATCCGACTGTTCGTTGCCGATGCGGGCCAATTCCATGTCGGCGTGAACCAGTTCGTTATAGCGCCACTGGGCTTTCCAGGCAGGCCAAAGGTGTGGCACCAAGCTCACGCAGAAAGCCGCCGCACCCAGCAGCACCGCTGCGTGCACGCAGGTGCCCGGTATGCCCTGGGCCTTGACCTGAACACACGATGCGCCGCTGCCATTCGCCCAGTTGCGGTTGGAAAACAGGCTCTCCCTGCTGTGAGGGAAGGGAGACGCGAGCATGCCGCAGGCAAAAGCGGTCATGGTGGCCAGGGAGAAATCATGCCATACGAAATCCAGGGCGGCACAGCAGGCCATGCAGCCCAGGGTGATGATGGCCATGCCCGCCTTCACGCGGCGGGCATTGGAAACGAACTCGGAGGCCATGGCGCGCAACCCCGCCACCAAGTGAGCCACAATAATGAACACCATGCACCCCAAGCCTATGAAGCCATAATCACACCAAGCCTGCAGATACTCGTTGTGGGCGAAGTTGGGCCATTCCCATTCGTTGAAGAGGGGAGTAATCATCCATCCCGCCGAGGAGGCGCCGTAGCCCCAGGGTGGGGCATCTGAGGAGACGGAGCAGACCAGTTCCCAAATATAGAAGCGCAGGTGGGAATCGATTTGCGAGACGACCGTCAGCCAGCTGCCGCCGAAAAAGAATTCATAGACGGCGATACAGATGGCGGCAACCAGGACACCGGCTGTCACAAAGCCGCTCCATCCCAGCTTGCGTTCAGAGAAAATATGGAAAACGAGCCACAACCCCACCCCCAGAAACACGATAAGCGGCAGCAACAGGTACACGGAACGGGTGTCGCAACAGAAGGACAGGCCTATTCCGCACAAGCCCACCACAGCCATCAGCCACACATACCACCGCCGAGGCTCCGTCCACAGCAAGCGCAGCACCGGCAGGGAGCCGCACAGCATCAGGAACATGCCCGCAAAATTCTTGTATACATACAGCGTGTCGGGCACGCTGCCGGCCCCGGACAAGCCACGGGAAGGACGTCCAAACCACTCCGGGCAAGCGCCCGGCAGCTTAGCCACATAAAAGGCGGCAAGATTGAGCAGCAGGGCTACCGTAAGAATCAGCCCGATTCCCTTGGCTCGGTCGTTCTGCGCCACCAGCATGCCAGCCGTGTAGAAGACGATGCAGCCACAAATCAGCCCGCCCTCGCGCCATGCATCCACCACGCAGAAGCTGCATGCGCAACGCGCCAGAAAATACGCACCCACGGCAAACGAGCACCATCCCAGCCAGCGGAGCGACACCACCTTGCCGCCGCACAGCATGCCGCACAAGCCCAGCAGCACCGCCAACACCAAGCCGCACAAGAGCGGAAGATAGGAGTACGCATCCGCGTTCACGATGCTCATGGATGCCAACCATGTGAGGATCAACACAATCCCGCCCAGGCGACCGCACCATGTACCAGTGAGACGATTGCTTCTATGTGGGGTTTCCATGTCTTCAAGCATAGCAGAACGACGGTTCCCGCGCAAGCCGCGAATGGCACAAATCTCTTGACGTTGCGGTGATTTTGTGCCAGAGTCGCGTACGGAATGAAGTTAGTCCTTGCATTGACCGATCAAAGCTTTGCCGCCACAAAATCCGTGGGGATATTCAACGTGTCCCTGGGACTGGCGCGCGGGCTGGCGCAATGCCCCGAGGTGGAGGAGCTGCACATCCTGGGCAACCGCGAATGCAGCGAGCATTTCCAAAACGCGCCGGCGCACGTGCACGTGCATCTGGCGGAGAAAGCGGTGCCGCGGCGCTTCGGGCGCATCTGGTGGGATCAGGTGGGGGTGAGCAACGCCATCCGCCGCATAGGGGCAGACTGGGCCATCCTGCCCAAGGGATTCCCGCCGTACTTCCCCAGCCTGGGGCACACCAGGCTGGCGTGCTACCTGCACGACGTGAACTGGGAATACTACATGGGGCCCACGGCTCCGGGTGATTCCCCCTTTCCGCGGCACGAGCTGCTGTACTTCCGCAACCTTGGCATCAGGGCGCTGGAGGTGGCGGATTTGGTGCTGACCTCCACACATTTCAATGAAACGCGCTACCATGCATATGTACCGCAGGCCAAGGTGGCGGTGGTGGGAATAGGCTTTGACGCGCTCGCGCGAGAGAGAGACCTGCACAATGGGCACGATATCCTCTTCTACGTTTCCCCCTTCCCCCACAAGCTCACAGCACTGGGCATCCAGAGACTGCAGGCATGGTTGGAACAGCGCGAGGATGCCGCCAACATTCGCGTCCACATGCTGGGGCGCCTGCCGGAGGGAACCGCCCTGCCCTCTGCCCAGTGGATTCACCACGGCCGCATGCCGCAGGAGGAGATGGAGCGCATCATGCACGACGAATGCCGGGCCGCAGCCTATTTCTCAGCTTACGAGGGTTTCGGCATGCCTCCGGTGGAATGCCTGCGCAGCGGGCTGCCCTGCGTGGCGTCTGACCTGCCGCCTATCCGGGAAAACATCCCCGCACGCTACCTGTTTGACAACGCATCGGAAGACTCGTTCATCCGGACGCTTAACGCGGTGTATGACCAGCCGGAGACAGAGGACACCCCATGCTATCCCACATGGGAAGAGGTAGCCTCCCGATGCGTGGCAGCCATGAAAAATGTGTGAAAACGCTTGTTTTGCGGGGCAAAAAAGGATAGAATACGCTCCTCTTTCCAGAAATGCCTAACATCTGCGCCATTTTCACCCACTTTTCAGGTCCGCAGCGCACGCTGACCTGCCTGGAGAGGCTGTCGCAGCAAACCAGACGGCCGGATAGCATCCTGGTCATCAACAACAGCACGCCGGAAGACCCCGTGCTGGGAGATATCCGCGAACTGGAGGCACGGCTGTTTAAGCCGGGGTGCATCCACATTCTGCAGATGGAAGCCAACCTGGGCAATGCGGGCGGGTGTTCACGCGGGCTCACATACGCGTTTGAGAAGCTGCAGGCAGATTACGTATGGGTACTGGACGATGATTCCTGGCCGCGCCCGCATACGCTGGAAGCCCTGCTGGCCGTTCCGGATACACCGGACCAGGTTCGCATGAGCCTGGTGGTGGACCCAGCCAAGGGGGACGAGCTGAGCTGGCCGCTCACCATCGCCACCGGCTCAGACACACGCCCTTGGGAGAATGCCATGGAGCGGGAAGAACTGCCGGAAGGCAACATCATCCCCAGCCGCGGTGGCTGGCTCGGTGCGCTCTACCCCCGAGCGGCTTGGCAAAAGGCGGGCGTACCCACAGAGGAGCTGTTTATCCGCGGCGAGGACGAGGAATACCCGTGGAAGGTGCGCCATGCAGGATTCCGCTTTGTGACAGTGCGGGATTCCGAACTGGAACATCCCTCGGCCTCACGCCCGCTCATCCGCTACCGCATCGGCTCCAAAACCTTCTTCTACGAACCCGGCCTGCCCATCTCGCGCGTGTATTACAA
Organism: uncultured Verrucomicrobiales bacterium; assembly: GCA_937905985.1. Lineage (GTDB taxonomy): Bacteria > Verrucomicrobiota > Verrucomicrobiia > Verrucomicrobiales > Akkermansiaceae > Akkermansia. The sequence goes on along the minus strand of CALCWC010000035.1, from coordinate 8,945 downwards.
GGTGCGCAACTGGGCGTGGCTGCAACGCATGAGGATGCCACGCAACTACCCGCACCGACTGCTGGCTTGCGCGGCCTACGTGGTGTTGGCGTGCAACGGCATGCTGGCGGCGGGGGATTTCCGTCTGCGGCACGTATACACCCTGTTGCGTGCCCTGCACAACGGTTTCTACGGAAAATTGCGCCCTTTCTGATTTTTTTCGCAAGTTGGCAAAAATTTGTCTTTACAAACGAAAAAAATCGGCTATCATTCGCTCGCGAAATCCAAGGTTTATATCGACCTCTAACCTCTAACCAGTATCAACATCATGAAAGTTCTTTCCTCACTCGCCTCCATGAAGCGCCGTCACGCTGACTGCCAGATCGTCAAGCGCAAGGGCACGCTCTACGTCATCTGCAAGAGCAACCCCAAGTTCAAGGCCCGCCAGGGTGCCACCGCCGGCACGCGCCTGAGCAAGAAGGGCGTCAAGTAAGATTTCCCCCACCCTGCCCCGCTGTTTTGGCGGGGCATCACGCAAAGACCGGCCGGCATGCTGTGCCCCGGTCTTTTTGCATACAGGCGGCACGCCATGGAAAACACCGTACGCACGCAGATACTGGAGCTCGGCGACTTCACCTTTGAGAGCGGGGAGACGCTGCCGGGCATCCGCCTGGCGTATGAGACGTACGGGAAGCTGAATGCGAAAAAGGACAACGCACTGCTCCTGTTCCACGCGCTGACGGGCAGTCACCACGCCCACGGCTACAACGCGGATTTGCCGGAGGCGGGCAGCTTCTGGAGACCGGAGAACCATGAAGGCTGGTGGAACCTCATGATCGGCCCGGGCAAGCCGCTGGACACGGACAAATACTTCATCATCTGCATCAACTACCTGGGAAGCTGCTACGGCAGCTCCGGGCCAACGAGCATAGCGCCGGACGGCGAGCCGTGGGGCAGCCGCTTTCCCATGGTAAACGCCAACGACCAGGCGCGGGCGCAAATCAAGGTGCTGGACCACTTCGGCATCGACCGCTTCTACATGGTTGGCCCCAGCCTGGGCGGCATGCTCTCCCTGTGCGTGGCCAACCTGTGGCCGGAGCGCATCAAGAGCGTCATCATCATCGGCAGCGGGTACAAGCCGCAGATAGACCACGTGCTCTGCGGGTTTGAGCAGGTGCTGGCCATTGAGCTGGACCCCGACTACAAGGCCGGGCGCTACGCGCTCTCCGCTCCCCCGCTGCGCGGGCTGGCGCTGGCGCGCATCATCTGCCACAAGCTCTTCACCTACCAGCGCGGGCTCGCGAAGCGCGCACGCAAGGGCGTGGCGGATTCCAAGGGCATGCTCACCTGGTACAAGCCGCACCGCAACACGGAAAGCTACATGCTCCACCAGGGCACCAAGTTCGCCCTGCGCTTTGATGCCAACGCATACATCCGCATCATCGAGATGTGGACGGGGTTCGACTTCGCGGCATTCAGCGGGCTTGGGGACATAGACGCCGCCTTCCGCCGCCTGGGGGAACACGGCATCCCGTTCATGCTCTTCTCCATCAGCACGGATTGCTGCTTCACGCCGCGTTCCGTCTCCTTGTTCCACCGCCGCCTGCTCAAGAATGGCGTGGATTCGCGCTACAAGTGCATCCACTCCGTGAAGGGGCATGACTCATTCCTGCTGGAACCGGAGCTTTACGAGAAGGAGATAGCGGACTACCTGAACCGCTGACAGCGCACGCTCCAGCTTGATTTTTTGCAAATTTTGGCATTTGCTGCTTGCAAGCCGCCGTTTTCCGTGCTAGATTATACGGGTAAACCGAAATCTACATCACAGCTATGAAAGTATCTTACAAAAACGGAAAGCAGGGTTTCACCCTTATCGAGTTGATGGTGGTTATCGCCATTCTCGCCAGTATGGCCGTGATTGGCGGCAATGCCTACCTTAGCCACATGAAGGATGGTGACCGCCAAGTCGCGCAGTCCAACCTGCAGTCCGTCCACAAGATTCTCGGCCAGTTCAAGACCGATTACGGCAGCTATCCGTGCGACAACACCGCCGAACAGCTTCAGGAGGAGAAGCCCGACCTGAACTTCGGCGAGCTCACGGGCGAGTTCTCCAACTGCTACTACCGCCAGGTCTTCTACAGCTCGGCCAATGATTCGGAGAAGCCTTTCTTCGCCAAGCTCGCCGTGGCAGGCAAGGCCACCAAGGAAGGTGACGAGCGCCTGGCCAACGGTTCCGCTCTCTCCCGCGGCGAAAACGCCATGTCCTACGTCCTGCGCAAGGGTACCGATGATCCCAACCGCAAGGAGCCCGTGGGCAAGAACAACGTGCCGCTGGCATTCTGCAACGTCTACCCCACCGACACCCCGTACTCCGGTGAGAACATTGTGTTCGACATGGCTTCCTACGACGGCCAGGCTTTGGTTCTGTTCGGCGATGGTTCCGTGAAGAACCTGAAGGACATGCTGGAGGAGGACGAGACGGACGAGGCCAAGGGCACCATCCAGAAGGGCAAGGACATCTTCCCGGCCACCAAGCGCGGCCGCGATGTTGCCGGTGACTACCTCATCCTCGCCCCGGAGCTGTAAAGCACGGCAAAGAGATTTCAAACCGCAGCTCCGTAGGGGGCTGCGGTTTTTTGTGCGCCGAGTGCGCACACGGGAGGGGGCGATTTAGGATTGGGGATTTCAGATTGAAGATTTGGGATTTGTTTGTTGGCAAGCGCTGTGTGTGTACACACCGCGCATATGCAACCGCCCGCCTACCACGCCATGAGTGTATGCACCGCGCATGCTTACAAACAAATTCAAAATTCTCAATACTAAATTCGCGTTGTGTATATACACCGCGTACAGCTCTACTTTGCTCCCGCCGGCAGCGTTTGGGGAATTTGAAAGAGCCATCCGCTGATTGCGGATGGCTCTTTGATAATGGGTGAAATTAGCGATGCATTACTTCCTGCGCTTGGGCTGAGCCTTCTTGGCAGGAGCCTTGGGTGCGGGCTTCTTGGCGGGAGAGGATGCCTTTTTGGCGGGCTTTGCGGCCTCCTTGGGGGCGAGCTTGCGCTCCTTCTGCTCCCAGCTCCAGTCCCAGCGCTCCAGGTTGGCAATGCTGGCGGCCAGCAGGTCAACGCAGGCCTGCACATCGCCCTTGTGGGCCATCTCGATGCTCTGGTGCACGTTGCGCACGGGGATGGAGAGGGCGCCGCAAATGGAGCCGCCCGCGGCGAACTTCTGCAGGGCACCGGCATCCGTACCACCAGCGGAAAGGAGTTCCAGCTGGTAGGGAATCTTGCCTTCCTCCGCCAGGGCCACCATGTACTTGACCACTCGGCTGTCGGTGATCATGGTGCTGTCGTACACCTTCACGCCCGCGCCCTTGCCAAGCACGGTGCACTTGTCGTGCGAGCCGCTGCCGGGAGTGTCGAATGCGATGGTGGTGTCCAGCGCGAAGGAGAAGGTGGGCTGGATGGCGAGGGTGGACGCCTGGGCGCCGCGCAGGCCCACTTCCTCCTGCACCGTGAACACGGCGTACAGGTCGTACATGGGGGTGATGCCGGCTTTCTTGAGCTGGCGCACGGCCTCCACCAGCATGTAGCAGCCGCCGCGGTTGTCGATGCTCTTCACGTTCAGGCAGTCGCCCATCTCCACGAGGTCGCCCACGCGGGTGATGCAATCGCCCACGGAGACCCACTTCTCCACCTCCTTCTTGGTCATACCCACATCCACCACGAAATCGGTGACGGCGGGCATCTTGGTGCGCTCCTCCGGCGTCATCACGTGGATGGGCTTCACGCCCATGCAGCCGGGGAGGTCCTTCTTGCCGTGCACCACCACGCGCTGCGCCGTGAGCGTCTTCGGGTCGAACCCGCCGAGCGGCAGGATGCGGATAAAGCCGTCGTTGTCGATATGGCGCACGATGAAGCCGATTTCATCCATGTGGGCGGCGCACATGATGCGCTCGTCGGAGCTCTTGCCCTTGATGAGGGCAATCACGTCTCCCACGTTGTCCACCCAAACGTCATCGGCCAGGGGAGCCATCTCATCGATGATAATCTGGCGGATTTCATACTCGAACGCGGGCGCACCTGTCGCCTCGCACAGCTTCTTGAAAAGCGGAATGTTCATAACTGCCACTACTTTACTCCCACCCTCGCGTGATTTCAAGGAGGAATGCAGGGAATTTGCAATTTACGATTGACGATTGACGATTTACAATTTTCAAAGTACGCGCGCCGCAAGCGGCGCGGGCATTTTCAAATTGTAGATTGTAAAACCACCGCACTTGTGATAGCATGGGGGTCTCATGGGGACATTCTGCATACTGGACGGCATGGCGCTCATCTACCGCGCGTTCTATGCCTTCATCAACTCGCCGATGCGCAATTCGAAAGGCCTGAACACATCGGCCATGTTCGGCTTCATCAACACGGTGGTGCACCTGATAGAGAAGGAGCAGCCCACGCACATTGTGGCCTGCCTGGATCCGAGCGGTCCCACATTCCGGCACGAGCGTTTCCCGGAGTACAAGGCCAACCGGCAGGCCATGCCGCAGGAGCTGCGCGACTCCATCCCCTGGATTGCGGAAATCCTGGCAGCCATGCGCATCACCACGCTGCGGCAGCCGGGGTTCGAGGCGGACGACCTCATCGGCACGCTCACGCGGATGGCGGACGAACAAGGCGGCATGGAGAGTTACATGGTGTCCAAAGACAAGGACCTGGGGCAGCTGCTCTCCCCCACGTGCACGTTCCGGCGCCCCGGCAAGAAGGGGAGCGATTTCGAGACGGTGACCATGGATGCCTTCCTGGAGGAATGGGGCATCGGCGAACCGAAGCAGATCATCGACATTCTGGCACTCATGGGCGACGCCTCCGACAACATCCCCGGCGTGCCCGGCGTGGGAGAGGTGACCGCCAAGAAGCTCATCGCCCAGTTCGGCAGCATCGAGAACATGCTGGCCCACACCGCCGACATCAAGGGCAAGCTGCGCCAGAAAATCGAGGAGAACGCGGAGAGTGCCCGCCTTTCCTACGAGCTGGCCACCATCCGCCGAGACGTGCCGCTCACCGTCAAGCTCGACAACTGCAAGCGGCAGGAATTCGACACTGCCGCGTTGAAAGATATCCTCACCAAGCTGGAGTTCCGCGAGCTCGCCAAGAAGCTCTGCGGCGGGGTGCAGCCGGCGGATGCCGACATGGGCGAGCTCTTTGCCGCCGCCGCTCCCAAGAAGGAGGAAGCCCCCGCCGCGGACGGCCCCGTGCAGATGGACCTCTTCTCCGCTCCGCAGCTCAGCGATATTTACAACACGCCGCACACGTACCATCTGGTGGCGGATGCCGCGGCACGCCGCGAGCTGGCCGCACGCCTGGAAGCGGCACCGCGCTGGGCGTTCGACACGGAAACCACCGGGCTGGATCCGCTGCAGGACCGCATCCTCGGCATGTCGTTCTGCCTGGACGAGCATGAGGCGTACTACGTGCCCGTGGACACGCCGGAGGCCCTGGAGCCCTTCCACGCGGCCTTTGCGGGCGACGCGGAAAAGGTGGGGCTCAACCTCAAGTTCGATTTGCAGGTGCTGCACACCGCCGGGCTGGAGACGGCCGGGCCGTTCTTCGATGCCATGCTGGCGCACACCGCGCTCTTCCCGGAGCTGCGCCACAACATGGACGACATGGCGGAGGCCCTGCTGGCCTACAGAACCGTCAAGCTGGCGGACATCGCCCCCGCCAAGGGCAAGGAGCTGGACACCGCCGCCGTACCCGTGGAAGCCATGGCCGACTACGCCGCGGAGGACGCCGATGTGACGCTGCGCCTCGCGAACGCCCTCGCGCCCAAGCTCAAGGAAGCGGGGCAGGATGCGCTCATGCGCAACATCGAGTTCCCGCTCACGCCCGTGCTCGCCGCCATTGAGGAGGAAGGCATGCGCGTGGAGCCCACGCAGTTGGAAAAGGCATCCACCGAGCTGGGAGAGAAGATTGAGGAAATCCGCGCACGCATCGATGCCATCGTCGGCGAGCCCATTAACCTGAACTCCCCGCGCCAGCTCGGCGAGCTGCTGTTCGGCAAGATGAAGCTGCTGGAGAAACCCAAGAAAACCCGCACCGGGCAATACGTCACGGACGAGGAGACGCTGCGCAAGCTGGAGGGCAAATCCCCGCTGGTGACCGACATCCTGGAGTACCGCGAGCTCACCAAGCTCAAGGGCACGTACCTGGACGCCCTGCCCCGCTACATCTCGCCGAAGGACGGGCGCATCCACTCCACCCTGCTGCAGATGGTCACCGCCACCGGGCGCCTGGCATCCCAGAACCCCAATCTGCAGAACATCCCCGTGCGGTCGGACGCAGGCAAGCTCATCCGCCGCGCCTTCGTGGCGCGCGACGGGCACCACGCCATCCTCTCCGCCGACTACTCGCAGGTGGAGCTGCGCCTCATGGCTGCCCTCTCCGCAGACCCCGCCATGGTGGCCGCCTTCCAGAGCGGGCGCGACATCCATGCGGAAACCGCCGCACGCATCTACGGAATCGACCACGCGGACGTGACGTCCGACATGCGCCGCGCCGCCAAAACCGTGAACTTCGGCATCATCTACGGCATCTCCGCGTTCGGGCTCTCGCAGCGCCTCAACTGCCCGCGCGGCGAGGCCGCAGCCCTGATAGAGAGCTACTTCACCCAGTTCCCCGGCGTGAAGGCGTACATGGACAAGCTGGTGAGCGATGCCACGGAGAAGGGCTACGCAGAGACGCTCTGCGGACGCCGACGCAACCTGCCGGACCTCCGCAGCGCCAACGCCAACCTGCGCAGCGCCGCGGAACGAACCGCCATCAACACGCCCATCCAGGGTTCCGCGGCGGATATGATCAAGATTGCCATGGTGCGCGTGGCGCAACTGCTGCAGGGCCGCAGAAGCCGCATGATCATGCAGATTCACGATGAACTGCTCATCGACCTCCACGAGGACGAGCACGAACTCATCGAGCAGATTAAAGATACCATGCGCAACGCGCTCCCCCTGCCCAACGGCGTGCCGCTGGAGGTGGAGGCCAACACCGCCCCCAACTGGCTGGACGCACATTGATTTTTTTCAACGATTATGATTACACTTGTAGGACTCGGATATGATATCCACCGCTTCTCCCCCACGCCGCGACCGCTCATGCTCGGCGGCATCAAGGTGCACGACACACAGGGGCTCGATGGCCACAGCGACGCCGATGTACTCTGCCACGCGCTCGCAGACGCCATCCTCGGAGCCATCGGTGAGCGCGACATCGGCTACTGGTTCCCGCCCAGCGACCCCTCGTGCGAGAACATCAGCTCCCTGCTCATCGTGCAGAAGGCCGTGGAGCTGCTGCAGGGCCAGGGAGGCCGCGTGGTGAACGTGGACTGCGCGCTCATTGCGGAAGCCCCCAAGATTATGCGCTTCGTGCCGGACATGAAGGCCACACTGGCCGCCGTGCTGGATGTGTCGCCCCGCCGCGTGGGCGTGAAGGCCACCACCAACGAGAAACTCGGTGCCATCGGACGCGGCGAGGGTATCGCAGCCTTCGCCACCGTGTCCGTTGCCCTGCCGGATGAATTTTGATTGCCATGGACGCCGGGCTTGAACTCGCGGCCTACGCCGCCGTGCAGAACCTGAAGGCCGCCGGGCTCACCACCGCCACCGCGGAGAGCTGCACCGGCGGGCTCATCGCCGCCCTGCTCACCGGCGTGCCTGGCGCATCCCAGGCGTTCCGCTACGGCTGGGTCACCTACTGCAACGAGGCCAAGGAGCGCCAGCTCCACGTCCCTCACGAGGTACTGGAGCAGTACAGCGCCGTGAGCGAGCCCGTGGTCCGCTCCATGGCGGAAAACGCCCGCCAATTCGCCGGTGCCGACCTCGCCGTGGCCGTCTCCGGCAACGCAGGCCCCACCAAGGGTGCCCCCAACGAACCGGAGGTCGGTACCGTCTGCATCGCCCTCGCCCGCAAAGGCCAACCCACCCACACGGAAACCATCTTCCAACCCAACCTCTCCCGCTCCGCCTTCCGAAACCTCGTCGCATCCCGCGCCCTAGCCCTCCTCGCACAGGCTAAGTGAACAAGGTAGACTGGTGTTTTTCAACGAATGGGACACGCCAATTTCAACCCGCTTGACGGCAACGTGGAAAACCCGTATTTCTTATAGAAATTCTTGATTTTCTTGTTTTTGGCATCCACAATAATGAGAGCTCCGGCACCTTGAGCAGCTCTCTGTGTGATATTTGTCATGGCATCCCGCAACAAGGCGGCACCTAAATGCTGTTTTTGGTATGCCTTATCCACAGCCAAACGTCCAATCAGCCATGCGGGGATAGGGAACGCGACATCGTATTGATTCCTTTGTTCTGGGGAAAGGCGTCCAATTTCAATCCTCATGGGAGAGATGGCGTAAAAACCCACCACTCGCGAATTATCTTGATCTACGAGTAATTTAACCGCGCTTAAACCCTGTTCCACAAGACGCGCTGCGACCTCCGTTAAAAAATCATTTAGAAAACTATCCCCGCAATCAAAAGGCGAGGATGACACGTCAATATTTCCAAGATAGGCAAATGCCAGCTTCATTTCACTATCACCCCAGTTGAGGGATAGACGCATGGAGCTCCCGCACTGCCTCCAATGCAGGATTCGGGCGCGGCTCCACACTTACCATCCGCACAATGAAATCTGCATCCGCCTTATTCAAGCGATGCCAATCGCTGCACAACACCTTGCACTTTTTCCCCTTGCTCTTAACTGCCCCCTTAAGAACCGAGCTCCGCCCGCGAACGCTGCGCTTAGCCGAGCGTCCCTTTGCACAATTCCTCTTTAGGATGGCCTTCATTACTACGCCTATAATAGCAGAATCGGAAAAGATGCAAAGTCCATATTACGCCCACGCGGTAAGGAGGGGGGCTGCGTCAGATTTGCTGAGGGGACACGGCAGTCCCGGTAGGACATGAAAAG
>CALCWC010000034.1 GCA_937905985.1 uncultured Verrucomicrobiales bacterium | reverse complement strand
CAAAGCGTGCAAAGCGTGCAAAGCGTGCAAAGCGTGCAAAGCGTGCAAAGCGTGCAAAGCGTGCAAAGCGTGCAAAGCGTGCAAAGCGTGCAAAGCGTGCTTGCGTGCTTGCGTGCTTGCGTGCTTGCGTGGATATAATTAATTATTTGCCCGTTCGGGCTCGCACTGCTGCGGCACGGGGTTTCCCAAAAGCTTTTGGGAGGCGTGGTTGTCACCTCTTCTGTTTTTGCACGGCTTGTTGGAAACGCGCAAGGTTGGCACGGGTTGCTTTGGCGTTATCGGCAAGGTGGTCCATGGCGGATTTGCCGTTATGGTCGCGTGCGTCCACCTTGGCACCGGCTTCCAGCAGGACACGGAACGTGTGGTAAGACCCATTGCTCGCGCTCATCATGAGCGGGGTAACGCCATCTTTGTCCTCGGCATTGACATTTGAGCCCGCGTCCAGCAGCAGCCTCACGCTCGCGGAATGGTTTTCTCTCACGGCTATCATGAGAGCAGTTCGCTCATTATCATCTTCTTCATCCACGTTGGCACCAGCCTCCAGCAGTTGCCTTGCGTAGTCCGCATGGTGCCACCACACAGCCCTCATGAGCGCTGTCACACCATTCCCATCGTACGCATTCACGTCTGCCCCGGCCGCCAGCAGTTGCTTGAGACAGTCTGATATCTCTGAGTTGAAGTTCGCCGCCGCTATGAGAGCCGTTCCCCCTTTGGCGTTGCGTGCTTCCACTTCTGCCCCGGCCTCCAGCAGGAGCTTGAGGCAATCCAGATGATTGCGACCCGCCGCCTGCATGAGGGGCGTTTCTCCATCCCAATCGCGCGCCTCCACTTCTGCCCCGGCCTCCAGCAGGAGCTTGACGCTGTCTGTCAGTCCGCAGCTCGCGGCCTCCATGAGGGCTGTTTTTCCCTCATGGTTGCAAGCATCGATCTTTGCTCCGGCTTTCAGCAGTAATCTGCACACTCGCGCCGCGTCCTCCACCGTCATGACTACCGAGTAATTGTGGATGATGAGCGGGGGCCTCCCGTCTATGTCCCTTGCGTTGACGTCCGCACCCGCCTCCAGCAGTAGTCTCACACAGTCCGCATGGCCGTTCCACGCCGCCGCCATGAGGGCCGTTTCCCTTCGGTTGTCACGCGCATCCACTTCAGCTCCGGCCGCGAGCAGTTGCTTGATGCAATCCAGGCTGCCGAGCTCGGCGGCCTTGATGAGGGCTGTTTCCCCGTACTCCTCATCGCGTGCATTCACATCGCCTCCGGCACGGGTGACGCTTTTCACCAGCTTTTCCAATTCCACGTTCTCATCTTCGTTCTCAGGCTCTTCACGGGGTGACGGCGTTGCGCCCGCATTCCGCAAGAGTCTGGCGCAGTGGAGCTGCCCGGCTTCTTCCGCCATATCCAGCGCGGTGTGGTTATGGTGATTGCGGATATCCCATTTGGCCCCGGCTTTGAGCAGTGCCTGTACGGCAGGTGCATCCCCGGCTCTGGCGCACAGCATCAGGGGCGTCTCGGCATTGCTGTTGCAGATATTGGGATCGGCCCCGGCCTGCACAAGAAGCCTGACCGCTACGGAATCCTCATTTTCAGCGGCGAAGAGCAGGGGAGATAGGCAATTGCCGAAGTCGGCATCAGCCTTTGCACCGGCCTCCAGCAGCAACCTGATACCCTCCGTGTTTTTATACTCGGCCAGTGCCAGAAGCGCAGCTGATCCCCCCGGGCTGCGTACGTCCGCCCCCGACTGCAGGAGAATACGCAGCATCTCCACGATGACCCGGTTGTCGGCTTCTACGTAGTGCTGCCGCCTTTTGGCTGCCGGGAAAGCGGCCGTTTCCTCTTTTCGGAACATCCAGCCGCGTGTGTACATTCCGGCTTGATAGAGCGCCCACTCATCCGCCTTTGCCCCGGAGCGAAGCAAAAGGAGCATCATCTCCGTTTTCCCTTCGCGGGCGGCCTGGCGCAGCGCGGTCCCGCTATATTCAACCTTGGTGTTGACATCTGCCCCGGCTTGCAAGAGCATGGACACGCCTTCCCTGTTGCCGCAGGACGCCACGTGCATCAATGCAGTCTCGCCGAAATAGGACCTGCCGTTGGCATCAGCCCCCGCTTCCAACAGCATTTGAACGCCGGCTGCGGTCTGGACCGAAGAGGCAAGCGCGCGATCAAGACAAGTCTGGGTGTCCTTGAGCCGGGAACGGATTTTGAGCACTTCTGCCAGGCACTCGTCGTTGCCGCTCCTGGCCGCACAATTCAAGATGCTCCTTTCGGTGCCATTTTCTATCGGTGTCGGGTCCGCGCCGGCTTCCAGTAGGATTTTCACGCAGTCGGTATGTCCGCCTTCCGCAGCCATCATGAGGGCGGTTGTGTTCGAGCTGGTCCTGATATCCGGGTCTGCTCCCGCTTGCAGGAGAAGGCGCACGCAGTCGGTATGCCCCTCCTTGGCCGCCTTCATCAGCGCTGTTTCTTGTTCTTTCGTCGTTTCATTCGCATCGCATCCGGCTTCCAGCAGCATTCGCACACAGGCCGGGTCTCCGTGGCTGGCTGCGAGCATGAGAGCGTAGTTGTCCTCGCGCGGGCAAAAATCACGCCAGCGCAGGGGCATGTCCTTGGAAACGGCACCCAGGACCAGTTCCAGGCATTCCCTGCAGCCGCCTGCGGCCGCCGGCGCTATGGCCCGCCTGGCGCATTTGTCCTTCAAGTCGGTATCCTTGCAGGCCTCCAGCAGTATCTTGGCGCAATCCGCGCACCCATCGGCTACCGCTGCGCGGAGGGCATCTCCGGCATTCCATTCCCGCTCGGAAGCATCGGTATAAAACTCCAGGCATTGGCGGACTTCATCTTCCCAGCCGTATTGGGCCGCAGCCCGGAGCAGGCGGTCGTTTTCCCGGGGAGAGAGGGCGCGCCCCGCTTTCCTCAGCAGGGCAAGTGCAGGCTTGTCGCCTTCCTCAACGCAGAAAAACAAGCAATCCCGAAGCTCTTCATCGTTTCGGAAACCTTCTGGGGAGAGCAATTGCATATCCATGAATTTGGCAGCCATGGAATACTGGTTGCCGGTTTCCTCCGATAAGAAAATCTCCTTGGCCAGTTGAGCCTGCACCTGTCTATCCCCGGCGGCTTCCAGCAGAAGGCGCAGGCAGTCGTCATGGCCATTCCTCGCGGCCCAATAGGCTGCAGTGCGATTGTTTTTATCATCTTCGGCGTTGGGCTTGGCTCCGGCTTCCAGCAAAATGCGCACGCACTCCGTGTGGCCGCATGCCGCCGCCCGCATCAGGGCCGTGTAGCCTGCATCGTCCTTGGACTCCGCGCTGGCTCCGCTGCTCAGCAGTTCCTTCAGCCGCACGGTATTGTTTGCCATCACCGCAGCATTCACGGTGTTGATGCTGTCCGTTATCGGGGCCAATTCCACTGCGGTCACCGTGCAAACGCATGCAGGAACCGTGCAGAGAACGGCGGAGAGCGGCAGGAAGAGAGACGAGCGAGGCATACCAGACTGCACTCTACAGTATCCCGCTTTCCCATTCAAGCAAAAAGCGCCATCCGGCGGCATCCTCCGAGGCGGGCGGACACCTAAGCCCCCGCCGAGGAATACCCCCCATTCCCATTTATCACCATTCCCTTTTCAAACATTGATTGCTGGCAACAATTTTTGTTATGCTGGATACAGTCGCATTTCTCATTAAACGAATGGTCCAGCTGATTATGTTCAGCTGGACCATAATAAATGCGGATTGAACAACGTTTATCTTCCTAGAATTTTTCTCCTTCCGAGCTGTGTAATTGTATAATGAGGTAGATCGCCTCCATAGACCGCACCTAAACATCTTTCTAAAAGTCCTTTATTTACGGCCTCTTCCAACAAGAAATCTGCATATGTTTTGTTCCCTTGTATAGAGTAGGCATGCTCTTTCCTAATTCCATCATGCTCGCTTGCGTACTTTAAAAATTCTATTGTGATTCTTTCGTCTTCTGCTTCTTGTGCCTCGCATCGGAGTGTTTCTGGATCCTTGGCAATGCCACGACCAGTCGGTTCGCATATTTCATCGTGAATCATTTTTTCCAATCGATCTTGTTCCTCTTCTGTTAATTCAAAATCAGGATTGTCCCTGAATTGCTGCAGTCGTTCTTCTGCTATGTTTGCATTATTGGAATAGACCCAGAGTCTATCATCTTCTTGTAGTGCAGCGAAGAAATATTCGCGCAATGAATTATAATTGTTTTTCATGGTATATTAATGTTGATTGTTATTGTTTTCGGCTTACAAGTACAGCTTAGCGTACTCGAGAAGTTCTTGTGTGTGCTTGTAGAGGTCAAGCACGGAATCCATGGGGATGCGCTTTTCGTTGCGCTCCTTGTCCAAGAGGATGAGGGTGGTTTGGGTGTTGGTGAAGAGGAAGCGGCAGAGGGGCTTGCGGACGTTGTGGTCCAGGAGTACGCCGCAGTAGCTGCGCGTGTCCTTCAGGAAGACACGCTTGGGGTCCACCACTTGTGCCAGGATGGCGCGGACGATGCGGAAGCCTTCCAGCTCTTCCTCTGTGGTGACGATGCCGTCGTCCTTGTCGTCGGGGCTTTCCGGGGAATCGTCGGCCTGCTGCGGTTCCTGGGGTTCGGGCGGGTTGACGCCGTCGATGGCGTTTTGGAGGCGCTTGCTGACGATGGCGTTGACCCACTCGCGGAAGGCTTGGCTGACGAGCGTGTTGAACTGTGCCTTGCGGTCCGGGGTGAGCATGCCGGAGTATATCTGTTTGGCGAAGTGGCGCACGAATTCCTCGGAGGGCTCCTCCAGTTCGCGGTCCAGCAGGTGGTGGATCTGCTTTTTGTACTTGAGCTCGGAGGCGTTGCTCAGGATGTTGTCCAGGTCGTACACGGCCTTGGAGTATTTCTTGAGCTCGTTGACCTTCTTGGCATCGAAGTTGAGGATGTTGAACTCGAAGAAGGGCTTGTCGTCCATCTTGTTCGGGGCCTCGATATCGGTGAAGAACTGGTATTCGATACCGTTGGTGAGGATGGCGATGCGGGCTTCCGTGCAGGCGAAGTAGCGGTAGAGCTGGCTGGCGTGGTTGATGCTCAGCGGGGAGTTGATGCTCTTGCACTCGATGAGGATGCTAGGCTTGTCGTCGCGCATGATGACGTAGTCCACCTTCTCGTTTTTCTTGGTGCCCACGTCTGCGGTGAATTCGGGAACCACCTCCAGGGGGTTGAACACGTTGTACCCGAGCGCCTGGATCACGGGCATGATGAGGGCGGTCTTGGTGGCTTCTTCCGTCTGGATGCTGTCCTGTATGCGCTCGATGCGCTCGGAGAGCTGCGTGAGTGAATCGATGAGTTCCATGGTGATGCAGATGTTGGTGAGTGTAGGGCTGTATCCACCCTAACCTACAAATTATCCGCCCCGCCGTGGTTAAAAGCAAGAAGTGTTAGATTGTATTACAAGCAAATCATATGTAAACCGTGCATGCACAATCCGTAAAAATTTTTCGTCCGCGCAAAGTCCCGTCGTTACGCTAAGCGGCATCCGGCGAAGTGCCGGATGCCGCTCGGAAATCCCCGTGCCGTCAGGCGCGGCGGCTACATGTCTACCCGCCGAAGGTGAGCAGCCATTTCCAGGCGGGGAGGGCGTGGATGGTGCCGTGGGGGGTGGGGATATCCTCCTCGTGGCCCTCGGTGACCACCCAGGCGTTCTTGATGCCGGCCTCCTGCATGGCGGTGGTGAGGGCGCGCAGCTCGCGGCGGCGCGTGGTGGCGTCGTCCATGGAGTGGCACACCTGCACCAGGTGGCGCTTGCCGCTGGGCAGGGTGGCCAGGAAGTCTACCTCGTACTTGTTCTGGGTGGTGTAGTAGTAGAGGTCGGGCGTGTGGCGGCGCAGCTCCACGCAGACGATGTTCTCCAGCATCTGGCCGATGTTGGCGGTGATGCGCGCGCCGAGGGAGGCGGCCATGGCGTGGTCGGTGCAGTAGACCTTGTGCATGCGGCGCTGCTGCTCGCCCGCGCTGACGGAGAATGCCGGCACGGTGATGAGGAAGAAGGCGTCCTCCAGCCATTGCACATACTGGGAGATGGTCTCGCGGCTCACGCTGTAGCCCATGGATGAAAAATCCTTGCACACCTTGCTCACGGAGAAGAGGGCGCCCACCTGGTTGAGCATGCGGCGCGCCAGGCTGCGCAGCACGAGCGGCTGCCCCACGGCGTTGCGCTCCACAACATCATGGTACAGGATGGAGGAAAAATACTCCTGGTGCAGCTGGCGGCGGCGCTCCGCAGAGAGCCCGTACACTTCCGGGAAGCCGCCGGTCTGCTTGTAGTTCTCCCACGCGCGCAGCACCTCCATGCGCTGCGTGGTGGAAAGGCGCCCCACCTTGCGGCTCACCTTCGCGCGTGTCAAATATTCCCCGAACGAGAACGGGTACAGCTCCCATGTCATCGTCCGCCCGCGCAGGCAGGTGGCGATTTCCTTGGACAGCAGCTTGGACGACGACCCCGTGAGGTAGATCTCGCACTTCTCGTCGCGCCGCAGACGCTCGATGAACAGCTGCCAGCCAGGGTAGTCCTGCATCTCGTCGAAGATGAAGTACACCTTCTCCTTGCGCCGCTTCTCCGGGTACAGGCTGTAGTACGCCTCGTACAGATCGTTCCAATCGCCCTCCTCCAGCGCCGCCAGGCGGTCGTCCATAAAATTCAGCCACACGATGTTCTCCCTCGCCACGCGCTTTTTCCTCAACCCCGCCACGATTCCCTCCATCAGCGTGCTCTTACCGCAGCGCCGCACCCCCATGCAGATTGACACCTTCTTCTCGTACGGCTCGATCACCAAATCACGCGGGGTGCTGCCCTCCAGCTCCATCTGCTGGCGGTCCAGGATGATTTCTCGCAACGCTTGCCGCAATTCCACGTTCATATCCATCAATTACTATACTTGCCGCCATAAGTCAATAAAAAATCCGAAAATAACAAAAAGAAACTGCATAAAACAGCAAAAAACGAAAGAATACACTGCAAAAAACAAGAAAAGTAGCAGCCGCAGACGACAGAAAACAAAATTTCTGCGCGTTGAAATGAACCGCGTGAAGCGTATAGCATATTGTGTTGCAATGTATTGTGCTGATGTGCGGGTTCAATGACTGGAGGTGGCGTGCGTGGTGTGGATTAGCGCCAACGCCTGCGTGCTAACCGCGCTCGTTGGCGCAAGCATTGCATACCAATCCTTGTCACGCCATAGCCCGCATGGTGCAGGCGGAACGCCTTTCACCCCAATTCCCTTGTGACGCGTGTGGCAGCCAAGGCGAAAGAAAATGCTTGCCTTGGCGCGCCTGTTAGGTAAAGAATAGATTACCATGAGAATACTCAGAACCATATTAGCGCTGGTATGCCTTTCCTCCTTTGCCTTGGCGGGAAACGATGATCCCGTGTTGGTGAAGCTCAACAACGGGCGCGCGGAGGTGTATACCGTCTCCGGCTCCTACGTGCGCACCCTCGGCTCCGGGGATGTGGTGCAGGCATCCACGAACGGGCAGGAGGTTGCGCTCCTGCGCCAGAACGGGCGCGTGGAGCTGTATAGCCGCGGCGGCTCCTACATGCGCACCCTCGGCTCCGGGGATGTCACCGGAGTGCAGGTTAGCGGCGACACCGTGGCACTCACCAGGCAGAACGGGCGAGTGGAAGTCTACGGTATCGATGGCTCCTACAGGCGTACCCTGTAAATTGGGATTTAGATGAGGAGCAAGAAAGCCCCGTTCGGCAGTGCCGAACGGGGCTTTGAAATTCGCGGATGAAGCCGCCTAACTTATGATTTGTACACTTTGCACTTTGTACATCAGAAGTTGTAACGGTAGCCCACCGTGCCGTTGAACTCGGTGTCCTTGGCGCGGAAGTCGCCCGTGACATCGAAGAACAGCGCACCGGCATTCTCGCTCAGCGGAATGGTCAGGCCGGCACCCACTTCCACGCCGAACATGCCTGCCTCTGTGCTCTTGGTGCTGCGGCTGCCGGGAACGCCGATGAAGCCGTTGCTGGCGGTGGTATCGCGGTCACCTGCATCGAACTTCAGCATCACGCGTCCCTCGAAGATGGAGGAGCGGTTGTACACGCTGGTGCCCACAGCGCTCTGCAAGCGGGCGCCGACAGCAGCGGTGAACACGTCGGCATCCACATCGCCCAGACGGAGCGCGGCATCGCTGGCGCTCTGCTCGGTGGATCCGCCCAGCGAGCTGTGGCGGTAGCTCAGGTTGAGCACCGGCTGCAGGCAGGTGGAGGCGTCCTCGTTGAGCGCGGTCACGTAGCCCACTTCATACATCACGCCGAAGGCCTTGCCGTCGGAGGAAGATTCGGTGTTGTAGCTGCCGTAGTCGTAGTTCACGGTGCGCTTCAGCTTGGTGTCTGCCATACCGAACGTGGCCACGAGCGTGTGCGTCCACGCGCGGCGCGTGTAGCGGCCGAAGACCGACACGTACAGGCGGTCCAGGTCACCCTCCGCCCGGTCCGCGGATTCGGCCGTGAAGTCGCCGCTCATGGCGGTGACCGCTGCGCCCATGGTGAAGCGGGCCGTGCAGTCTACATCCACGCCCACGGTGCCGCCCCAGCTGGAGAGCTTGTAGCCGGCAAGCGTGCCGTCGCCGCTGAGCTTGGTGTAGTCGCCCTCGGCGTTGATCCAGCCGTTGAAGTAGGGCAGGCCCTCATGGTGCGTGCACTCTGCAAGGCCCATCTGGGTGGTGCGGTTGCGGATGGCGCGCAGCTGGCGGTCAACGTCGCGGTTCCAGGCGGCGCCTATGGCGGCCTGGGAGGCACCGCTCATGGCGGCCATCACCTTGTCGGCGCGGTCGTGCGTGTAGCCACCTTTCTCCAACGCAGTCATCACAACGGCGAGGTCTCCACCCGCCTGGGTCACCTGCGGGTTGTTGTACAGCAAGGCGTCGTCCAGCATGCCTGCTCCCGCGCGCCCGTTCTCAGACGTGGGTTCGGTGATGCTGGAGAAGTAGTCCGTGCGGCGGTCCACCAGCACTCGCCCGTTCTGCAGACGGGCGTTCTGGTAATACTTGTTGTACAGGTCTCCAATCAGCTGCACGGCGTCCGCGGTGGTGTCGTCCGCGCCCAAATTGGCGAGAAGCAGGCCGCGCTTGTAGCCGCCGTCGTTCACGTCCATCGTCAGTGTGTCACCGTCGGAGGCGGGTTGGTAGATATAGAGCGTGGAACCGCTCATGTCCAGATGCTCGGCACGCAGGAGGTCCGGCGCAGCCTCGGAATCCAGGGTGAGCCCGCTCTCGATGGCGGAAAGTCCAACGCCCAAGGCACCGTCCACGATGTAGGAGAACTCGTTGTCGAGCGTGAGCGTCCTGTGCGAGTTGTCGGTCTCCACGTCATTGAGCATGACGCGCAGGCCGATGCCCTCGATGCCGTCCATGTGGGTTTCGGTTCCGCTGTAGGTGATGCGTGCCAGGCCGAGGCCCATCACGGTGAGCCCCTCTCCTGCGGCCAGCGCCTGGTCGGCATCCTTATGCAGGATGACCGTGGCGCCCTCGTATCCGCCGTTGTAGGTGCCGCCCTGACCCTCTACGATAAGCGTGCCCTTGAGCTGGGAGGCGGAGTCGCCGTTCAGGGAGTTCACGGTGAAGGAATCGTCCAGGCCCTCATGGTCATGCACGTCCAGCGTGGCGCTGGTGAGGTTCACATCGCCCACGCGCAGGTCCTTGTAGTCCACGGGATCCATCTCGTCCAGCTCGTCCAGGCCCACCTTGAGGGTGATGTTCTCCGCGGCGACGTTGACGTTGCTGGCGGTCTCCTCGCTGGTGATGAGGTTGACGGTGTCGTCCTCCGTACCGGTGAAGGTGATGGTGCGGCCATCCAGGCCGGTGATGTTGCGCACGCGCAGGCCGGGAGCGGAACCCGCCCCGGTCACGTCAATCCTGCGGGAGGCGTCCACCACCACGTGCTCCACGCCGTTGAGCGTGTTGCCGCCTGCGGTCAGGGCATCGCCGGAAACCACTTGGTAGCCCCATTCCGTCACGTCCTTGTCCGTGTACCAGGTGAGGTTCTGGCCGCCGATGGTCAGCTGCAGGATGCCGTCGTTGTCTTCGTTCACCTCCAGACCTGCACCAGCCTGGATGAGGCCGTTCTGCACCAGAGCCTCCTGTGTGGCGGCATCCAGCGTGAAGTTGTCTGCGTTCAGGGCCTGGCTGCCCGCGTACACGAGCGTGTAGGTGGTGCCTTCGTCGAGGCGCTGGATGGGAGCCAGGGAGCCGCCGTCGCCGCGCACGTCCGTCAGGTCGAGCGTGATTTTGTCAGCTCCGTTGGAGACGATGGTGTCCACGGCCACGTAGTCGAGCGTACCGGCGCCTTCCTTATCGTAGGCGTAGTGGATGGTGTTGACCTTGAGGTTGCCGAAGGTGCTGCCGTCCTCCGCGAGGTTGAGGGTGCCTGCAGTCACGTTGCCTCCATCGGTCGTGCTCTCCGCAAGGGTGAGGTCCTTCGTGCCCAAATCCAGTGTGCCTGTGCTCACCAGATTGTACACGATGGTGTCCTCCGCGATGGTCAGCGTGCCGCCGGTGATGGCGAGCGTGCTGTCCTCCCCGGCTTGCAGGCTCTGGATGGAGCCGCCGTCCGTGTTCAACAGGGACTCCCTGCCCATGATGATGGTGGAGTCGGCATCGCCCTTGATGGTGCCCGCGATGAGGCTGGCACTATCAGCGATGTCCAAGGCCGAGTTCTTAAGATTCAGCTCTCGGGAGGCACCGCCGATGTAGAGGGAGCCCTCCTCCACCGCCAAGGTGGAATTCTCCACTGCCAGAGCAGCGTTCAGTTCCAGAACGAGATCACCCTCTCCCCTCTTGGAGAGAGAGGCACCCTCCGTCACCTTCATCAGGTTGGAGGAGGCAATCGTGCTTGTGCCGTTGCCCACCACGAAGGCGTACTGTGCATCTTCACCGGAAATAGTGAGGTTGCGCGTCTCGGTGCGTCCCTCGGCAATGGTCACTTCCTGGTAGGCTTCTGCCTTGGTGAACTTGGCGTTGTCGCCCTGCTCAAAGTAGGCGGGCTGCTGTGCAGTGGTCTCCCAATTCAACATGGTGTCGTCACCGGGCAACCAGTCGTGCTCGCCAGCCGTGCCGTTCCATGTGAGCGTCTTGGCACTCGAAACGTCGAAGCGGATGGAGACCGTGTCTGTGCTGTCGTTGTACAGCAGCGTGAAGTCGCCGAGGTCGCTCAGGTCCGTCAGGTTCGTGAAGTACTGCTGGGCGCTCACTTCACCCTCGTACGCAGCGCCGCCCAGCGTGAGCGCGCCCACGTTCTGGAACAGAACCACCACCTTCTCGTCGTCCGCATCCGTGAACTCTGCCATCTGCTTGTACAGGTCACCGGAGAGCGTCAGGCTGTTTGCCAGATCAAGGGAGCCGCCGCTGAGCGTGGCCGCCACCGGGGAGGCCTGGTCGTAATTGAAGGCCAGGGTCACGCCTGTGCCGATAGCCAGGTTGGCATCCATTGTGGCGCCGTTGGCCAGCGTCAGCGTGCCGGAACTGATGTTCACAAGCTGCTTTTCGGCGCCGTTGGTCTTGGCCACCTTCAGTGAGCCGTGGGTGCCGATGGCCAGGTCGTCCACAACCTCCAGGGAGTCCTGCACGTTGTTCAGGGCCACGGCTTTCGTCAGGGTCTCTGCGACCAAGAGCTTGGCATCCACCAGCTTGTTGTTCACGGTGAAGCCCGTGCCGCCGTTCGTGCACAGCGTGGCGCCCGTTACGGTGATGTCGGCGTTGCTGATGGTCACGGCCTGGTCGCCACCGGTCTCGTTGGCAATGGTGCCGTCCATGTAGCCGTATTCGATACCGCCCATGAAGGCGGCGGCGATGGAGGCTCCGGCTCCCAGCTTGATGTTGTCCGGAAGGATGGTGTCGGTCACAGTCAGCGTCTTGCCGGCATCCACCTTGAGGGAGCCGGCGGTGGCGTTCACCCGTGCCACGGTGCTGTCGGACTTCAGGGTGGCGTTCGTTTCCACGACCAACGCGAGGTTGGAGCCGGTGACGGTGCCGTTGACGGTCTTGTCGTCGCCGGTGAGTTTCAGCGTCGCGTTGGCATTGTTGGCCACGAAGTTGCCGGTCCAGGCATCGGTGTTGCCGTTCAGCTCGAAGACGCTGGTGGCGGTGCCGCTCTTCACGCCCAGGTCGCCGTCGCCCTTGAGGTCGCCTTTCAGCCACAGGTGCGAATCCTTTGTACTGGAGGTACCGCCGTAGCCCCAGCTGTCGCCCGCGCCCTTGCGGAGCTCCAGGTCATATTTCACCTCGGCATTGCCCAATGCGCCGCTCGCGTTCTGCAGCGCCACCGTGGAGTTGGCGGTACCCCAGTCGCTGTCAAGCTGCGTCAGCTCAACATCCCGGAGGGAGACCGTGCCGGTCCACTGGGAGGCGTGGTAGACCACTCCGGGAGTGTCCTTGCCCGCGTCCACCGCCAGCTCGCCCGCGCCTGTGAGCATCAGGTTCTTGGATGAGCCGTCCGTGGCCACGGTGTAGCCGCTCTCAATCTGCAGGAGGGCGGCGCCGGCAGGCATGTTCACCATGCCCAGGGAGATGCCTTCATGGTCAACCACCAGCGTGGTGTTGCTGTTCAGCTCGAAGGAGGATGTCGCTGTCCACTTCGCGTTGTTCATCGCGGTGCTGGCGTTCTCGGTGCCGCTGTTAACATAGAACTTGGTGTAGTCCACATCACCGTCGAAGGTCACCTTGCCGTTGGTGCCCACCTTCTCGGTCAGGTCCTTGCCCCTGTAGACGATGGTGGCCCCATCGGCGCTGGTGGTGCCGCCGTTCACGATGGTGAGCGTCAGGCGGGCCTGCTCGAATCCGTTGCCGTCAGTGCCGCCCTCCACGTACTTGGAATCGCTCTTGGAGGCGCCGAGGTTGCTCGCGTCGAACTTGCCCGTGAGGGTGAGCTCATCGGAGTTAACCAACAAAGCGTCAAGGGTAACGGTGGCGGTGCCACTTGCAGTGAGGCTGCTTGTGCCGGAGAACTGGACGAGGCCCAGGCTACCGTTGGAGGTCAGGGTGAGGTTGCTGTCATCGACCATGACGGGGCCCCCGGTCAGGGTTCCCGTGGTGAGGCTGCCCGATATCGTGGTGTCGACGCCGGCGTTCGTGTTGCCCGTTACGGTTATGTTGCCGTCCAGCTGGGCTCCTTCACCTGTGGTGAGGTTCTTCAGCGTGGCGGTGTTGGTGGCAGCTAGGCTGCCGTAGTCGCTGATGGTCAGGTCGGCGCCGGTGCCGCTAATGGTAGGGGCGGTCAAGACGTTGAAGGTGTAGGACTGGCCGCTGGTCAAGTTCAGCTTGGTCACCGTAACCTTGCCGCCCTGGGCGGTGCCCTGGGTCAGGGTGAGCGTGCCGGCGGTAAGCGAGCCGCTGTTCACGAAGCTGTCTGCTACGGTGAGCGTGGATCCGTTCGCCGTGATGGCGCTGTCGGTGCCGATTTCCACGTCCTTCACACTGCTGTCGGCACCGAGTTTGAGTGTGCCGCCGTTCTTGGCGGTGAGCTTCAGGTCGGCACCGTTCAGGCCGAGGCCCTGCAGCGTGGCGGTGTAGCCATCCACCTCGAAGGCGTTGTTCACCGTCAGCGTGTGACCGTTCGCCACGAAGGTGTAGTCCGCGCCGGTGACGTACACGTTGGCCGCGGTGATGTTCTCACCCAGGGTGATGGTGCCGCCGCTGGCGGCGGCGAAGTGGGCGTTGTATTCGTTTACGAATGCCACATCGTTGCCGCCGCTCTCTTGATCCGTCCAGATGGTGTCGGCAGTGTTCCAAGTGCCGTCGCCGCCCTTCCAGTAGCGGTCGTTATCCTTGTTCCTGGTGATGATGACGTTGCCATCCTCGAAGCTCAGGGTATACTTGTGGGCCTGCAGGCTGGTGTGGTTGAAGATATCGTTCAGGTCAACCTCACCCGTATATTCTGCACCCGCGAGCGTGAGCGCTCTCACGCCCGTGAAGATGTTGGTGGAGGCCTCCGGGGCCAGCGCGTTGAGCGTGCTCCACAGGGTATCACCGATGTTGATGTCTTTCTCCAGGGTAAGCGCGTGGGTGCCCAGGGCAACGGGGCCGTCTGCATTCAGCGTGGTGCCGCCCGCCATGGTGAGCGCGCTGCTCACGGTGGAGCCGCTGCCGAAGCTCGCCGTGTCGGTCACGGTGATGGTAACGGCCTTGCCCGTATCCTCGCCCACCGTGCGGCCGGCGGCCAGCGTCAGGTTGCCCACAATCAGGGCGCGCTCATCCGTGCCTGCGTCCTCCGCCGTGGAGATGAAGATGTCGCCCCCCTCCGCGTTCAGCTCGGCATACTTCTCGTTGGTGGAGATGTCACGCAAGGAACCGGTACCCTTGTTCACCACCTGGCTGGTGGCGTCTATCACGTGGCCCAGGTCAAAGTTCGCAGAGGTGGTGTAGGTGATGCGCGCACCCGTGATGCTGTACTCCGCGAACGAGGGGTCGTACATCGGCAGGTAATCATCGGAGGTCACGATGATGGTTGCCCCGGTGCCGCCCTCCACCGTGGAGAAGCTCACCTCGTTGAGCACCAGGGAAGCGCTCTCGCCGAGCTTCACCGTAGCGTTCTGCATGGTGGTGAACGAGGTGTCGTGCAGAAGCTCCAGGGTTACTCCCTTGCCGAGCGCAAGCACGCCGCCGAAGGCTGCGCCCGCGCCATCCGCCTTCACGGTGTGTCCTTCACCGTTGATGGTGAGGTTGCCCGCGCCGCCGTTCTCGAAATCACCCGCCACAATGGAACCCACCGTGGCATCCTTCGTCAGCGTGACGGCACCTTCTGCTCCCGTGTTCGTGGTGATGGCCGCCCCGCAGTCGCCGTCGATGGTCAGGCCGGAGACGCCGCTCATGTACACCGCGAAGGTGGCCAGGTGCTCGCCGCCCAGCATGGACGTCTTGAGCGTGGCGGAGTCGTTCTCGATGGTGAGCATGTCTGCGTTCACCGAGATGGTCTTGAGCTCGCCCTCGTTAGCCTTGGCGTAGTCCATGATCTCCTGCACGGTGTACTGGGCATCCACGTTGAGCTGGTAGGTGTTCCAGTCCGCTCCGCTGAGGGTGATGGCTCCGTTCGTCAGATCGGTCAGCGCATAGTGGTTTTCGCCGTGTACAATGTCGATGTCATCGGAGAGCGAGGCGTGTGCCGTGTCGTACACCTGCACCGCGCCGCCCTGGCTGAAGCCGTTGCCGGTGTCGGTGCCGTCCACGTCCAGAATCTCGCCGTCACTGGGGAAGTCGCTCGCAATCGTGAGCTTGCCTCCGTTCACGGCACCCTGGGTGAGCGTGCTGTGCAGCAGGACGTTGCCGCTGTTGGCCACGGTCTGGGTTGCGCCGAGCGCGCCGCCGTTGGTCAGGTCCAGCGTGGCGTTTTCGGCCACGGTGATGTCACCGCTGCCCAGCGCATTCGCTGCGGTGGCCTTGAGCGTGCCCTCGTTCACGGAGATGTCCAGCATGGCTGCTGTCGTACCGGTTCCGGTGGGAGCGGTCACGGTCATGGTGGTGTCCGTGCCGGTCTTCACGATGGAGCCGGAACCCGCCAGCTGGCCCACGGTGGTGTCGGCCTGGAAAGTGGCGGATTTGTCTGCATTGACGGTGAGCTTGGAGACGTTCACCTCCTTGGAGAAGGTGGCGGCGTTGTTGACCACCAGCTCGAACGCGCCGCTGCCGTTGTTCACCAGGGAGACGTTCACCGCGGTGGCGTTCTCCGAGAAGGTGACCCTGCGCATGCCGGGGGCGTTCACCTCGATGGAGCCGGTCCAGTTGGTGATGTCGCCCTTGTATTCCACGGCCTGGGACTGCCCGGCGCTGCCGCCGGCCATCAGGAACGTGCCGTCGCCCTGCCAATCGCCCGTGAGCACCATGGTGTAGGTGCTGGATGCGAAAGCGGACAGGTTCCAGGCGGCGTTGGTGCCGTCGCTCGTCAGCTTGATGTTGGCGGCAATCTCCGACACATAGGAGCTGGCCCACGCGCGGTCGTATCCCGTAAAGTGGATGAACTCCACCAGGGAGTTTTCGTTTGCGAGCGTGTCGATCCAGGCATTGTTGCCGTCCTGCCTCGTGGTGTCGGCCACGCGCACGGTGCCGGTCCAGGTATCGGCCAGCTCCGCGGTCAGGGTGCCGTTGGTGACGGCGAGCGTGCCGCCTCCCGTGACTACGGGCTTGGCGGTGCCCACCGTGGCAGTGGTGACGGACAGCACCGCGTCGTCGCCGATGGAGATGGTGCCGGGGCCGTTCAGCACACCCGCGGACAGTGTGCCCGCGCCGGTGAGCGTGAGCGTCTTGTCCTTGGTGGTGACGGTGAGGGTGTCAAACGCCACATCCTTGGAAAGCTCCACACCCGCGGAGGCATCCGTGCGCACCACCAGGGCTCCCAGGTCTGCCGCCTGGTCTGCCGCCAGCTTGGTGTTGTCGGCCAGGCTCACGGTGGTGAGCTCGCCGCCGCCCTTGGTCACGGCGTTGGCCAGGCTCTCCGTGGAGCCGTTGACGTTCACGTAGAACGTGGTCAGGGACTTCGCATCCTCCAGCACTACGTCTCCGTTGTCGTCCATGGTGACGTCCGTTCCTTCGAACGTCACCTGCGCGCCCTCATGGGAGAGAATGGCGCCTTCGCCCACGGCCACAACATGCACGGTGCCGCCCCTGGTGGCGAAGCCGTTGCCCGTCACCTGTCCGTCGGAGTATTCCTTGGTGGTGATGCCGCTCATGTTGGAAATGTCCAGCACGGCGGTGGTGACGTCAAGCGTGCCCTTCTGCAGGTTGATGGTGTGGGTGAGGGCGTTGTTGTCACCGGCGAGCATCAGCGTGCCGTCGCCGGTCTTGATGATGGTGCCGTCGCCGGTGATGTTGCCGCTCACGGTGATGGTGGCGGCTGCCTCGCCCGCCTCAATCTTCTTGGAGTCGTCATCGCCGGTCCAGGTGTACATGGCGGTGTTGAAGGTCAGGTCGCCGCTTGTGGTGAAGCTGCGTCCCACCACGGTGCTGCCGGCATACGTGCCGATTTCGCCGTTGGCGAAGGAGATGGTCCACGCGCCGGGCTCTTCCGTAATACCCGTGTCGCCCAGGATGAGCTTGCCGCCGTCCATGGTGAAGGTGTGGGCGCGCGCGCTGGTTGCGTTCGTGGTGGCAATGCCCTTCACGGCCATGGTGCCGCCCGCGATGTTGACGGTGGAGCTGGCGTCGTTGCTCATGAACGCGATGGCGTTCTCGGCATAGAGCTTGCCGTTGATGGTGGAGGTCACAACCTGGTTCCACTCCGCCAGCTGCAGGGAGGTCTTCTTCTGCGGGTTCGCCTGGTCGGAGCGCACGTTCTCCGCGCCCTGGATGACGACCTTGCCCTTCTTGCCGATGGTGAACGTGCCTGTGCTGCCGTTGGTGTCGCCCAGCTCCAGGCGCGTGGTCACAAGCGTGGCCGCTGCCGTTTCGGAACCCACGTTCAACTGA
Organism: uncultured Verrucomicrobiales bacterium; assembly: GCA_937905985.1. GTDB lineage: Bacteria > Verrucomicrobiota > Verrucomicrobiia > Verrucomicrobiales > Akkermansiaceae > Akkermansia. The sequence goes on along the minus strand of CALCWC010000034.1, from coordinate 1,540 downwards.
GTCTCAGTGCTGCCGCCGCCGGTGTACACGGCACCGGTCACGGTGGTGACGCCGCCCATAATATTGATGGCACCGCCGGCTCCGCCGTTGATGCAAAGGCCGTTCTGGTTGTTGCCCATGGTGCCGTCGCCGCCGCCGGTCACGGCCAGGTTGGAGGAAATGTTGATGGTGCCGCCCTTGCTGCGCATGGTGGCAAGCTCCAGGATGCCCGCCCCGGTCACAGTGAAAGTGTCGCCTGCGGCCACCTCCACAGGCGTGCTGCTGGAAGCCACGCGCGCGCCGCTGCCAATGCTCAGCGTGCCCTTGTTGATGAGCTCTCCCGTGGAAACGGAGCCTGTGCCGTTCACCGTGAGAGTGGAGCCGCTGGTAATGGTGAGCTTGGTGGCTGTCAAAGCGGAAGAGCCGCTCATGGTGAACGTGTAGTTATCGCTCACAGAAATCTTGCCGGCACTAATATTCTCACCAATCGTGACAGTCTTGTAATTAGCGTCTTTCGTGAAGAAAGCGTTACCGCCACTAACATAAGAAACAGGCTGTGAATCTTCATTCAGCCATATCTGACTCGTCAAGTTCCAGCTGGAATTTCCAGCTTCGCTGGCGTTCCACGTATACCCTGACTCCTTAACCTTCTTGTCGTCCAGCTGGTACAGCACGATATTCCTCAGCTGTTGCTTTCCTCCTGGGTTTCCGTTGCACCAGATATGCCCCTTGCCATTGGAGCCGGGGGCCAAGGCAGTATCGGTCAAGCTGTCCACCGTGTATGTCTGCGTCAATTCTCCGGCAATCACCGTAAACGTACCCGTGCCGAGAGAAACACCGGTTTCATCTACATTGCGCTCAAACTGGAACGTGACGGGCTGGGATTGATTCAACTCGAATGCGTTGTCCAGGGCAATGACGGCGGTTTGATTCTTGCCGCCATACGCCAAACGAAGGGTGGTGCCGTTCACACCCAAAGCCCAACCCGCTTGGGCAGTACCATGGTTGCTGCTGATGTTGAAGAAATCGTTGGCGGTTCCGTCCGTCACCGTCAAATCGAAGGTGAGCTTCCAGGAGTTGAGGGTGGCATCGCCGCCAGTCCAGGTGATTGGGGTATTGCCGCCAGTTTTTTCAGTTGGGCTGACATCAAGCTGCGTCTCAGCGGCAGCAGCCTGTGTGAGCGTGAAACCGACGGCTGTAAGGGCGGCGATGAGAGCCGCGCGGAGTCCGGTGGGGAGGTGTAATTTCATATAGTATTGTTGATTGGTTTGAAGTTGTCTACATACAGTGGGGGAACACAGTTCTCCCAAGATTTACCCTGTCAGTATACCAAAGCCCCCCCGTTCCGCAAGCAAAAAAGAGAAAAAAAGTTGAGGAGGAACAAAGGATTTCGGAAAAAGGGGGGGCGAGCATTAAGATTAGTCAACAATCATTTTGCATTTTTCTGAAAAAAGCAAAAAATGCCGATATCGAGGCAACCGAGACAAAGCTGTGCTGGGGAGACTATCCGTCTCCCCTGACCCCTCTGACCAAGGGGAGAGCTTCTCGCTCTCCCCTTTGG
>CALCWC010000033.1 GCA_937905985.1 uncultured Verrucomicrobiales bacterium | reverse complement strand
CCAAATCTTCTTTCTGAGGCCTCCCATGCAACCTCAGCGGATTTGACGCAGACCCTAAGGAGGAGGAAGGAATAACGCAAGACTTGACTCAGCTAACAAAAGGCTCTAGACTCCACCCATGCTGAAGCAAGGAGAACATCCCTGAGAGCTATGCAAGAGGAACAACTACCCATCAGCCTCCTCCTGCGGGAAAACCGGCGTCTGTTGGCGGAAAACGCGCAACTGCGGAGAGAGGTTGCCGAGCTGCGGGAAAAGTTGGCACGGCAGGAGACGATTGATACCCCGGTAGAGTACTCGTCGGAAATACCCGTTACCCCGGAATCAGCCTCGTTTCTCTTTTCCCTGTTCCGCGGGCGTGCAGATGTGTTCAGTCGGAGGGTGGTGCGCAAGGATGGGAAAGCGGCGTACTATCCCGTGTGCTCCAATTTCTGGAAAGCGGGGCTGTGCCCGCGGGTGGAGGGACAAAGCGATGTAAGGTGCTTTTCATGCCCTGCCCGTGCATGGGAACCCATCAGCAAGCGGATCATCATGGCTCACCTGCAGGGCGGCACGGAACAACGCCCGCAGATTATCGGCATCTACCCTTTGCTGGAGGATGAGACATGCCGACTCCTTGTTTTCGATTTCGATGATCACGATTCAGAGATAGAGCATTGGCGGGAGGATGTGGATGCCCTGAGACGCGTCTGCGACATAAACAAAGTGCCTGTACTCGTTGAGCGGTCGCGCTCCGGCAAGGGTGCCCACGTGTGGATGTTTTTCGAGGAAAACATACCTGCAAGCATTGCCCGCACGTTCGGCAGCGCCCTTCTGACGCAGGGTGCCAAGCAGGTCAACCAGAAAGGCTTTGCAAGCTACGACCGCATGATTCCCGCACAGGACCATTTGCCGGAAGGCGGGCTGGGCAACCTGATTGCGCTGCCGTTGCAGGGGCTTGCCCTGAAACAGGGTAACAGCGCCTTCGTGAATGCGGATTGGACACCCTACGCCAACCAATGGCAAACGCTCCTTGACGTCAAAAAAATATCCAGGGCGTTCGTGGAAACTAAAATCAAGGAGTGGACAGAGCTAGGGGAACTCGGCCCGCTATCACGCCTGCGCTCTGAGGAAACCTCTGGCGCTGCCGATGAGAAACCGTGGGAGACAAGCCGGTTTCGTCTGGACAAGGGTGATGTGGCGGCACCGCTCCAACTGGTTCGCGCCAACATGGTGTGGATAGCCAAGGAGAAAATCAAGCCCAGGTTTCTCAACACCCTCCGCCGCATGGCGGCGTTCAGCAATCCCGCATACCACCAGGCCCGCAACATGGGCTTTTCCGTGGCGCGCATCCCGCGCATTATCCCATGCCACGAGGAAACGGAAGGCTATCTGGGGATTCCGCGCGGGCAGTTTGAGGAACTTGCCGACATGCTGAAGCGGTGGGAGATTCCCTACAAGGAGACCGATAAAAGATGCGAGGGCCGCAGCATCGATGTAGGCTTCACAGGCAAGTTGTACCCCACGCAACAGGATGCGGCAGAAAGGATGCTGCAACACGACAACGGCATCTTGTGCGCGGCAACGGCATTCGGCAAGACCGCAGTGGGAGCCTACCTTGTTGCCCAGCGAAAAGTGAACACACTAGTGCTGGTGCACAACCGCGAAATCATGAAGAACTGGGTGGATGATTTCAAAAAGTTCCTGAACATCCGCGAGGAACCTCCCACCTACCTGACGAAGCTCGGCAAAACACGCAAAAGGAAAAGCGCCATCGGCTGTATATACTCGGCACATGATTCCTCCACGGGCATCATCGACATCGCCATGTTCACCTCACTGAAAGAGGACGACGAGCGTCTCAAAACCTACGGCATGGTACTCATGGACGAGTGCCACCACGCGGCGGCAGCGAGTGCTGATGCCGTGCTGAGACGCATCAACGCACGCTATGTGTACGGCCTGACCGCCACTCCTAAGCGGGACGATGGCATGGAACAAAAGGTGCTGATGCAGTTCGGACCGATACGTTTCCGCTTCACGGCGCGCCAGCGGGCGGAAATGCAGGATGTCCAGCATCTGGTCTATCCCAGGTTCACCCAACTGGTTCACCTGGGCAACACGTGGAAGATAAACGATGCCTACCGTGCCCTGATTACCGATGAGTGCAGGAATGCGCTAATTGTCCACGACGTACGGGAAGCCCTATCCAAGGGGCACACGCCCCTGGTGCTGACCAAATTCAGGGAGCATGCGGAAACCCTGCGAAAGCTGCTGGAGGGAAGCGCGCGACACATCGTTGTGCTGCAAGGCGGCAGAAGCACAAAGGAGCGGGAAACCATAAGGGAACAGCTGGCGGGCATCCCTGTCACGGAAACGCTCGTGGTGATTGCTACGGGGCAGTACATAGGCGAAGGTTTCAACTACCCTCGCCTGGACACGCTGATGCTCACGACTCCGATTGCTTGGGAGGGCAACGTGGAGCAATATGCAGGACGACTACACCGCGATTTCAACGGGAAGACCGTTGTGGCCATATACGACTACGTGGACGTGCATGTGCGCGTGCTGGAGAAAATGTACCACAAGCGGCTCCGCACATACAAGCGCATGGGATATTCGATATGCAACTTTGCAACGGAAGTTCCGGCACGGGAAACGCACAGCATATTCGGCGGGGATGACTACGAGGCATATTTGGAGCGCGATATCCTGGAAGCAAGGGAGACGATTGCGATATGCAGCCCCGGTATCAACCGAGACAAGGTGCAATGGCTCGCCAGCCTTGCCGCGCGGCCCATCGCCCGCGGTGTCCGCATCGTTGTCTTCACCTTGCCGCCCGCGGATTATCCCGATGAGTACAAGGCGAAAGCGGACGCGCACATCCAGCGTTTGAAGCAGCTCGCCATTGATGTTGTTCCCCTGCAAGGGTTGCATGAACACCTTGCCATCATCGACCAAAACGTCGTCTGGTACGGCAGCGTCAACGTCCTATCTCGCAGCAAGGAGAACGATATCATCATCCGGCTGGAGGATTCCCATATGGCGCGCGACCTCAGTTTGCACCTGGGCAAACTGGCAAACGGCAGCGGACAGGAGCAGGGATTGCTGCCCCTGCCCGTGCTGTGACTGGCCATCGCGGCTAGAGTGCGCTGATGGGGAAGGCGGTGGCGCCGTGGGTGAGGTCTTGGGGCTTGGGAGCGGTGCAGAGGACCATGCCGGGAGCGAGCTTGCAGCGGCCGGGGGGGATGGCCTTGACGTGCTTGAGGTCGCTGATGTGGGGGTACTCGCTGGCCTTGACCTCCAGGGGGTAGAGGGTGTTGCCCTCCTGCAGGAGGAAGTCCACCTCTGCGCCGGAGGAATCGCGATAGTAGGTGATTTCCGGCGTAACGCCGCGGTTGCGGTAGTTGCGAACCAGTTGGCCGTAGGCGTACGTCTCCACCAGGGCACCGAGGAAAGGGCTGTTCTCCAACTCGTCCATGGAGCGGATGTTGTTGAGCCAGCATGCGAGCCCCGTGTCCATGAAGTACAGCTTGGGGGCCTTGACCAAGCGCTTGGAGGTGTTGACGTAGTACGGCTCCACAAGCGACACGATGCCGGAGGCCTCCAGGATGGAAACCCAGGCCTTGGCGGTTTTGGGGGTCACATCGGCATCCCTCGCCAGGTCGGAGAAGACCAGTTGCTGCCCGGTGCGCGATGCAGCGGAGCGCATCAGCTTGACGAAGGCGCTCTTATTGCCCACTTGGGAAAGGGCCTGCACATCCCTCTCCACATAGCTGAGCAGATAGCCGCAGAAGAAGTCCTCCGCCGTGAGCCGCGGGCGCATCACCAGCTCCGGGTAGCCGCCGCGCAGGATGCGCTTGAACAGCTCGCGGCGCTCGCACAGCGGCGCGCCCTTCACGCTCGGAGACTCCGGGTTGAACGGCACCACGCGCCCGCCCTTGCCGAGCACCTCCCATTGCGACATGGTGTCCAGCTCCACAATGCCGAGACGCCCCGGCAGCCCCTCTGAAACGCCCTTCATCAGTTGGAAGCGTTGCGAGCCGGTCATCCAGTACATGCCGGGGTGGCGGTTCTCGTCCACCACCTTCTTGATGGCGCGGAACAGCGCCGGTGCATATTGCACCTCGTCGATAAGCAGCGGCGTCCCCATGCGCTCCAGAAACCTGAGAGGCCTCGTTTGCGCCTCATGCGCCAGCTCCACGTCGTCCAGACTCACAAAGCGCATCCCCTTGGGCATGATCTCGCGCAGCAGCGTGGACTTGCCCACTTGACGCGCCCCCGTCAGCAGGATGCACGGGAAAAGCGACGAGAGTCTCCTGATGGAGCTCGCCATGCTGCGTTTCAGGTATGGTAGGGATTTTGCCATGGTCTGATGCGCGTTGCGCGCGCGTCCTTTCACGCGCATGTTGCCAGTATCACGCAAACTTGTCAAGCGAAAATTTGCAATTTTGGAATAATACTCCCGAAAGAACGGAATTGTATTCCTGTTTTTCTGGAGTATTACTCCTGAAAATATGGAGTGATACTCCCGTTTTGCAAATTTTGTTTTCGTATTGCATTGGTTTTGCGCGCTCACATTTTTTGCAAATGTTTTATCGGAGCGCAGAAATATTTTGCACATGCACGTGCTGGGACATTCAGACAACGCGTCTCCAGACGCGCGAATTCTCCACTTTGTACAATGTACATTGTACATCCCTATCCGAGCGAGGAATCACCGAGGAGGGAGGTCATGCGCTTGATGGCGCGGACGTATCGGACGCTGGCGGCGGCGGGGGAGATTTGGAGGAGGGCGGCGCATTCATTGTTGCTGAGCTCCTCGAAATGGCGCATTGTGATGATATCGCGGTCGGAGGGGGAAAGCTGAGCGAGGACACGGCGGACAATGGAGCGGCGTTCCTGGCGGATGAGGTGGGAGAGCGGGCTGGTGAGGGTATCGGCAAAGTTGGCCCAGGCGTCGATGTTGGCCTCCGGGGAAACCTCCTGCCGCACATCGCGGCGTGCGGCAAGGACAAGGCGGCGACCTGCGGTGACAATGGCCTGCATGGTCAAGATGCGGAGCTTGGCGTACACGGGCACGTCCGTGTTCTTGGCAAAGAAGTCCGCGTTTCGGCAGCAGTGCAGGTAGGCCTCCTGCAGCATGTCGTCGGCGGTCATGCGGCGTCGCAGCTCATCTGACATCTGAAGGTTGACAAGGCGCAGGAGGCGCGCGCGGTTCTCCAACCACGCGGCCGTGAGCGTATCCATACCCTGTGAATCTGAGTCAGCCATGCTGCAAGGTCCATTGTACACGATGGAGCGCGAAAGACCACCATGAAATCTCACCACAGGAAAAAGAGCGCGAACTGCGGCGGATTTTCAACACGTGCGGCGCTCACTCCGCAGCGGGCTGGAGCGATTTGCTCACCATCTGCATGCGGCGGAGCAGCGCGGGACAGGGATTCTCCCGCTCCAGGGCGGAAATGATTTTCCCGGAGGCGGCGGTGAACTCGGCCGCATGTGCGGGGTTGTTCACCAGGCGCGCAAGCACGGCGGACTCCGCGAAGACGGCGGCGTGGCGGCAGCGGGCCTCCTGGTGCTGCGGCATGCGGGCAGTCAGGCCGGCATAAAGTTCGCGGCTGTGCTGCAAGGCTTCCTGCGCCTGCTGGTAGGAGGCGGGGTCCTGCATATAGGCGCGCCCCAGCCCCCACCAGGCGGAGGCCAGCACCTCCTGCAGGGTAATGTCGTCTGAGCGCTTGGGGAGCAGCGGGTCAAGGCGCCCGATGATGCCGCGGCAGAGGGAGACGGCCTCCTGCGGGTTACCCTGGAACACGCAGAGGTGGGCGCGCTCCAGCAAGGCGTTGCACTCCGTGCAGACGTAGCCGATATGGTGGCTGTTGAGCTTTTCCATCTCCACGCAGAGGGCGATGAGGTTGGCGTAGTGGGCGAGAGCGGTTTTTTCATGCTCGTCGGCCTCGGGGGTCCTGAACACGGCTTCGGCGCTGCGTTCCGCCACCTCGGCCCAGCCGCGGTAGACGCGCACGATGCCCTCCAGCGGGGAAAGGCGATAGGGGTTGATGCGCGCCTGTTCCTTGAAAATGTCGTACGCCTCCTGCCAGGCTTCGGAATCATTCCCGTTGCAGAGTTCCAGCTCGGCAAGGGAGCAGAGGGCGTTTCCCAGCTCCAGCTGCACCGCCATCTCCTGGGGATGCAGCTTGGCTTGGCCGCGGTGGAATTCCACGGCGGCGCGGGCGTGCTTGAAGGCATCGTCAAGCCTCCCATCCATCTGCGCCAGCCATGCATCGTTGAGCATGACTTCGCCGCGCAACAGGATATCGCGCTGCTCGTCAGTATCGGAAACAGTGGCCACCAGGCCGCGCAGTTCATCATTGAGCGCCTTCACGCGCGCCACATCGCCGCGGCGCTGCGCCACCTCCAGCAGGCCGCGCACCGAGCGCGCCAAGTCCAGCACATAGCGGTGCTCCTGCGGATGCTGTTCAAGAAGGCCGCGGAAGATGTACTCGGCATGGGCATAGGCCTCTTGCGCGCCGGTGTTCTCCAGGCGCTCCAGATAGATGAGCCCCAGACTGCGCCAGGCCAGGCCGATGGCACTCTCCAGCTTCTCGTCGTCCGCGCCTGCTTGCTGCATGGTCTGCAGGTAGTCTTGAATGCGTTCACCGAGGCTCTGCTGGAGCTGGGTGGAGTTCGGCATGTCAATGGACAGGCGGTTGTACTCGCGCTGCAGGCCGTCTGCGAACACCAGGCTGTTCTGGTAGAGCTCCACGGCGTCATGCCGTTCTTTCAGGGCCCAGGCGGTGACGGAGCCGAGGGCGAGCATGACGACACCGCCTGCGATGGCCCAGCGGCGCACGCGCTCCTTGTAGCGGCGGGAGAGCGGCATTTGCCCCAGGCAGATGGCCAGTTTCCACTCCTGTGCGCTCTGCCAGCGGTCCAGCGGGTTGAGCTCCAACGCCTTGTCGATGGCGTTCAGGAACGCGGGCGTGTAGTAGTCCACCAAATCCGCGTGCCCCGTGAGCGGGAGATAGGGGTCCGTTTCCGCGCGCAAGCGCTGTTCCGCGCGCGGCGGGAGCATGCGCATGACGAAGTAGTAGCATACCACGCCGAGGGAATAGAGATCCGTCCACGGGCCGATGGTTTCGGCGAGTTCCTCGTCGGTGGCGGCGGTCACCTGCTCCGGCGCGGCAAAGGCGGGGGTGTAGATATTGGGGAAGGCCTTGCCTCCGCCGATTTGGCGCGCGGAGCCGAAATCCAGCAGCACGGGCTCGTCCTTGTCAGAGATAATGATGTTCTCCGGCTTGATATCGCGGTGCACCACATCGTTCTGGCCGAGGTACTCCAGCGTGTCCAGCATGGAGAGCAGGTGGCGGCGGATAACGCGTGCATCGCGCCTGCGCTCGGCTTCGTCGAGCGTGATTTGGCGTTGCGGACGCGGCGAGGTGCCGCGCACATACCCCATGATGTAGTAGATGGTGCCGTTGGCCTGAACGCTGCCCAACAGGGGCACGATGCCGGGGTGGCGCAACCCGGTGAGCACGGTCATCTCCCGCAGGAACTCCAGCTTGCCCGCCTCCAAGCGCTTCGCCGCCTCGGGCGACACGGCACGCACGGTCAGGCCGTCCTCCGCGCGTATGGCGAGCCCGCATGGCATGTGCTCCTTCATCACCACCTTGTCCCCTGTGGCGGTGCGATAGGCGAGGTAGGTGATGCCGAACCCGCCCTCGCCGAGGGAGCGCAGGATGGTGTAGTCGCCAAGGCGCGTTTCCGGCGGCAGGGGCTTGCGTGGCGGCACCATGCGGGTGCCCTGCGGTTTCTTGCCGGCGGGCATGCGCAGCACGCTGCGGTGCGGAGCCTCCGCCCCTCCCTCTGCGGGCAGGGGCGGCGGTTGCGGGGGCATGGCGGGCGGTGCGCTCATGCGGGCGCGGTTCAGCGGTTGAGCAGCTTCTCCAGCAGCTGCTGGGAGTTGTCCGCCAGCTTGGCGGGGTCATCCAGCATGCCGGCGCGCAGCAGGGCGGTGTTGATGAGCTGGTCCGCCAGCAGGGTGGCCAGCGCCTCGTCGCTCTTGCGGAGCTCCGCAAGCTTCATCACCACGGGGTTGCGCGGGTTGAAGGCAATTTCCGGGTGGGATTCCGGCACGGTCTGGCCCATGGCCTTGAGGTAGGCGCGCACCTCCGGGGAGACATCCCCGCTGCCCTGCAGGGCAATGGCGGGCGCGCTGGTCACGCGGTCGCTGGTGGAAACCTTGCTAAACCGCTCCTTGAAGGTGTCGCCCACCCAGGAGGCAAGGCCCTGCGCCTCGTCCTCCTCCAGGCAGGGGGCGTCCGGCTGGGCGTTGGGGGCGTCCGGCAGCTCCAGGTCTGCGCGGTCGATGGACTTGATGGCCTTGTCGTCGTACTTCATCAAGGAATCCATCACAAACTGGTCACCGCCGTCCGTAAGGAACACCACCTCGAACCCGCGCGCCTTGAGCGCGTCCAGGTACGGGGAATGCTCCAGCTGGGCGCGGGTGGCGCCGTAGAGCACATAGATGTCCTTCTGGTTCTCCTTCATGCGGCCCACATAGTCCGCCAGGGAGGTGAGCTTGCCGTCCTCGGTGAAGGTGGACTCGAAACGCAGGAGCTTGCCGAGGGCATCCTTGTGCTCCCAGCTGGTGACCACACCCTCCTTGATGTAGCGGGAGAATGTGCGCCAGAATTTCTGGTACTCGTCCTCGTCCTTCTTGGCAATGCCCTCCAGGTGCTTGATGAAACGGTTGGTGATGATTCCGGAAACCTTGCGGAGGAGGGAGTTGTCTTGGAGCATCTCGCGGGAAATGTTGAGCGGCAGGTCCTCGCTGTCCACCACGCCCACCAGGAAGCGCAGCCACTCCGGCAGCAGCTTCTCGGGCTTGCTGTCGATGAGCACCTTGCGGCAGTACAGCGACACCTCGGGCTCGCAGCGGCCAAAGCCCATGGCCTCCGGGTTTTCCTCCGGCACGTACAGCAGAGCGTTGAGCACAATCGGCGCATCTGCGCTGAAATGCATGTAGGTGAGAGGCTTCTCCTCCGTGTGGGAGATGTACTGGTAGAAGCCCTCGTACTCCTCCGGCTTCACATCCTTCTTGCTCTTCATCCAGATGGCCTGCACGGTGTTGAGCAGCTCCCCATTCAAATCGATGGGGAAGCCCACGAAGTTGCTGTACCGGCCGATGATGTAGCGCAGGCGCTCCGGCTTGGCGAAATCGTACGCATCCTCCTTCAGGTGGATGAGGATGCTGGTGCCGCGCGGGGTATCCTCCGCGGCGTCCTCCAGCTCGTAGCCCTCCTGGCCGTCGCTGGTCCACTTCACGGGCGCGGCGTCAGGCTCCCAGGAGCGCGTGGTCACCTCCACCTTGTCCGCCGCCATGAACACGCTGTAGAAGCCCACGCCGAACTGGCCGATGAGGTCCTGCGCGCCGCCCTTGCTCTCCTTCATGGCCTCCAGGAACTTCTTGGTGCCGGAATGCGCGATGGTGCCCAGGTACTCCACCACCTCATCCTTGGTCATGCCGATGCCGGCATCCGCAATGGTGAGGGTGTGGGCCTCCTCGTCCGTGGCAAGGGCTATGCGCAATTCCCTCTCCGGCTGGTACACGGCATGCTCCGTGAGCTGCTTGAGGCGCAGCTTCTCCAGCGCGTCAGACGCATTGGAAACCAGCTCTCGCACAAACACCTCGCGGTCGCTGTAGAACGCATGAATCACGATGTCGAGCAACTGCCGCACCTCCGTCTGAAACTGATGTGTCTTCTTCTTCATGGGATGCCCCATTCTATGCCGTCCCCCGCGGTGGGTCAAGGCGCGCCCGTGGCAGCGCGCGTGCATGACGCGCATCAGAATGGGCTTGACTCTCCCCTGCCCGCAGGCATAATCACATGCATGAACGAGGGAGGAAAGAAGACCATTGCGATTTTGGCGAACTTTCCAGCTTGGCTGTACACCGATAAACTGCCAGACTACGACAACCACTACGATGTGTGGCTGGTGGCCCTGCATGAGAGCCTGGCGCGGCAAAATGAATTCGATGTGCACTGGATGACATTCAGCGGGCATGTGCGGCAGCCGCTGTGCTTTGAATCCCTGGGGCAGCGCATCCACGTGCTGCCGCGCTACAAGCGGCTTTTCGGGCCGTTCACGCTGCACGCGCTGGACCGAATGAAGGTGGCACGGGAGCTTGCACGCATCAAGCCGGATATGGTGCATTCCTGGGGAACGGAGGACTGCTACGGCCTGTGCGCGGCGGATTTCCATGGAGCCAAACTCCATTCTGTGCAGGGAGCCATGCGGGCATACGTCAAGCGGGCCTGGTTCAACTACCATGTGTACCTGCACAGCCTATACGAACCGTATGTGTGGAGGCGCATCAGCCGCATCACCACGGAATCCCCGTGGGCGGCGGACCGCGTGCGCGAGGTCGTGCCCGCCGCCAAGCCCATCCACCTGGAATACGCCGTGGAGGACCGCTTCTTCCACATCGAGCGCAAACCCTCTGCCACGCCGCAATGCCTCTACATCGGCACCTACACCAACATCAAGAACGTGGCGTTCCTGATAGAAGCCTTTGCCGACCCGCGCCTTTCCCACGTCAAGTTGAAGTTGGCAGGCTTCCCGCCCGGCTTCGCGCCCAAGGAGATTCCGCCGAACGTGGAGGTGGTGGGCATTGTGGGGCGCGAGGAGGTGGCATCCCTGCTTTCCGAATCCTGGGCGCTGGTACACATGAGCCTGGGCGACACCGGCCCCACCGTGGTGAAAGAGGCCCGCGTGGCCGGGCTGCCCGTCATCCTTTCCGACTGCTGCGGCAGCACCCAGCACGTGGAGGAGGGGAAATCCGGATTCATCCTTTCTCCCATGAACCGTGAGGGGTTCGTAAAAGCCGTGCTGGAGACCACCAAAGATGCCGAGACCGCGCTCCGCATGGGCGCGCACGGCCGGGAGCGCTGCCGAGAGGCCTTGGGCAAGGAAAAGATGATTGACACTTTGCTCCACCTCTACCACACCATCCTCGCCGAGGCTCGGCCGCACGAAATTTCTTGACAGCATGCGGCGTTTCGGTCATAACATAGCGTATGCGGATTGTCATGATGGCAACGGGCGACATAGCCCTGCCCTGTTTCCGAGCTTTGGAGGAAACAGGGGAACTTGTCGCGCTCATCACCCAACCGGACCGGCCGGTGGGGCGTCACATGGTGTTGACACCGCCGCGCATCAAGGTACTGGCTGAAGAGGCGGGGATACCTGTTTTCCAGCCGGAGCACATGAGAGACGCCGATGCCGTGGCGCAGCTGCGCGCCTATGAACCAGACATTGTGGTGGTGATGGCCTACGGGCAGATCCTCTCCCAGGAAGTCATCGACACGCCGAAGGTGGCGTGCATCAACGCCCATGCATCCCTGCTGCCGCGCCACCGCGGCGCTTCTTGTATTCAGGCGGCCATCGAGGCCGGCGACGACGAGACGGGCATCACCATCATGCATGTGGTCAAGAAGCTGGACGCAGGCGACATCATCTGCCAGCTCTCCATCCCGCTCAACGGCACGGAGACCGCGGAATCCCTGCACGACACGCTGGCGGAGCTGGCGCCTGATGCGCTGATGGACGCCATCTCCTGTCTGGAGGACGGCGCGGACGACCGCCAGGAGCAGGACGAAAGCCTGATGACCTACGCGCCCAAGCTGCACCGCGCAGACGGCGAGATTGACTGGAACCAGCCGGCCACGCAGGTGGCGCGCAAGATACGCGCATACCACTCCTGGCCCGGCACCTACACCGTCTACCCCTCCGTGAAGAGCGGGGAAGACAAGGTGCTGAAAATCTACCCGCCTATCGATTTGTTCTCCAAGGCCAAGAAGCCCGCGGACTCCCTCCCCGGCATGGTGCTGGAATCCGGCCCGGACGGCATGCTGGTGTCATGCGGAGGCCCGCACGGCGGCGCATTGCTCATCACCACCATGCAGCCGCCCGGCGCGCGCAAGATGAATGCGGAAAGCTTTTTCGCCGGGCACAAAATCATCCCCGGCACCATCCTCGGCCTGCCAAACAAACGGCAGGATTAGTGCGTTTCCCCATCCGTGGCCACCTGCGCCGCCTCCTCCGCGGGCGGGGCACCAGCGGTTTCAGGGGAGCCGTAGGCCCAGAGGTAGACGGCAACGGCAATGTAGATGGGGGTGAGGATGCAGCCCGCCAGATTCACCAGGATGCCCACCAGGCGGGTATGCGTGTAGTAGGCCACTGCCCAAACCGCCACGCCCAGGAACGCGCCGATGGCTCCCATGATACCCGTGACGACGAGGGAGTCCATACCGCCACAAAAGACAAAGTGGATGATGGCCGGCACCACGCCGAGCATCAGCGCGGCGAGGCCGCAATCCGTGGCGTCGAATTCGTTCAAGTCCTGCGGTTCGGAACTCATGGTGAATGGAGTATAGCGCGCCCACCGCACCTTGGCAAGCTAACTTTCCCTTGACTTCCCTAACAGTTTCCACTATCCTGCCCCTGCATGTTTGTCGACAACATCAGAATATTCGCCAAGGCCGGAAAGGGGGGCAACGGGCTCGCAAGCTTCCGACGGGAGAAATTCGTGCCACGCGGCGGCCCCGACGGCGGGGACGGCGGGGACGGCGGCAGCGTGGTGCTGGAGGTGGACTCCGGCACCAACGACTTGCGCGCATACTTCTACGACCCCAAGCTAGTGGCCACCGACGGCATGCCCGGCATGCACGCCCGCAAGCACGGCAAGGACGGCAGGACCGTCATCGGCAGGGTGCCGCAGGGCACTATCGTGTACCGCAGCAACGCCGCCACCATGCAGGAAGCCACCTGGCTGGAGAGGGAGGGCGAAGGCATTGAGCTTGAGCAGATAGCCGACCTCACGGAGCCGGGGCAGAAGTTCATCCTGTGCCAGGGCGGCAAGGGCGGCCGCGGCAACTGGCATTTCCGCACCGCCACGGACCAGGCGCCCATCAAGTTCGAGTACGGCACAGAGGCGGAAAGCGGCGTGTTCTTCCTGGAGCTGCGCCGCATTGCGGATGCCGGCCTGGTGGGCTACCCGAACGCCGGCAAGAGCACGCTGCTCACCGCTATCTCCAACGCCACGCCCAAGGTGGCGGACTACCCGTTCACCACGCTGCAGCCCATTGTGGGCACCGTGGAGTTCGAGGACTACTCCCGCGCCATTGTGGCGGACATCCCCGGCATCATCGAGGGCGCATCGCAGAACCGCGGGCTGGGGCATGAGTTCCTGCGCCACATCATGCGCTGCCACGTGCTACTGTTCGTGGTGGACATGACCGGGCTGGAGCACGACCCCGTGGAGGCCATCCAGACGCTGCGCAAGGAAATCAAGCTGTACTCGGAGGAGCTTGCCACACGTCCCTGGGTGATTGTGGCCAACAAGATGGATGCAGACTGCGCCGCGGAGAACCTGGCCATCCTGCAGCAGCGCTTCCCCAAGGTGGAAATCATCCCGATTGCCGCCGCGCTCGGCGAGGGCATACCGGACTTCAAGTCGCGCCTTCAGCAGCTGCTCGGACAGGAGTGATGTTCGCCGTCCTTTCAGACATCCACGCCAACCTGGAGGCCCTGCAGGCCGTGCTGGCGGATATGCGCGCGCACGGCGTGGACGAGGCCGTGAGCCTGGGCGACATAGTGGGCTTCAACGGCAACCCCTCGGAATGCCTGGAGCTGGTGCGACCGCACTTGGCCGCCGCCGTGCGCGGCAACCATGAGGCCGCCATGTTCAAACCCGCCGTCTTCGGCGTGCCCATGTACATTTCCATGATAGACACCACGCGCGGCATGCTCAGCGAGGAACAGGCGGAATGGCTGCACGCGCTGCCGCTCACCGCCGTGCACCGCGGGTGCCGCATCTGGCATGCCACGCCGTACGCCCCGCGCATCTGGGGGCGCATCTCCGGCACGCAGGATGCCGCCGCCGCGCTGAACGCCACGGAGGAGCGCGTATGCATCTTCGGCCACACCCACCGCCCCGCCGCGTTCGTGATGCGGGGCGGCACCGTGGAGAGCATCCCCGTGGAGTACGATGCCGACGGTTCCTTCACCCTTCCCTTGGATTCTGCCGCGCGGTATCTGGTCAACCCCGGTTCCGTGGGCCAGCCGCGCGACGGCGACCCCCGCGCCGCCTATGCCCTGGTAGACGACCGCGCGGCGAGCATCACCCTGCGCCGCGTGGCCTACGATGTAGAAACCGCCGCCCCCAAGATAGCGCGCACCGGGCTTCCCGCCAGCTTTGCAGAGGCCCTGCGCCGCGGCACCTCCCCCACCGGGGATTGAGTTGGCGCGCATGGCAGAGAAGTGTGTTGCCACGGGGCGGACATGTGGTACAATGGGCGCAACATGAAGCCAGCCGTCAAAGCCCTTTGCCTTTCCGCCCTGCTGATTAGCTGTGCCGCACCGGCGCAAGCGGCGGGTGCGCAGTCAGAACAGCAACCGGAGCCGCAGGGCGGCGTGGTGAACCGCATTGCCGCCACCGTGAACGGGCGCCCCATCACCGCCAGCGAGGTCCGCATGCGCCTGGCTCCCTACTTCCGCGAGCTCTCCCTGCTCTACCCGCAGCAGGGTCCGCGCTTCAACTCGGAGCTGGTGAAGGCCAAGAAGGAGGTGCTCAACGACCTCATCGAGCGCGAGCTGGTGCTCAGCGATTTCGAGACCAAGGGCTACCTCATGAAGGAGGACCAGATTGATCAGGAAATCAACCGCCGCATCCTCATGGGGTTCAACGGCGACCGCGATGCCTTCCTGGAAGCCCTGCGCAAGGGTGGAATGAGCCTCAGCGAGTACCGCGACTCCGTCCGAAAGGAGGTCACCGTGCAGGCCATGCGCGCCTCCAAGTACGAGCGCGACATCCCGCCCACGCCCGATGAAATCCAGGAGGAGTACAACACCTCCAAGTCCGACTACCGCGACATCACCCAAGACGCCGTGGAGTACGACAAGATTTTCATTCCCGCCATGGACCAGGACAACCCGGAGCAGTCTCCGCAGGAACGCTACGCCTTTGCGTGCGACCTGCGCAACCGCCTGGACTCCGGCAGCATCTCCTTTGCCGAGGCCGCCCGCACCTACTCGCGCGACGCCCATGCGCAGGACGGCGGGCGCTGGCCCAGCATCAAGCGCTGTGATTTGGCCGTGGATTTCGCCAACGTGGTGTTCAGCGTGGAACCGGGGCAAATCTTCGGCCCCATGGCAGACAACTACGGCTTCACCATTGTCCGCGTGCGCGACAAGCACCTGGCCCCCGCCCCGCCGCTCAGCAACCCGGAGGTGCGCCAGAAGATGGATGATGCCGTGCGTCGCAAACAGAGCGAGAAGCGCTACCGCGAGTGGGTGGAGCGCCTGCGCCGCGGCGCCGTCATCCGCACCTTCATCTGAACCGCGCGGCGCATGCCGCATTTTTCACGAATTTTGACGCACGCAACACTTGACTTGCGTGCGTCTCACTTTTAGAATAAAGGCACATCAAAGGTAACACCGTTATGAAGTTCCCTATCATCACCACTGCAGTTGTTGCGCTTTGCGCTTTTACTCTTTCTGCTGAAGCCCAGGCCCCGGCCGCTCCCGCAGCAGCAGCCCCCAGCTCCAACCTCAAGGTTGCCACGGTCAACGTGAAGGAGCTCTACACGCTCTTCTACAAGCGTTTCGACACCGAATCCGTGCTGCAGAAGCAGCTGGCGGAAATCAAGAAGGACATCGCCTCCCGTGAGGACCGTCTCCGCGAGCTTCAGGAGGAAGCCAAGAAGATTCTCGACAAGAACGACGGCAGCCTTTCCGATACCGCCCGCCAGAAGCTGCAGACCGAGTTCAACGCCAAGCAGAACGAGTTCCGCGCCCGCGAGCAGGAGCTCAAGGACTTCGTGCAGCGCCGCAACGTGGCCTTCCGCGAGCTGCGCAACCGTGAGATGCGACTCCTGATGGAGGAAGTGCAGAACGCCATCAACACCGTGGCCGAGAAGGTGGGTGCCGACCTGGTGCTGGACTCCGGCGCCCTGTCCCCCCAGCCGGAAATCGGCATCGGCACCCCGGTCTATCCGTACATGAAGAAGAGCTTCGACATCACCCCGGAAGTGCTCAAGCAGCTCAATGCCGGTGCTCCCGCCGGGTTTGACCCGCAGGCCGAGCTGAAGCGCCTGTACGGCGACGGTTCCGCCCCTGCAGCCGCTCCTGCCGAGGAATAAGCAAACGACAGATACCCGCTTTCCGAGCTATGAACCTCTCGATTGACGACGTTCTCAAGCTCACCGGCGGCAAACTTCTCAACACGGCTCCGGAGGTGCAAATCTCCGGAGTCGCTTCTTTGGATGAAGCCTGCCCCGGTGACGTTTCCTTCCTGGGAAACGAGAAATACTTCAAGGATTTCCTTTCCACCAAGGCCAGCGTGGTTCTGGTGCCGCCGGCGCTGCCGCAGCACCCGGAGGGCGTGGGACTGGTGGAGGTGGAAAACCCCTCCCTGGCGTTCAACGCGCTGGTGGACCACTTCATGAAAGCCGCCAACGTGTTCACTCCGGGCGTGGAGGAAGGCGCCGTGGTACACCCCACCGCGCGCTTCAACGCGGACAAGGTGCACATTGGCCCGAACGCCGTGGTGGAGGCGGATGCGGAGATTGGCGACGGGTGCGACATCGGCCCCGGCTGCGTCATCGGCAAATCCGCCAAGCTGGGTGAGCACTGCAAGCTGCACGCCCGCGTGGTGGTGCGTGAACGCTGCATCCTCGGTCACCACGTCACCGTGCAGCCCGGTGCCGTCATCGGCTCGGATGGCTTCGGCTTCCTCCTCAACAAGGAAACCGGATGCTACGATACCATCGACCAGGTAGGCATCGTTGTCATCGGCAACCATGTGGATATCGGCGCCAACGCCACCATTGACCGCGCTCGCTTCGGCAGAACAGTGATCGGCGACGGCTGCAAACTGGACAACCTGGTGCAGGTGGCGCACAACGTCACCATGGGCAACCACACCGTCATGTGCAGCCAGAGCGGCATTGCCGGCAGCACGCACATTGGCCAGTACGTCACCCTGGCGGCACAGGTGGGCGTGGCCGGCCACCTTACCGTGGGAGACCAGGCCATCCTCGCCGCACGCACCGGCGCTATCAGCAACCTGGACGGCGGCCAGGCCTATTTCGGCGCCCCCTGCTCCCCCTACAAGGATGCCATGAAGCAGTACGCCGCCCTGCGCCGCATGCCGGACGCCCTCCGCGAGCTCCGTGAACTCCGCAAACAGGTGGAGGAACTGCGCAGCAAAGCGTGAAATCTCGCTTCATCTACGATTGACAATTTGTAGATAGAGGCGCGCATTGCGCGCGGGCTTTTGAACGCCCCGTTCTGTACCTTGCAGAACGGGGCGTTTTTTTGTGCTTGCGAAAAAAAATTGCGTTTAAGTAAAAAAAAGGCTTGCATGCGCGCGCGTTCTCCTGTATATTGCCGCCGCACGCTGCTTCGGCAGCCTGCATCTCCAGTATGGGTAGGTTCCCGAGCGGTCAAAGGGGGCAGACTGTAAATCTGCTAGCGTTTGCTTTCGATGGTTCGAATCCATCCCTGCCCAGCTCATGCGGAGGTAGCTCAGTTGGTAGAGCAACACCTTGACATGGTGGAGGTCGTAGGTTCAAGTCCTATCCCCCGTATTCAAGCCGCCCTGTTCCTTTCGGAGCCGGGCGGTTTTCCTTTGCCCTCCCAGCCCAAAAGCAGCTTGCCATTGCTTCTCCAGATGGTATAATGCGGCAAATAATCTGCATTGCAGCATGATTAGCATCCAAGAAATCAAAAAGATGATTGCCGGGGGAGAATCTTCCACCCTGGAGGTCAAGAAGACGACCGGTGAGCTTCGCAAGGGCATGGAAAGCGCTTGCGCCTTTTTGAATTCAGATGGCGGCTGGCTCCTTTTCGGCATCTCGCCTAACATGCGTGTCGCAGGGCAAAGCGTATCGGACACCACACGTCAGGAAATCGCGAAAGAATTACGCAAGATAGATCCTGCGGTTGACGTGGAGGCGCAGTACGTGGAGCTAGACGAGAAACCGGGCTCGTTCGTGATTGCGCTCTTCTTTGATGCAGCCAATTTCAAGAACGGGCCTTATTCCTACGATGGCCGCTCCTATTACAAGGTGGAAAACACCACGGCTCCCATGCCGCGCCAGCTTTACGAGGAAAGGTTGAAATTGAGCAATCCCCGCCGCTTCAGCTGGGAAAACATGCCCAATCCGGAACTATCCGTCCACGACATAGATACCGAGCTGCTCTTTCAAACCCTGCAGGATGGCATGGCGAACCACCGCATCCCGGCATCTGCCATGACCCTGCGCCAACCGTTGCAAATCATGCAAAAGCTCGGTGTGGCACGCAAGGACGGCGTGCTTCTAAACGCTGCTGTGGTATTGTTCGGTAAAGATCCCGCCGCTTTCCATCCCCAGTGCAAGGTACGCCTAGCTCGTTTCGAGGGAACAGACAAGCGCGTCTTCCGTGATCAAACCGTGTGCGAGGGTAACCTTTTCATGCAATATGATGCCGTTGTCGCTTTCTGCTTGAAGCACTTGAACCTCGCGGGAAGGATGGATTCCAAGTTCCGGGATGACCGCCTGTCCGTCCCCTATGAGGCCATTAAGGAGGCGGCGGTCAACATGCTATGCCACCGCGCTTGGAATGCGGAAAACGCTACTCCCAGCTTGGCAATATACGATGACCGCATTGTTTTCCAAAACCCAGGCTCGTTTCCATTCGGGCTTTCATGGCGGGATTTCATGAACGAGAGCTACGGTTCTCTCCCGGCCAATCCAACCATTGCCAATGTTTTCTACCGTCGCGGAACCATGGAGTCTTGGGGGCGCGGTATTGGTCTGCTCGTTAAAAGTTGCGCGGAGCAAGATATGCCCGCGCCTGAAATTGAATGCGCCCACGGATTTGTCAACCTCACCATCCGCCTCCAAGAAAGTCACACCCCAAGTCACACCCCAAGTCACACCCCAAGTCACACCCCAAGTCACACCCCAAGTCACACCCCAAGTCACACCCCAAGTCACACCCCAAGTCACACCCCAAGTCAC
>CALCWC010000032.1 GCA_937905985.1 uncultured Verrucomicrobiales bacterium | reverse complement strand
ATTCCGCCACCTTGCGCCCGCGGATGTCGTACTTGTAGCAGGCGGTCTTGCCGCAGGCGTCTGTTACAACAGAGGGCTCATCGAAGTAGGGATTGTATGCGGTGGTGGACGTGTTGCCTGCGGCATCCGTGACGCTGACGGTGCGCCCCGCGATGTCCGTGCAGGTGGTGGTGGCATTGCCGCGACCGTCCGTTTGGGTGAGCTCCAAGCCCGTCTCCGTGAACCGTCGGGACTGCGTGGAAGCCACGCCCGCGTGGTCGGAATGCGAGACGGTGAAGCCGTCCACCATCACTTGGTGGGCGGTGATGGAGCTGGTGGGAACGGAGCTGTAGGAATCCTTGACCGTACCTGCACCATACTCCGTCCACTCGGTGCTTGTCAAGCCGCGTTCATCGATGGCAACCGATTTTTCCGCCAGCGTGGAAGAAAGGCTGCTGACAAGCTCCTTGCGTGTGGAGGAGAGCGCCGTGCCCGCCGCATTGTAGCGCGTGCGGGTGGTGACGGAATAGATGCCATCCGTTCCCTCCTCCACGCCGTAGGCGAATTCCTCCACAGGGGAGTTGAGCGGCGTGGGTTCCTCATCCAGCGCCAGCACCCGCCGCGTGACATTGCCGAAGGAGTCGTACTCGAACAGGGTGGAGGCGGTGGGCGTGGCACCCATGCTCGTGTCTTGATACATGCGTGTGAGCTGGGCACGGTTGTTGTACTCGCTGCGCGTGTAGATGAACCCTGTGGTGGAGGGCGCGGTCTCCACCACGGTCTCCCCGAAGCCGTTCTCCAGGGTCTGGGAGAGGATGCTGTTGTCCGCCAGGCGCACGGTGGTGCGCATGCGTCCGCTGCTCACATCGTAGGCGTACTTGAGCTCACGCTGCCCGGTTCCGGAGACGTGCGCGGTGCTGCCGTCCGTGTTGCGGGTGGTGACGAGCGTGGCACCGGAGGGCGTTGTCTGCGTGGTGGTGAGACCGTCTGCGCTGTAGGCGGTGGTGGTGGTGCGGCCCAAGGCATCCGTTTGGGCGACGACGCGCCCGACGGCATCATACGCGGTGCATGTGACCGTGGTGAGCGCGCCCGCGCGGGTGGTGGTGATGATCACACGTCCAGCGGCGTCCCGCACGTACTCGGTGATGGTTTCCGGGGTGATGCAGGTGTCGCCATCATACACGGCGGCGCGGGTGGTCTCCACCAGCTGCTGGGCGGAATCGTAGGCGTAGTCGGTCTGCACGCCGTCCTCGTCCGTTTCAGAAAGGACACCGCAGCACATCCAGGTCTTGGTGGAGAACCTGCCGTTGCCATGCGTGGTGCGGGTGCGGCGGTGCTGCTCATCATACTGGGCGGCAGTGGTGGAAAGCAGCTGCCAATCCGAGCCGTCCCACACGCTTTCCTGCATGAACACCACCGTGTCGTCAGCGGCAATGTACTCCTCCCTCCTTGTGCTCTGCCCGGCCACCAGGACACCCGCCGCCTTGGTGGTGACGGTGTGGAGGTGTACCGCCCCATGGGCTGCGGTGGCGGCGTATTCATGGATGGTCTGCACACCGGAGACATCCGTGACGGACTTGACCCTGCCGGCGGCGTAGGCATACGCGGGCGTGCGGCCATAGGTCTCCACAACGCGCGTGCGCGTCATGCCGTTTGCGGTGGTGTTCACGGTCATGCGGTTGACAGCGGCGGAGTCCTCGTAGGTGCGGGTTTCCGTGCTGACCGTGTTGTTGTGGTAGCTCACCTCGATGGAGGCGGGGCGGCAATCGAAGAAGCGGGCTGTGCTGTAGGTGGTGGTGGTCACCTTCTCACCGCCCCCGGCCCAGGGCTCCGCCTCCAGCACCACGCGCCCGAGCGTGTCGTACTCGTAGCGCGTGTAGCTGCCGTCCGGGCGGTTCACGCGGCTGAGGCGCGCATTCTCATCGTAGTTGTACGAGGTGACCTGGGCGACATCGGAGCCGCGCCCGTCTGTATGGTGCAAGCGGCAAAGGCCTTGGGGCGTGAACTGCTCCTCTGTGATGGTATTGATTGCGGGAGCGCTGTTGTCCTCTTTTTCCACCGTCTCAATGACATACCGCATGTTGTTCGGAGCTTGGTAACCCTGGAATGTTTGCTGGATTGCCTCATTCCCGCTGCCTTGGACGATAGTGACTTTACCGGGTTCCACCGTGCGCGTGACGATGGTGGCGGGAAGTGTGCCCTGCCTGCGCGTGATGGTGGTGACCAGACGCCCGTCGTTATCCCTGACGGTGCGGAAGTTTTGCGTGCGGAAGGGGTCGCCCGTGGTTGTGTAGGTGCCGTCCGGGTTGACTGTAACGGCGGAAGGTGCGAAATAGGCGATGTTGAGAGAGCCGTCGTCTTGCTGGGCGGCAAGCATGAGGCCATCGCGCGCCGAGTAGCAGCTGACGACGTTTCCAGAAGCATCAAAGCGGGTGACCACACCTGCGTTGTACTGCTCTGCGGTCACGACCTTGTCATCCGCGGAAATCACGCGCTCCGGTTTGCCTGTTGATGCAGAGAACACCACGCGGCAGTTTTGGTCGTCGCAGAGCATGTAGTATGCAGGATTGCCGCTGGTGCAGGGATTGAAGTTGTCATCCAGCAACTGGATTTGGAAGGGCAGGTTGGTTGCCGTGCCTGTAGGGCTGGCGGTGCCGTGCTGCCAATCCACGTTGAACGGCAGGATGCACTTGTCCGCCGTTTCGATATTCAGGGTGTCGCCTTCCAGCGTGGCGTTCCAGTCCCAAATGCTTCTGCGGATGAGCTTGTTGGGCACCACACCGGGACCGGTTGAGGCCGCAATGTCGGGCACGATCTCCGCATCTGCGGCGCAGGTGTCCTCCCCAAGCTGGCAGAGATTGATGATAGCACCCTTGTACAGGTTTCCGTTTTCGCCGTTACCGCCACACGAGCATTGCTGCTTGCAGCACACCGTGCGGGGAGGCTCCGGGCATGAATCCACCTCAACCACCAAGGGCGCTACCGGCGTAAAGTTTATGGCGTAATATACGAAACGGCTCTCGTTCTGTTTGTTGTGCAGGAAACCGCCGCAGGTGTATCTACCCGCTTCCAACTGTGCAATCTCAGAACTTTGCCAATAGTCTGGATCCCCTTTCCTTTCCCATTCTCCTTCCGGCAGCGCGGCGCTTATTGACACAACCTTTCCTGTTCCTCCTTCCGGGGTCATGTGGAGCGCTCCCTCGTCGTCAACCGTCAGCTGAACGAGCATGGTAACGGGTTCGGTCACCACGAATGGGTTGAAAGATTCGAACGGGACATGGATATCATCGCGATCTTCCCAGTGATCAGGGACTAGAATGTGCATGCCATATGTGTTTTCTGTATTCATAATTTAATGATGTTTTTGTTGTTTGCGAGAATTTTGTGAATGGAAACGAGAGGTTCACCTGGCGGGTTGGCCAAGGCCATTCACTCAACTCTCTGCCCCATTAATACGCCTGAAGGCCAAAATTCAGAATTTTTTTCACTGCCGTCCCATAGCGCTCCGGTAGCGGAGCGCTAACCCGCATGGTTGCGGG